>NZ_CP083351.1:367854-735709 GCF_020035535.1 Ensifer adhaerens | reverse complement strand
TGCAAGGCAGCTCTCAAATAACGGTTTTTCGATCAGAAACCCGACCTAAGCGTTATTATGAGTGATTCATCCGAGCTGACAAGGAATATAACGTTAACAAAGGCTTATCACGGCATCGGGGAGGTCGCCACATCGACGGGTCGAACAGCCATTTTCTATCATTGTTTCAATGCGTTAAGGCGGCCAGAACCCGCTCTGCCTGCCCCAGAATTATTTATGTGCGAATGTTGGCTGTCCGTGTATCAAAGCATGAGAATTGGAATTCGAAGCGACCTTTTCGCACGCGACTCACCGATATGGCACCCGAATCGCGGCTACCCCGCCTCGCATTCACCGCGCCACCAGAAATGGCCAGTGGCACCTGCTGACGGAGTGTCACGAAAGCGCAAGTCGGGCTTCGGGCAACGTTGCCGGGCGTCGGTCTAACGGCGCGACGTGTCGTCCAAGAGCCTGGCCGACGACCGTAAAGCGGCTTTGGCGTGCTTATCCAGACGGGGGTGCCTCACAATGCGATATCTTGCGAGAATGACGTTGTAGGCCCCGAACGAAGCAAGCCCTAGCGCCGTTGCTGCGTAGAGGAAGCGTCCAAACGGTTGGTTGCGGATCCATGCGAGTGCGTCGCCGATGTTTCCGGCCTCCTGCGGATTTACCTTGATCCCCGCATAAACGAGGAAAGCCCCGACCACGATGAAGACTGCCCCTCGGGCAAAAAGACCGTAAACCGATGCACCTTTGATCAGTTGGCTGTCCAGAGCCTGGGCGCTAAGATAGCGCTCGTACTTTCCAAGTATTCCCTTTGCAGCCGTGACGATCCCACCGGCTATGAAGCCCAGGCCAATCGCTCCAACCAGGTATTTTCCGAACGGCTGCGCCATCGTCCATGCCGCAAGTCCTTTTTCGCCACTTGTACTGTCTGACCCCGACGGTGCGACTACCAAACCGATGGCGTAGAAGGCTAAACCCATATAGGTAATCGCACTGCCGAATAGAGCCAGCCGTATGGCCACACCTTTCATATCGCTTTCATGTCGGTCAGCGTTCCCAAGCGATTGGGCCAACCGCCAGGCAATGAAACCGAGCAGTCCCAGCGCGATGGCGCTTACCCAAATTCTTCCCAAAGGCTGCCCCAGCAAGACATCAAGGGCAGTTCTGGTGTCGGACTTGTTGGTTGAAAGGCCGGAGAAAAACGCGAGGCCCCCGACGAGGAAAAACACGATGCCACGAGCGCAATATCCCGCCCGCGCTACCCATTGGACCTTCGACGATGGCATGGTGGCTCCTTCCAATGCGTCTAACGTTTTGGGCCAAATATCGGTTCCATGACCCATGCCGGGCAGCATGCGGTGAGATCATTGAACCGTGGCGCTTGGCAGTGGCGCTGTTCGCGTCGACGTTTGGTCGATACTCGGCATCATTTCGACGAACGTCGGTCGTCGACCCAGTAAAATCGGATCTCGTCGTTGCGCTGAATGAGCAGCAATTCATCGGCGACGCAGCACTTGCCAGACAAGTTGGTTTCGCCATTCCGAAGTGCCCCAACTCCATCGCTGGGGAACAGTCGAACACGCCGACGCTCGGATCAGACGTCCAATATCAGCGCCAGCGCCCAGGAAGCCAAAGCTACTGAAAGCCACACCCGGGCATGTCGGCATCGGTAAAGGCGGGCGCCTTTCCCGTCATAGGGCATGACTAACCGCCTTCTGGTCCGGTACCAAGCACAAATGCAACCGCGAGTTCTAGTTCGTTCTCGCACACTTCACAACATTGCCACCGCGCACCGATCGAGCGCCGCCCGAGAGGCTGGCACCGAACCTGCCTTCGCCATTTTCAACCGCGGGGACGCACGCACCTATCCTCCGACGCTTGCAATACAATAGAACGGAACATCGGCGGTCGAGGCAGGTTTACCCTCAATGAAAGGAGAGTGAATATGGGTATGAACAAGCCTAGAAGCGGCCCAGCGGGCACCACCGACCAGTCGCCGCGCTGGGAAGGACCTGAGGAAAGCAGGCCCCGCGGATATCTTCCAGCCACGGACGAGCCCGATCGCGATCGAGACGCTGTCGGCGAGAACAATCGCGATCCGGAACGCAATCGTCCTTCGGACGCCTTAAAAACCAGACAGGACGCAAAGGGTCAATTTGCCAAATCCAGGGCCGACCGTAAAAGCAGCGGCGTGGCGAGCGCAAAGCCGACCGTAGTGACAGGCTCTGAGGACATGTCAGGGTCGCGCTCGCCGCCGGGTAAAAAGACATCAAAGAAGGATTGGGATGTCGGGTTCGATGAAACAGCACCGGATCGATCAAAGTAGGTCGTCCGACGCACGCGCCTTCCAACCGTTCTAGCCGGAGGACGGCGCCCCGGCCCGGCGGATCCCGCGCTCAACGCCATGTGCGCTCCAAGCGTGTCAGTCAGGCGCGCCCTTTAATCCGAACAGGCAGGAGTTTGTATGAAGGAGCCTTGGACTTCGGGTCGTGATGAGACAGAGGGAAGAGCGGATTGCTTTCCGGGTAATAGGCCGCGCAACAGCCAGCCGGAATGTCGTAAGGCACGACGATCATCCCGCTGACGCTGCGCGTGTGGTTTGTGTCGATAGCAGTCGTGACAGTCACAATATTTCCAGCGGCAAGCCCCAGTCGGACAATATCGTCCTCATTCATGAAGACGACTTTCCGCGTCCCCCCTACGCCCCGAAAACGATCGCTATAGCCGTAGATTGTTGTGTTGAACTGGTCGTTAGAGCGCAACGTCGCAAGATGAAGAAGCTTGCCGTCATCCGCCGTCGAAAACTCCGGAAATAGCGCCTCCGGGGTAATAAAATTGGCCTTTCCGGTTTTCGTCGCCTACCGACTTGGCCGATCCCCACCCCAAGGCCCGCCATAAGGTTCAATCTTTGGCTTGTTCTGGTTCACTGTCATAGCTGCCTCGAGCGGGTAAGGTGGCCCATTTGGGCGTGCGGACCAACAAACCACCGAGGCTTCCCCATGTTCCGATCTTTGCTCGCATGGGATCGATTTCGCGTCCTGGTGGTTAGGCGTCGTTTTCCATTTCTGGAGGCTGCGATGAAAGCGCTCACCTGGCACGGCAAACACGATATTCGGTGCGAAAGCGTTCCTGACCCGGAAATCCAGGATGGCCGAGACGCGATCATAAAAGTGACGGCGTGCGCCATCTGCGGCTCGGATCTACATCTATTCAACGGGATAATGCCCGACATGCAAAGGGGCGACATCATGGGCCACGAGACCATGGGGGAGGTCGTGGAACTCGGCAAAAGCCATACGAAACTTAAGATTGGTGACCGGGTGGTGGTCCCCTTCACGATTTCCTGCGGCGAGTGTTTTTTCTGTCAGCGCGGGTTCTTTTCGGGGTGTGAGCGAAGCAATCCTTATCCTGAGAAAGCCAAAAGGCTCTGGGGCAATTCGCCTGCCGGCCTTTTCGGCTACACTCATTTGCTGGGCGGCTACAGCGGGGGCCAAGCGGAGTACCTGCGCATACCTTATGCCGATGTCGGACCGATCAAGGTGCCCGATAGCCTCACGGACGAGCAGGTGCTCTTTCTATCGGATGTGTTTCCGACCGGGTATATGGCGGCCGAGTTCTGCAACATCAAGCCGAGCGACACCGTCGCGGTCTGGGGATGCGGCCCTGTGGGCCAGATGGCAATCAGATCAGCCTTCATGCTCGGCGCGGGGCGTGTCATTGCCGTCGACACCGTCCCGGAACGGTTGTCCATGGCCGAACGATCTGGTGCCGTGATCGTCGACTTCATGGACAACGACATTTACGACAGGATCATGGAAATGACCAACGGCCGCGGCGCAGATTCCTGCATCGATGCCGTCGGCACTGAGGCCGATCCGGCCGCCAGTTGGGATTCCCGTATTGATCGCATCAAGGTAGCAACGTTCATGGGAACGGACCGGCCACATGTGCTTCGTCAGGCGATCCATTGCTGCCGCAACTTTGGTACCGTCTCGATTGTGGGTGTCTATGGCGGCTTTCTGGACAAAATTCCGATGGGTTCCGCCATCAATCGCGGCCTGACCTTTCGAATGGCGCAAACACCCGTCCAGCACTACCTCCCCACGTTGATGGAACGCATCGAAAAGGGTGAAATCGATCCCTCGTTCATCATCACTCATCGAGCCTCGCTCGAAGAGGGGCCTACCCTCTACAAGACATTTCGCGACAAGCAGGATGGATGCATCAAAGTCGTTCTAAAGCCCTGAGGTGAAGGAAACGGGTGACCAACATTTGGCATGGGCCAAATAACGGCCGTACGGAGCGAGAAAAAAAGTAAGCTGCGGCATCTTCTAGCGCAACGAGCGATGATCAATTTGACGGGCCACGTCAAACCGCGCCAACGGTTGGTTACCCTTTCACCCCAGGTCGAACCATGCACTGGCGGCTAGAAAGATAAGCGTCCCTGTCGCAACCTTAAAGCCCCTACTGCCAAGAACGCGCCTCAGATGAGAAGGGGCCCCGGGAGGGCCATCAATGTAGCGATGTGTTACGTCGGCATCGGCGTAAATGATGTCTTCCTCATCCCAGCCCAATGCAACTGCCTCGACTGGCGTCCACATGAATTTTTGATTGTGTTCGTCAATCGCCCTCAAGCTGTCTTCCTGCAGTGCATTCAGGATTTTCTCCTTGCATTCGACAGTCTCTAAAATTTTGACGGCTGTAAGATCCGACACGTTCAGAAATTTCGCCCCAAATGCGAGCCGGCCGCCTGTTCGATAAGGAATGAGAAACTGTTTTTTGAGCTGTCTCTCGTCAAGGTCGCCAAATAGCAGAACGGGTTTGTCCATTGCGTTCGAGGCGCATATCACGACGTGGAAATATCGCTGCTCTGGCTTTTCCATCACTTGCGTGTACTCAAGACCCGTCAAAACAAATGGCCAAGGCATCACCAGTGTCCGTCAGACGATCTGAAGAGAAAATGCAGCGCCACGGCGCCATTTCAAGCCTTACGCTTGGATCAACGCGCGGCCTTCATGCCAAAATCGATCCAAGGCCGCCAAAATGTCCGGGTCGCCGTTTTCGCCGGCGACTAGGTTCCGACATTGGGAACCGCGCATGCAAGGTACATTCTAGACGGTTGCCCTTGACGGTTTGACCTTTCTCGACGGCATTTCCTTAAGGTTAGGACTTTCGGCTTCAGGCTTTCACGCCGGATCTTGCACCGATCTGCATCGATACTATCTCTGGTCCCATCCTCGACATGGAGCCTCGAGATGAATTACGTGCCAACAAAATCAATCAACGACCACGAGATCGAAATCATTCCACCCAAGCGCGAGAAAGAACAACCGCGAAACATGATGACATGCCAGTGTTGCCAGAAGAAGCGTTCGGCTTCGAAAATGGACGCGGACGGTTGCGGCATATGCGAGGAGTGCCTCGCTTCCTGACGGCTTTGCCGCACGGCCTGTGGCTGGGCTTAACATGTTCCGCTGTCGATTTCCCGGTCTCGTTTTGTGGCCGTAGCTCGCCTTTTGGCCATCCTGGCGCGGCGTTCTATCATTGAGCGCACGTAGACAAACCGTCAGCCCCTTCATTTTCAGGAATGATAGAGCCGTAGCCCTTATTTGGGAGGATTGCTAATTGGCGTTTGCGACCGCAGGTTTAGGTAGCACGATCGCGACGGCGCGCTCGCCACCATCCAGCAATGTACTTCCGATGAAAAGGTAGGCTGCAATTGCAGTCATGGTGATAAGCATCACTCCTATCGGCAGGCCCGTCGAAAAGCGCGGCTCAGGTTGTCCGTAGCTGTGTTTTTCGTGCACGTTTGTCCTCCTCAAGTATTGGGCGGGCAAAGGCATCGACGCGACCTGACGGGACGACAAGGCTGATCTGTGCCGTTGCCCGCCCATGGCGGGCCATGGGATGGTTATTTGAAAATAGGGCGATGAAGCCCTTCGAGAATGGGGCTAGGACCTTTGCGAGACCTGCCATAGACTGAAGTCCCATGGCGGAACCTTTTGCCTTGATCCAGGTTATTTGAACCTTTTTATTCGAAGGATCCTGAGCCCCAACCTTAAAAGAAAACCTTGTGGTTGGGCAACTGTTCTCATTTTGCGTCGCGCTGCACGATCCGACCCGCCCGACCCCGAGGCTACGTCAATGCTTACAGAGCGCCTCCTCATTAGGGGAGTGCTGGGGCCAGGCTCGTTTCAGGTCAATAGTCCATGCCGCAAATCAAATTAACTTTGTTCACAATCTTTAAATTAGCGAAATGAAATCTTCTATTTGCTAATCGAACAGATGTGTTATGAGTTCATTAAGGATACGGGGGGGTTCCGAAGCCGATAGGGGAAAAGCCGGCGGCGGAAACCAGCATAAATTTCATCAAGTTAGTTTAGGGTGGCGATTTTCTTGGCTATCCCGACAGGAGTAGTCGTGCGCGAATTTTACTCGCCCGCAATGGGAGTGCAGACGGCAGCGAACCCGGGTCTAACTGGACAACTGTCTTGGCTCTACCTCGACGTAAAAAGTAGCACAACTTCCTCTGCGAACAATCGACAGCTCGGCCAATCGCGACCGGTCGCAGGCCCAAACGCCGTCGCACGAGCCAGTAACTCAAGGCTTCGGGCCGTACAGAACGCATCAAGGTTTTCAATCAAGGTGGAATGAGATGACCGTCGGCGCAAATGCGAGCCGCCGGACTGACATCACATAACACCAAAGTGCCTCAGATAGAGGTACGCATGACGAGAGGGGTGAAGGCATGGCTACGCAAACCACGGGTGGTGGCAGCACGACGTCGTTCAGCAATACGCCGCAGGCACAAGACGATGCTTTTGCGTGGACCGAGGATCAGCTGAAGTCATCTGGTCTCTACAATGTCAATACGAACACCATCACCCTTGACGTGATGGCGAACGACCTCGGCGGGAAGGCAAAAACACTTTGGTCGATCGACGATGGCGGCACGGATGCGATGTCGGAGCTCTTGAAGAGCAACGTCACGACATCATGGGAGAAGACCGCAGCCGGAAACTGGATGCGTATCTGCGACGGAAAAGTCGAGTTCAGGCTGGATGATGGTTCACACACCGCCGGTAGCGCCAGAAGCCTCGATTCGCTGACGGCCGCGGACCGTGTCCAGGACTCTTTCGTTTACGCCATTCGGCTCGGTAACGGAACGCTCAGCTATGCCAAGGTGACAGTGGACATTAGCGGCCAGAATGACGCAGCGGAGCTAGGCGGAAAGTTCACGGGGGACGTGACGGAGGCGGGCGGAACGAACAACAACAATACAGGCACCCCGTCCGCCTCCGGTACGGTCGCGGTATATGACGTCGATGTCGGAGAAAAGCATTTCAAGGCTGTCTCTGATGCCGCCCTCAAGGGCACCTACGGCAATTTCTCCTTTAATCCGACGACAGGCGAATGGAGCTACACGCTCGAAAACGGGCGCGAAGCAACACAAGGGCTCAAAGCCGGACAGGTTATGACCGAGACATTGAAAGTCTGGTCTGCCGACGGAGCAGCGAGCAAGGACATTGTCGTCACAGTCAACGGCACCAATGATGCGCCGGTCGTTTCGGGCGCGGTCACTGGTGGTGCCACCGAGGGCGGAGCGGCGGTCACGATCAACGCGCTCGCCAATTCCACAGACGTCGATGACAACACGACGCTGCAGGTCACCAACCTGCCAGCGCAACTGCCGGCCGGTGTCACCTATGACGCTGCCACCCATTCCTTCACGCTCGACCCGACCCATACCGCCTACAATCACCTGGCCGATGGCCAGCCGACGACGGTGACGGTGAACTATGCGGTGTCGGACGGCATCACCTCGACGCCGGCCACAGTCACCTGGACCGTGACCGGCACCAATGATGCGCCGGCCGTATCGGGTGCGGTCACTGGCGGGGCCACCGAGGGCGGATCGGCCGTGACGCTCAACGCGCTCGCCAATGCCAGCGACGTCGATGACAACACGACGCTGCAGGTCGCCGGTGTGCCGGCACAGCTGCCGGCCGGTGTCACCTATGACGCTGCCACCCATTCCTTCACGCTCGACCCGACCCACACCGCCTACAATCACCTGGCCGATGGCCAGCCGACGACGGTGACGGTGAACTATGCGGTGTCGGACGGCATCACCTCGACGCCGGCCACAGTCACCTGGACCGTGACCGGCACCAATGATGCGCCGGCCGTATCGGGTGCGGTCACTGGCGGGGCCACCGAGGGCGGATCGGCCGTGACGCTCAACGCGCTCGCCAATGCCAGCGACGTCGATGACAACACGACGCTGCAGGTCGCCGGTGTGCCGGCACAGCTGCCGGCCGGTGTCACCTATGACGCTGCCACCCATTCCTTCACGCTCGACCCGACCCACACCGCCTACAATCACCTGGCCGATGGCCAGCCGACGACGGTGACGGTGAACTATGCGGTGTCGGACGGCATCACCTCGACGCCGGCCACAGTCACCTGGACCGTGACCGGCACCAATGATGCGCCGGCCGTATCGGGTGCGGTCACTGGCGGGGCCACCGAGGGCGGATCGGCCGTGACGCTCAACGCGCTCGCCAATGCCAGCGACGTCGATGACAACACGACGCTGCAGGTCGCCGGTGTGCCGGCACAGCTGCCGGCCGGTGTCACCTATGACGCTGCCACCCATTCCTTCACGCTCGACCCGACCCACACCGCCTACAATCACCTGGCCGATGGCCAGCCGACGACGGTGACGGTGAACTATGCGGTGTCGGACGGCATCACCTCGACGCCGGCCACAGTCACCTGGACCGTGACCGGCACCAATGATGCGCCGGCCGTATCGGGTGCGGTCACTGGCGGGGCCACCGAGGGCGGATCGGCCGTGACGCTCAACGCGCTCGCCAATGCCAGCGACGTCGATGACAACACGACGCTGCAGGTCGCCGGTGTGCCGGCACAGCTGCCGGCCGGTGTCACCTATGACGCTGCCACCCATTCCTTCACGCTCGACCCGACCCATACCGCCTACAATCACCTGGCCGATGGCCAGCCGACGACGGTGACGGTGAACTATGCGGTGTCGGACGGCATCACCTCGACGCCGGCCACAGTCACCTGGACCGTGACCGGCACCAATGATGCGCCGGCCGTATCGGGTGCGGTCACTGGCGGGGCCACCGAGGGCGGATCGGCCGTGACGCTCAACGCGCTCGCCAATGCCAGCGACGTCGATGACAACACGACGCTGCAGGTCGCCGGTGTGCCGGCACAGCTGCCGGCCGGTGTCACCTATGACGCTGCCACCCATTCCTTCACGCTCGACCCGACCCATACCGCCTACAATCACCTGGCCGATGGCCAGCCGACGACGGTGACGGTGAACTATGCGGTGTCGGACGGCATCACCTCGACGCCGGCCACAGTCACCTGGACCGTGACCGGCACCAATGATGCGCCGGCCGTATCGGGTGCGGTCACTGGCGGGGCCACCGAGGGCGGATCGGCCGTGACGCTCAACGCGCTCGCCAATGCCAGCGACGTCGATGACAACACGACGCTGCAGGTCGCCGGTGTGCCGGCACAGCTGCCGGCCGGTGTCACCTATGACGCTGCCACCCATTCCTTCACGCTCGACCCGACCCACACCGCCTACAATCACCTGGCCGATGGCCAGCCGACGACGGTGACGGTGAACTATGCGGTGTCGGACGGCATCACCTCGACGCCGGCCACAGTCACCTGGACCGTGACCGGCACCAATGATGCGCCGGCCGTATCGGGTGCGGTCACTGGCGGGGCCACCGAGGGCGGATCGGCCGTGACGCTCAACGCGCTCGCCAATGCCAGCGACGTCGATGACAACACGACGCTGCAGGTCGCCGGTGTGCCGGCACAGCTGCCGGCCGGTGTCACCTATGACGCTGCCACCCATTCCTTCACGCTCGACCCGACCCACACCGCCTACAATCACCTGGCCGATGGCCAGCCGACGACGGTGACGGTGAACTATGCGGTGTCGGACGGCATCACCTCGACGCCGGCCACAGTCACCTGGACCGTGACCGGCACCAATGATGCGCCGGCCGTATCGGGTGCGGTCACTGGCGGGGCCACCGAGGGCGGATCGGCCGTGACGCTCAACGCGCTCGCCAATGCCAGCGACGTCGATGACAACACGACGCTGCAGGTCGCCGGTGTGCCGGCACAGCTGCCGGCCGGTGTCACCTATGACGCTGCCACCCATTCCTTCACGCTCGACCCGACCCACACCGCCTACAATCACCTGGCCGATGGCCAGCCGACGACGGTGACGGTGAACTATGCGGTGTCGGACGGCATCACCTCGACGCCGGCCACAGTCACCTGGACCGTGACCGGCACCAATGATGCGCCCACGAACACTGTGCCCGGCGCACAAACCATCAATTCAAACACGACGACTGCGATCGCCGGCGTCGCCGTCGCAGATGTCGATAGCGCCAACGTGTCGACGACCGTGTCTGTCGCCCACGGCAAGCTGGCGGTTGGCACCGGCGGCGGCGTGACAGTAAGCAACAATGCAACCGCCACGGTGACCATCAGTGGGACGCTTACGCAGGTCAACGCTGCCCTGGCTGCGTTGAGCTATGTCAGCGATACAAACTATGGCGGCACCGACACTTTAACGGTCACAACGTCCGATGGCTCTCTGGGCGATACCGACACAGTGGCTCTCACGGTCAATGCGCCCGCCAATCAGGCCCCCGATGCCCCTACGTTTGCATTCAATCCGGGTTCAGTGTCCGGAGATGACGGCAATAAACTTGCCTCCGGAACGGTTCTTGGCGCGTTCGCTGCGGTCGATCCTAACGGCGATCCGTTGACCTACAGTTTCAGCGGCGGCACGACCACGGGCTTGGCCCTGAACCCGACTGCAGGCGCGCTCACACTGACGAGCGATCTCAATAACCAGGATCTGACGTTCAACGTCGTCGCAACAGATTCGCATGGCAATCAGTCGGTTTCCACAACGGTCAGGGTCTGGATCGGAAACGCCGGTGGCAACGGGCAGACCTTCACCAACAACAGCGGAACGATCATCGCCTTCGGGCTAAACCAGGAAGACACGATTACCATCGTCGCTGGATCCGGGCACGACGCACTTGTCGGCGGCGCCGGCGATGACAGCTTAAGCGGTGGCGGCGGTAACGATTGGCTGTCCGGTGGAGCAGGCGATGATGTGCTGAACGGGGGCTCCGGCAGTAACATTCTCATCGGTGGCGCTGGCGGCGACACCTTCGACTTCGGAAACTTCGGCGCTACCGCGAACCATGTCACTGATTTCGAAGCCGGTACGAGTTCAACGACCGTCGACAAGCTGCGTTTTGACGTGGGAACCGGAGCGGGCGAGTTTTCCGTCGGGAACAACGACCTGACCGTGAACAACTTCAAGTCGGGCAACAATGCAGCAATAAATGTTGCTGGCACTGAGATCGCCGTGAAAACGGACGCGAGCGTTACCAACGCCTCGGTCCAAAGCACGATCAACAGCTACGGCAACATCACCTCGGGCGCCTTCTTCGTCTTCCATAATTCGGATCTGGGTCACGCAGCGGTCTACTACGACCCGAACCCCAGTGCTGCGGGTGGCGCAATCCTCGTGACCGAACTCGACAACGTCACGCTGCTCGGCAATCTCGGCAACTTGAATGCCGGCGATTTCCAGTTCTCGTAGGAGCTAAGATGAGCGGGGCACCAAACCAGTCTTCCCTCCAGGCGGTTATTGCCGAACTTCGGCGTGCCGCCTGGCCGCTCGTGGCTTTCAGTGCGGCAATCAACATCCTGATGCTGACGGCCGCTCTCTACATGCTGCAGGTCTATAACCGGGTACTTTCGAGCCACAGTCTGGAAACCCTGACAGCACTCACCGTCATCGCCGTCGTGGCGCTTCTGGCACTCGCCATACTGGAGACCGTGCGATCGCAACTGCTTATCGCAACCGGGATCTGGCTGAACGGTCGCCTGTCACCGGTGCTCCTTGCCGCATCGATCGAACAGGCGGCAGGAAAGCGGGGCAATGGCGGCGCTCGCACGCTCCGCGATCTCGAGCAATTCGGGAACTTCGTCACAGGCTCGGCAATCTTCCCGATCCTCGACGCGCCCTGGGCACCGATCTTCTTTGCGGCGATCTTCCTTCTGCACCCCTGGCTTGGCTGGTTGGCTTTGGGAGGTGGCATCGCGCTTTTCGCTCTCGCCGTGCTCACCGAGCTTGTCACGCGACAGCCGATTGCCCAGGCGAGCAGCGCTCAAAGCAAAGCCTATGCGCAAGCGGAAGCTGCAATCCGAAACGCCGAGGCCATACAGGCGATGGGAATGCTGCAGGCAATGATGTCCAGCTGGAAGCCGTTGCAAAAGGCCGCGGCTGAGGGGCAGGCGACCGCAAGCCTCCGTTCGGCCGGCCTTGCCGCGGCGGCACGCTTCCTGCGTCTCGGCCTTCAGATCGGCATTCTCGGGCTTGGGGCCTATCTCGTCGTGCACGCTGAAGCGTCTCCTGGCGCAATGGTGGCGGCTTCTATCCTGATGGGTCGGGCGCTTGCGCCCGTCGAGCAGGCGATAGGCACATGGAAGGCGATCGTGAGCGCAAGATCTGCTTATCAACGCCTGTCAGCGGTAGCCGATGCTCGGCGCGACGAGGCTCCCATTCTGCCTTTGCCGCGGCCCGAGGGGAGGCTTGTGGTCGAAAACGTCATCGTTGCGCGCGAAGGCGGCGGAGAACCGATCCTGAAGGGCGTGAGCTTCCAGCTCGAGCCTGGTGAAGTGCTTGCCGTCATTGGGCCGTCTGCGGCGGGCAAGACGAGCCTGGCGAGGCTCATCATGGGATCTGCTACGGCCGGCCACGGCCGGGTGCTCCTTGGCGGCATGGATGTTGCGCAATGGGCAGCGGCCGATCGTGGCCAGCATGTCGGCTACCTGCCGCAGGATATCGAACTTTTCTCCGGAACCGTCGCCGAGAACATCGCGCGGTTTCAGGAACTCAACGAACAATCCTTCCGCGATGTCGTGCGCGCTGCATGCGAGGCCGGGGTCCACGAGCTCATCAAAGGGCTCCCGAAAGGCTACCACACAGAGATCGGGGAGGCGGGCGCGGCGCTTTCGGGCGGCCAGCGCCAACGCATCGCGCTTGCGCGCGCGCTTTATCGCGACCCTGCATTCCTGCTTCTCGACGAGCCCAATTCCAACCTCGATCGCGATGGCGAGCAAGCACTGAGCAATGCGCTCCAAAGGTTGAAGGCTGCCGGAAGAACACTCGTTCTCATCACCCATCGCTCAAACATGATGGAGAGCGTTGACAAGGTTCTCGTGCTTCAGCGCGGCCAGGTCGATCTCTTCGGTCCGCGCAATGATGTGTTCCGTGCAATGGAAGAGCGTGCGCGCGCCGCGACACCTGCACCGCGATTAGGGATCGTCAGCGCATGATTGCAAAGCTACTAGCCCTTGGTCGCTGCAACACCACGGCAACCACGCTCTCAGACGACGTGCGGCTCCAGCCGCGGCTAAAGCCCGCAATCGCGACCGGGGGTGCGGTGATCCTCGCATTCTTTGGCATCTTCGGTGGCTGGGCGGCTCTTGCGCCCCTCGACAGTGCGGCAGTCACACAAGGCGTTGTCAAGGTTGAGGGCGAGCGCAAGGTAATCCAGCATCTCGAAGGCGGCATCGTTTCGCAGCTGAAGGTCGCCGATGGAGAACATGTGAAAAGCGGCCAGGTCCTGGTCAAGCTGGATGACACACAGGCCGCCGCGCATCTGGAACTCCTTAAGAACCGTGTCATCTCGCGCAAAGCGTCAGCCGCTCGGCTACGGGCCGAACGCGACGGAAAAGACGAGGTTGCGTTTGAACAGGAGCTGCTGACGCCCTCCTCCTCGGCCGCCCGAGAGGCGGTCGCCGTACAGAACGAGGTCTTTCGGGCGCGACGCCTGGCGCTGAGCAATGAAACCGGCATCCTGCATCAGCGCATCCTGCAAAGCGAAAATGAGATCAAGGGTCTCGAAGACATGGTCGCGGCACAGGACCAGGTGATGGTCTCCATCGAAACGGAGGCGGCTGATCTCGAAAAGTTGTCGAAGAAAGGTCTTGCTACCCGCGAGCGGCACCTCCAGTTGCGCCGGCGCCAGGGGGAACTGAAGGGAGAGCGCGCGACGAACATCGCGGCAATCGCGCGTATCCGGGAAGCGATGGCGGAGATTGAACAGCAGATCATGAACCTGTCGACGACCCGACTGAACGAGGCGGTGGCCGAGCTCAGCAAGGTCGAAGCCGAACTTTTCGATCTGCAGCAACAATTGCGCGCGGCCGAGGACGTGCTTGCTCGCGCTGATATCCGAGCGCCCGTCGACGGTGTGGTCATGGGATTGCAGGTGCACACAGCCGGCGGGGTCGTGCGCCCCGGCGAAGCGATAATGTCGATTGTGCCCGTCGGCCAGAAACTGGTGGTCGAGGCTATGGTCCGTCCGGAAGACGTCGACACCATAGCAATCGGCCAGACGGCGCATGTCAGGATATCGGCGTTTGCACGCTACGACGTGGCGCCACTTGAGGGACGGGTCGAAGTCCTATCAGCCGATCGCCTGACCGACGAAAGAACGGGTGCGAGCTACTTCACGGCAAAGATCGTGATCGACGAACTTGAGCTCGACAAGCTTGCGGGTCGCAAACTGCTCCCCGGCATGACCAGTGAAGTGATGATCCGCACCGGCAGTCGAACGATGCTTGCCTATATCGGTGAACCACTCGCGCGAACTTTTCGCAGGTCCATGCGGGAAAATTGAGGACGGTATAAACGACCATCGCAACCCGGAACCCATCCCCTCCCCAATCACTGTACCGCAATCCGGCTTGGACCGCTCGGCGCAGATCTCGCGCACGAGGCATGTAGTTT
The DNA here is from genome assembly GCF_020035535.1 of Ensifer adhaerens. Lineage (NCBI taxonomy): Bacteria > Pseudomonadati > Pseudomonadota > Alphaproteobacteria > Hyphomicrobiales > Rhizobiaceae > Ensifer > Ensifer adhaerens. Next base: position 720,834 of record NZ_CP083351.1, on the reverse strand, counting down.
TGCTTTTCGTGCATGTCGGAACCAACGGGAAAGGCCGAGATAGGAGGATGTTGGTCGCAGCCGCGCAGCCCAGAGCCGCCTGGAAAGGCGTCGCAAGCGGCTCCGGAACCACTTTTTTCAAACCCTGGCGGTGGATGTCACCAAGGTTGCATTAAATTATTGTCCGGCGGTGCTGCGCGACAAGCAGGGTAAGACCTTTGCTGCCCTCAATAGGACCTAAGTCCCATTACGCAGCTCCCAACCGGACCGGCAGTGGGCCGCACGCCTTGCGAACGTCCCTATTCCCTTCGGCTGAAGAGCACTAGCCTGTTTAGGGTGTTGTATTTCGGCGCACTGGCTGTCACCGTACTCTGATTGCGATTTCCATCCTCAAAAAGTCCCGCTGTGAGAGTTGGCTCGCATGCACCGACTGAGCCTCTACATTGCTGGTGGAGGCTTTTTTTTTGCGCAACAATTCGTGCCGTGCGCCGGAGCCACGATGACAACGGCCCAGGGGCAGCCGACGCACCGAAGTTGTCACGGCGCCCGATTTTGCTGGTTGCGCTGCCGAACGTGAGGCCCCACTTGAGACGGCCCCGCAACGATCCGACCATAGTCTGGCCTGGGTGGGACGAAGGTCTTGCCGACCCAGGGGAAAGGTCCGTGGCATGCAGGATCTTTGCTAGAGCGAGTTGACGGGGCATCGCGGTCATGAGCAAAGTCGGTCCGTTGCCCGCCGCGCTGAGTGCGCTTTGCGCACGAAACGCCCTGGAGAAAACATGATCACGCGTCGGATGGTTCTGACAGCATTCTGGCCGGCGGTCTGCGCCCTCGCTGTTACTTTGCCTTACAATCTCGAAACGTCGGGTGCCGGGCTCAAGCTCGTCAAGACGGCTGCCTTCGCCAACAATGGCAATGGAAACGGTGGTGGCGGTGGGAACGGAAACGGCGGCGGCGGTGGTGGCGGCAATGGCAACGGCGGCGGCAATGGCGGCGGGAACGGCGGAGGAAATGGTGGCGGGAACGGCGGTGGGAATTCCAACTCCAACAGCGAGCGTTCCAACAGCTCCAATCGCGGGAACGCAAATGGAGCGGATGTCGGTGTTCGCCACGATGGCGGAATCACGGAAGAGATTGCAGGCGGCCGCTACATCATGAAGGACGCCCGCGGACGCACGATCATAAACCGCCGTGCGACCGCAACCGATAGAAAACGCATAGATTCATTCTTGCATTAGGTGAGCGGTGGCACGCGAAGTCGGTTGCGCCATTCTCTGGTCAGCGTGGATCAGACTTCACGCGCATCGCGCAGCACCATGGCCGCTTCTGTGCGGTTGCCGACGTCCAGCTTCGTCATGATCTGCGTCATGTGATGCTTTACGGTCTTTTCCTGCAGGTCCAGTTCGATGGCGACATGCTTGTTGCTCATGCCGGCTGCCACAAGTTCCAGAACCTCCCTTTCGCGTGGCGTTAGGCTGGCGACCATGCCGGATTTTCCGCTTGGCGCCGGTGTCCGGCTGGACAAAAGCTTGGCCGACAAGGTCGGGGCCACATAGCGCTCTCCCGAAGCCACGGTGCGAATAACGTCGGCAAGCGTTCTCGCGCCGACGCCCTTCAGCACGTAGCCGGTAGCACCGCGATCCAGTGCGGTTGTGACGTCGTCACCGTCTTCGGAAACGGTGAGCATGATGATCTTTTGCGATGGGGCGATTTCCAACACTGCCGGAATGGCCTCCAGGCCGCCACCGGGCATGGAGATATCCATGAGCATGACGTCCGGTGCGACGTTCTTCGCGATCTGGGTGGCATCGTCCTTGGAGCTGCCCTCGGCGACAATTTCAAAGCCCTCGATCTCCGACAGGCTGCGGGTCACGCCTTCCCGAAACAACGGATGATCGTCGACGACAGCAACGCGAATGGACACCATGATTGCCATATCTCCTTAACGCCACGCACGCCATTTCCCTCGGATCGGGCCGAAGGTTCGTGCGGTGCGTACAATTGTAGCAAGGCCATGCCGCCCTCACCAAGGTCGAAACTCGGCGAAAATTTGATTGGACCTTCGATGCACCGTCCTGGGACCTAAGTCCCAAGCGGGGAGGCAATGGTCTGGGGCCGATGGCGCCTCGTCCGGGGCGCAGATATCGTCCTTGCATCAGTGATCGTTCACTCCCGCCAGGAGAGAACAGTGAACAAGCAATTGGAATGAACAAGGAGATTCTCATGGCTGCGACAAAACTAATCGCGCAAAGCATCATGGCACTGACGCTGGCAATCGCGCCCGCGGCTGTTGGTAGCTTGGGGCTGAACAGTTCCGCTTATGCCAAGGGTGGCAATGGTGGCGGCAACGGTGGCGGCCACGGTAGTGACCATGGTGGTGGTCACGGCAGCGATCGCGGCGGCAGTTCCAGCCACGGCAATTCCCGCGGCGGCAAGGAGACCAAGGACAACAAGTCCGGCGAGAAGTCGCATCAGAAATCCCATACGTCGAACGGCAAGGAAAAGACCTCCAAGCCGGCGAAGGCGGAGAAGGTCGTCACATCAGCTCCGGTGGTGGATCCGGTCGTGGAACCCGAACCGCTGCGTGCTGCACCGGGCTTGCGTTCACTCAACCGGAACTACCACGCCTATCTCAATTCGAGCGACCCGAAGATGGCCGGGATTTCGGCCTACGCGATCGCCTATGCCGAGTTTGAAGCTGAAAACGGCGTGGACGCCATTCCCACCGATCCGGCATTGAGCGACGAAGCGTTGCGCGAGGCGCTCGCCGGCTTCACCAAGGACGGTGTTGTGAGCGACGATATGGTCGATGACGCCAAGGAGATACTCGGTGTTGGCCCTGCGGTCGGCAAGATCGACGAAATCCGCGAAACGCTGCCGCCGGTGGACGAAACGGATCCGGACGCGGAAGTAGCTGAATAATCAATCGGGCCGGTTCCGTCGAATGTTGTCGGGCCGGCCAGCACACCGGAGCGCACAAGCGCATCGCAGTGGCTGACGCCGGCCGGCAACAAGCGGCGTTCCACCTTCACCCTTGCTAGGACCTCAACGGTAGTGAGCAGGAGGATGATCGTCAGGCTCTAAACGGGCCCCACTCCCTGGCCTAAACAACATTGCTGTTTGAACCTGCGGCTGCGTCTCTGTGGCGTACACGAACTGTCACTCAAAGAGCAGTTGCCCTCCAGGGCGCCCGCGACCGCTCGGCCGGTGTGGCAGGCCAGCCGCTACCTGGGACCAAATGATTAGAAACCGACCTCTAGGTCGACCAGGCTATACCGATTTCGGGCGATGACATTAATTCAAGGTTCGTCTGTTATTGAAGACGATCCCCCCGTAGTCGTCAGGGACAATCTGCCGGTCGTCGATGTTTTGCGCGAGGAACGCCGCGAGCGCTAAAAGGAGAGCCTTTGCACTATTTTGGTCCAAGCGCAACTCAATGTTGTGACCCGTGAGTGCAGTCAATCCAAGTGACCCGATAAGCGGCTTTCGAGAGACAATATTGACATCGAAGCTTTGAAACTGCGCGGTTATTGGCGTGCGATCGTCATCCATTTCTATCCCCCCGCTGGTCAAACAGTGCTGCAATAGAACGCCCAAAGGTCCGCGGGCCGCCTGGCATCGCTCCTCTTCTGGTCATTCGTAATATAATTCACCTGATCGTCCGACAGAAGCTGTGGCTCAGGCCCCGCCGTCCATGAGACGGCCCGCCCGGAAGCGTTCGCCGCGGCGTCCGCACGCAGCCACCTTCTTGTCCGCTTCGCAAAGCCATAAGCCTTCGTGGGTAGGTCCTAAGGGTAGCTTGAAGGAACATTAAAATTAGATCTTTCTAAAGGACGCCGCCGCTATCGCTCACCCCAAATACCATTTGGGTACGCTCTCCGCTAACTGAGAGGATGGCTGACGACCTATCTGAAGGAGGGGAGGGACCTCTCGCGAACAAGTGTCAAGGCATTTTCAGCGATGGGAGCCAACAAGAGCGCCAGAGCAATATCTATTTCAATGCAACAATTTGACTGGCTTCAAAAACCCGTGGGCACGGGCCGCCTTTGCGTGCCCCGCGTCGAAGGTCCGCCAACGCGCGCCTGCTCAAAAGTAAGGCGCGCAGCTGGAGAACAAGGCACCAACGAATATTGAAGCCATTTGATCAGGGAGAGGAACGATGACCATTACGTTCAAGCTTAACGGCTCCATGACACTCGATGAAAGCGCTTCCCCGCAAAATGGGACCGCGACGCCTCTGGTCCCTGGTGATGCCGACGACAATGATGTTGTACTTGCTCGACTGCAAAGCCAGGTTTCATCCTTCTACGCCAGGCTTTTTGGAACAGGGACAGGCCAGCTCGGTCTTTCAACGACCTTCGCTTCGGCTGGGCGAATTGCAGAAAGCCCTTCCAACTTCATAGAGATCAGTGCGACGGCAAACGTCACCAATCTGGCATTTACTGACGGTGACGGTGACGCCCTGAACGGCGTCGACAGTGGTCTGGACGTCACGTCAGACAATGCCAATGTCCTGCTTTATACCGATCCGACCAATGACAACATCGTACTCGGCCGTGCCAGCACCGACGGACGTATCGTCTTTGCGGCCTACATTCAGGAAGTTTTCAACGGCAGCGGCGTCCTTATCGGCGCCAAGATCTGGATGGTAACCTTCGAGGCCATGGAACATGGCAACACGTCCGATCACGACGATGCGACTTCGATCCTCGCCGATACCCTGTTTGTCTCCGCCTCCGAAGAGCTATCTTTCGATCTGAACACGCTTGCCTCCGGTCAGAACAACTGGAATGCCTTCGGTGACCAATCAAGCCAGATCATCGTGATTTCCGACCAGGCAAACCAAACCGTCAACACCAGCAAGGGCGGTGGCAGCACCACCATCGGAAACACCAATCAACTGCTGGATGGCGTCGATCCATCGAAAGACGCAAACGGCGAGGCCATGGTCTTCACCTTCGTGAAGGATTCTCCTTCACTGCTCACTCTCGACAAGGGCAACACCAGCGCGATCACCTATGATAGCCTTCTGTCCGCCCGGTCGGCGGAGTGGCAGATCTCGCAAACCCAAGGCGGCTCGCCTTTTGCGCAGGCCTCCATCGTGGCCTATACGACTGCCAAGGAAACAGGCAGCGCTTTTGTCCCTGGGCTTCAGAATGATACGATCGTTGCGATCCAGTCGGTCGTGATCAAGGATGGCGCCGGAAACATCCTTCTGACGGCAATAGATAATGATCTCAACACGACCACTGCGGAGACCGACACCGTTTCACGGACGATCGGCAAGGGTGGAAATCAGCAGACCTTCAATCTGAGCGTAACCTTCAACGGCGACGGAACCGTCACCATCGTCGGTTTACGTGCGAAGGACTTCATTTCCTACGAGACTGTATCTGACCACAACCGGGTGAAAGTCCAGAACTCCGGTCCGGACGCGACCAGTCTCGACTGGGATATAGGCGCCTTCAAACTCCTCGAGGTTGCAAGCTCGCATCTTGATATCGGACCGGGCCTCCACATCGAAGATTCCGGACCGACTGCAACGGGCACCATCGCGGTGCAACTCGATGACGAGACAGAAACCGGCGGTATCGCGGGTGGAACCGGCGATGTTGCGCCGGATACGGCTAACACCTCTGGCACAGTCGGTTTCGTCTTCGGCACTGATGGTGCTGGATCTGTCGCCTGGCTCGATACGGGAGCGCCAGCGGGCTTCACCTATGAAAAGTCCGGCGACAACCTACTGATCAAGCAGGGTCTCAACACCGTCGTCACGTTGACCATGAATACAGCGACTGGCGCCTATACGGTCACCCAAGAGAGGGCGATCTCCCATCTGTCGCTTGATGGACAAAGCGGAGATGACGAAGAGAACGATGTCAGCTTCACCGTGACCTACAAAGTCACCGACGGTGATGGTGATACAGCGACCAACACGATCACCATTAATGCCGACGACGATACACCGACGGCGACAGGTGCGATCAGCGTGCAGCTCGATGACGAGACCGAGACGGGCGGTATTGCCGGTGGCCCCGGCGACATTACGCCCGACACAGCCAACACATCGGGCACGCTTGGCTTTGCCTTCGGTGCCGATGGTGCCGGATCAGTTGCTTGGCTCACATCTGGAGCTCCGGGCGGCTTCACCTACGAAAAATCCGGCGACAACCTGCTGATCAAGCAAGGTAGCAATACTGTCATTACCTTGACTATGAACACCGCCACCGGCGCCTATACGGTCACCCAGGAAAGGGCAATCGCGCACGCGTCATTGGATGGAGCAAACGGAGACGACACGGAAAATGACGCCAGCTTTACCGTGACCTACCAAATCAGCGATGCTGACGGCGACAAGACCACCAACACCATCACCATCAATGCCAATGACGACACGCCGACGGCTACAGGTGCGATCAGCGTGCAGCTGGATGACGAGACCGAGACCGGTGGCAGTGCCGGAGGCACCGGCGACGTCGATCCGAATACAGCCAACACGTCCGGCACGGTCGGCTTTGCCTTCGGTGCTGACGGCGCCGGCTCGATCGAATGGTCGATCTTGGGCGCGCCGAGCGGCTTCACTTACGTGAAGTCCGGCGACAACCTGCTGATCAAGCAAGGTCTCAATACCGTCATCACGTTGACCATGAACACCGCCACCGGCGCTTACACGGTGACGCAGGAAAGGGCAATCGTGCACCCGACGCTGGATGGTGTGAGCGGAGACGATACGGAGAATGACCTTAGCTTCACTGTGACCTACCAGGTCAGCGATGGCGACGGCGACAAGACCAGCAACACCATCACGATCAATGCCGACGACGACACGCCGACGGCGACAGGCACTATCACGGTGCAGCTCGATGATGATACGGAAACTGGCGGCAATGCCGGTGGCACAGGCGATGTCACGCCGGATACGGCCAATACTTCAGGCACGGTCGGCTTTGCCTTCGGTGCCGATGGAGCGGGGTCGGTCGAGTGGCTCACGATTGGACAGCCCAGCGGCTTTACCTATGTGAAGGATGGCAACAACCTGTTGATCAAACAGGGCAGCACGACGGTCATCACGCTGACGATGAACACCGCGACCGGTGCCTATACGGTGACCCAGGACGCCGCGATCATGCATCCGTCGCTCGATGGCCAGACCGGAGATAATACCGAAAACGACGTCAGCTTCACCGTGACTTACCAGGTCAACGATAGCGATGGCGACAAGACCACGAACATGATCACCATCAATGCCGATGACGACACGCCGACCATTGCCGTCAACGACATAACCGATTTCTTCAATACCAGCGTCAAAAGCAGCACCTGGTCCGATCTGCCTGGTGCTGACGGCCTTAAGTCGCTCAATTTGACACTAAACAGCTACACGATCGATGCGCATGCAGCTGTCACAGCCAACACTTCACTTGGCACATTAACTGCTCCGGACGGGAACGGAAACTTCGTGTTCACCGGTTCCATCACGGACGACTTCACCAATGATGGCGTCGTCAACAACCAAACAGTCAACTATACACTTACCTTCCATCCGAGCACGGACACTTATGACTTCCAGATAACGGCCATTCCATCATCGACGTCCACGCTTTCAACTGCGGGCGGATCCCTCGATGCCGGCGGGCCCGATCCGGTTCGCACCCTTACGGTTGCGGCAAAGGACATCGTCTTCTCCGCAGTCAAGGCCACAACCGATCCCGACCTTATCAAGGGTTTCCTGAACGCAAGTGAAGCAAGCATCCAGGCTGGAGCCAGTTATCTCAGCCCGGCACAGATGAACGTCAGCACCGCCGGGATAGGGCTTGGCAACAACAACTTCGACGGAAACGCAAATGCCGGCGTCGACGGTGCGACAACCCAGGGAGGGGCATTCGATGAGAGTTTCGTCGTCGATCCGCACTTCCTCTTCAGCGGCATGAAAATCTACATCGACAACTCGGTTGGCGGATACAACACCGCGACCGAGGGGATCTTCTACCGCGTCTATTATAGCGATGGCACCGTCGGTAATATCAGCGCGAAAGTTACCACCTTGACGCCAGAGGCGGGCGGCCAGGTCAGTTTCTTCGTCGGCAGCACCAGCGGTCCCAACAATATCGATGCCATTCAACTCTTCATGGGAAGCGGGACCGTCAAGATCCCGGTGATCGAGTTCAGCATAACCGAGCAGCATCCAGCGCAACCGCTGGACCTGGATTTCACGGCGACACTGTTCGACAATGACAACGACAGCCATCAGGACACATTCTCGGTCGACCTCGATGCCGTTGTGTGACCAGACGGGCCCGTCCTTACGAGGACGGGCCCGCAGTTGTTTGAGTACGGTCTGGGGGAAAAACGGGAATGGATGCTCAGCCGCGGGATACCTGCCTTACGGATGTGACACAGGCGATCAGGCGTCAGTTGCCAATGCTGATCGTCCTAAGCGGTCTTCTTAATCTGCTTCTGCTCGTCACCAGCATCTACATGCTGCAAGTCTATGACCGGGTGCTGTCGAGCGGGTCACTGGACACGCTGCTCTGGCTGACTGTCATCGCCGTCTTTTCGGTCGCCATCTACGGTGCGCTTGAGCAGGCAAGGCGAATGATCCTTGGTCGGGCCGCCGGCTGGCTCGATAGCGAACTGAGCGCACCTATGTTGAGACAGGCCATGGAGATACGGCTTGCAGGGGAAGAGGGCCGCGCCGGCACGCGGGAGGTGGGCGATCTCAGAAACTTCTACGCGGGCGATGCCATTGTTGCCTTTCTCGATACACCATGGAGTCTCATCTTTCTCGTCTTCATCTGGATCTTGCATCCGGCACTCGGTCTGGTCGCGACGCTTGGTGCTTTAACGTTGCTCGGCCTTACCTTTGCCAACGATGCGCTTACACGCACAAGACAAAAGCAGGCAGGGGCGCTTACCAAGACGCACCAGGAAAATGCGATGCGCTTTGTTGATGCAGGCGAAACAATAAGACCCCTAGGAATGACGCAAGCGATCCTGGAACGTTGGCGCAGCCGCCAGGTCGAAGTGGTGGCGGAACAGCAGCTATTGGCTGACAGGACAACAACCATTCTGTCGATCTCACGCAGCCTGAGGCTCCTGTTGCAGATCGCGATCCTCGCGGTCGGCGCCTATTTCGTAGTACACGGGGAAATGACTGCAGGCGCCATGGTTGCCGGCTCGATTGTCATGGGCCGCGCGCTCGCTCCTATCGAGCGCTCGACGAGCGCCTGGCGATCCTTCGTCGCGGCAAGGACGGCGCAGGCGAACCTCAAGGAACTCTTCGCCCGAAACGCAAATGACAGCGCTCAGCGCGTCTCGCTCCCGCGCCCAGAGGGAAGGCTCTCATTTGAAGGTGTGTATTACGTCCCCCCAGGCGTCCAGCACCCGATCTTAAGCGCTGTAAACGTCACAATCTTCCCTGGAGAGACATGCGCCATCATCGGCCCATCGGGGGCCGGTAAGTCGACACTCGCTCGATTGGCCGTTGGAGCCTGGAAACCAGCCAAGGGCCATGTACGACTTGACGGAGCGGACGTCTTTGCCTGGGATCCGGCAGAGCTTGGTAGGTATACCGGGTACCTGCCGCAGCAAGTCGAGCTTCTGCCTGGCACCGTTGCGCAGAACATTGCGCGCTTCCGGGAAGTCGACAGCCAAGCCGTTATCCGTGCGGCCAAACTTGCGGGCGTCCATGAGCTTATCCTCGCACTTCCCAATGGTTATGAAACTGAGATAACGCTCCATTCGCGGCGCATCTCACTCGGTCAGCGGCAGCGACTGGGTCTTGCTCGCGCACTTTACGGCGACCCCGCCGTTCTGGTGCTGGACGAGCCAAACTCCAACATGGACGAAGCAGGCGATCGCGCGCTCATTGCTGCACTTGTCAAACTGAAGCACGCAAGGACGACCGTGCTGATTATTACCCATCATCTGTCGATGTTGCCCTATGCCGATAAGGTTCTGGCACTCAACGGCGGCACTGTAGCGGCATTCGGACCACGTGACGAGGTAATGCGACCGGTGAGAGCGCCCCTGCCACCGGTTAGAGCCGTTCAGGCTGCCCCTTCCCAGGAAGGCCCCACGCCCGGTCGGGCAAGCACCCTTTCAGTAGCGGAGTGAAAGCCATGGACGCCTCTGTTGCCGGCATCACTTGGGACGAATTCAGGCCGCAGTTCTGGCTCGATGCAGCGAAGGCCGGCCATGGCAAGCTAATTGCCGTCACAGGCAGCTTCTTGACGCAGGCCGGCATCGAACTGAATGAAACGACCATTCTCCTTCTGATCTGGAGCACGATCGCCGTCGCGTCGTTCGGGCTGTTTCGCTTCTACCAATCGATCGCTTCGCATCAATCGGAACCTCCCGCCAGGACGCTCGCAAATCTCACACGCTCGCCCCGACGATTGGGCATCGCTGCCATGTCATTGTTCGCGATCGTGTTCGTGGGCTGGTCGCTGGCCGCACCCCTTGCGACTGCAGCGCTAGCCCCGGGGATCGTGAGCCCTGACGGATATCGCAAGACCGTCCAGCACCTCGAGGGGGGCATTGTTCGGTCGATCCATATCCGTGAGGGCGACGTGGTCAAGGCTGGGGATCCATTGATCACCCTTGATGACACCAAGGCTAAGGCACTCAACTCAGAGGTTCGCGAGCGACTTCTGCACGTTCTGGCGACCGAAGCGCGCCTCGAAGCAGAGCGGACCGGTAGTGCTGAGATCAGCTTTCCTCATTTTCTCGTCGATAACGCCTCCGGCGATCTCGAACGACTGATGGAGGGGCAACGGCAGTTGCTTCTTAGCCGGCGCGCAGCACACCAAGGACGAACACAGATCCTCGATGCACGCATCCGCCAGCTGCAGGAGCAAAACGGAGGATTGCAGGAGGTCATTGCCGCTGAGGTTGAACAAATCGGGCTGATCGACGAGGAAATATCGGCAGCACAGGTCCTCGTCGAAAAGCACCTGGAGCGTAAACCTCGGATCCTGGCATTGAAGCGGGAGCGAGCAAACATCGCGGCTGCGAAGGCGAGCAACCGTGCCAAGATTGCGGAGAATGCACAGGCGGTTGGGGAGGCCAAACTTCAGCTGCTGACGATCGTCGAAGAGCGTCAGGAGAAAATAAGCGGCGAGCTCGCGGAGACCCGAAGGTTGAAGGCGGAATTGAGCGGCCAATTGCCCTCGCGGGAGGACATTTTGAAGCGCACAGTCATTCGCGCTCCGCTCGCTGGCATCGTCATGAACCTGCAGGCGAGATCAGAAAGCGGCGTGATCGAACCCGGGCAACCCTTGCTGGACATCGTTCCAAGCAACAGCGGCGTGGTTATTGATGCCAAGGTCCGCCCGATCGACATTGAGCGGATCACACCTGGCATGCGCGCTCGCGTCATTTTAACTGCATACAAGCAACGCAGTCTTCCTCTCATCCACGGCAAATTGCGATCGATATCAGCAGATGCCATGACAGATGAACGTACGGGAGTGACCTATTTTCTGGCGAAAGTGGAAGTCGATCAGCATGATCTTGCCAACCTTCGGGATGTGCAGGTGCTTCCTGGAATGCCCGCCGAAGTCATGTTGATGGACGGAGAACAAAGCCTGGCGGCCTATCTCCTTGCCCCGATCCTCGACAGCAGCCGCCGCGGCCTTCTGGAGAACTGAGCGGGATGTAACAGCTGGTGGAGACAAGTAAAAAGGCCCGGCCTTGAAAAGGCCGGGCCAACAGCGGGAGATTACATCCGGTAACGCGCGCGCTCCCGGTCGATTTCATCCACGGTGTAGGGGGCGGCATTCTCATCGAAACGCGACCACCCTTCCTCGGTATAGGCGTTGCGGCGACCCGAAAGATCGACACGGTTACGCTGCTGCAGGATCTGCTCAGCTTTTAGCACGAGGCTGTCGTCGACCCTGGCTGTCACGAGCGTGCCGCCGCGACGAACGCCTTCGGCATATACTTGCGCGTCGTCTTCGTCGACGCCGGAGTCTGTCAGACTGCCGATGATGCCGCCCGCCGCTCCGCCGGCCACAGCGCCGGCCGCCGCGCCAGCGGCGGTGGAGGCGAGCCACCCAGCGGCAACAACGGGGCCAACGCCCGGGATAGCCATCAGGCCCAAGCCGGTCAGCAACCCGACCACGCCACCGCCGGCGGCGCCAAGGCCAGCACCGGTGCCAGCACCTTCTGCGGCATCAGAACGATCTGTCGAATACCAGTCGCCGCTATTGTTGGCGACGATGCTGATGTCATCGGATGGAACGCCGGCGGCTTCAAGATCCCTTACCGCGTCGCGCGCTTCGGCATAATCATCGAAAAGACCTGTCACGGTTCTCATTTTACTCTCCTGTGCTCACGCGTCGCTGTTACTTCGCGGTGACATTGCCCTGATAATCCAGAGCAACGGCGACGGACTTGCCGCCCTTCTTTGCAGTTGCCTGCCACACGCCCTTGTCGTCGAGCTTCAACCCGGTGACGTCGGTATATCCGGCCGCCTCGATGCGTTCCTTGGCCTGGGTTTCGGTGAAGCTGTTGGCACCTTCCACCGGAGCAGTCGGGTTCTTCGTATCGGGCGTTGCGACCGCGGGCGTGTCTCCATTTGGTGATGGTGTCGTTTGGGCATACGTTGTCGTAGCCACAACGCACATAAGCGCCGCAGCAAAAATGCTGATATTTTTCATATCGTTACCTCTTCACAGATCGGGTTTGATCCCGGGTTGTTAAACCTGCAGAAAGCAATTTGGTTCCAAATTTGATTGCCCGAAGCGGTTCAAAAAACACGCACTCGTAAATCCTCACAAAACGGGACACCTCCAGCAGGAAAAGTGGCCCCGAAACAGGCGAGACGGGGCCAATAGTGTCCAGCACAAAAGGCCCCCGAAGATGGAGCAAACAGGAGCCAAGCCATTAATCCGCGTTAGACGAGGATCAGCAGCGCTTACAAACAACGCCGAACTGGATATGTTCCCAACTTTCCTGATCAACGCTCAATGCGCTGAGCAACGGCCCGTAGAATTGCTGGACGGCGAGCAAAAGAAAGATGATGGGCGCAACGCTTTTCCAGTCGAAAAAATGGCTCCGACGGAAGCGACGGAGCCAATGTCGAGTGTGCTCAACGGGCTACGGTGGAGAAAGGCGAAGTCCGTAGCCCAGCGTCAAAACGTGCGAGGAAAAAATTGGTTCCCTATCCGAGAGCTAAGGCGATTGCTGCCAAAGTCATCCCAACCCGGCCCCTGGCCCCAAGATGAACCAAGCGCTTGAGCCTCCGCAAGCGGAAGCTCAAGCGCTGCGCGCATTCTGAAAAATTGAGGAGTTGCGCGACAATATACCGGCACAATAATCATCTCATACTTGTGTTAATCCGGAGCGCAATCACAGATATTTTTGCAAATGCAGCTACCTCCTGCAACGCATTTATCATCAAATTGGCTAATCACTTTGAGTGAGGCATTTTTTTCACGGGCTGACGGGCAGGCTAAGCCTAGGTGCTCATCCGACCAATCCAGGACAAGTCAGGCAGTCGGTTGCCACGTGGAACGCTCAAACGGATCACAAGGCCGTCGGAATGCCATAGGCGGATGATTTCGCCGCCGAACTGCTTTTCGATCGTCAGCTTGCCGAGTTTGGTTCCGAAGCCCTCAGTGCTGGCAGGTACTACAGAGGGTCCGCCGCGTTCAGTCCATATCAACTCGAGAACGTCTCCTCGATTGAGACACTCCAGATCGAGATCGCCACTGGGTGACGACAAGGCCCCGTATTTAACCGCATTTGTTGCAAACTCATGTAGTAGGAGTGCGAAGCCGGTCACGGCAGCGCGTGAGACGCTGACGTCATCACCGCGTACGACTATGCCTCTGACCATTCACGGCAATGCCATCATAAAACCACAGGAGCGTCACCAGCAAGGCTTGGATACTGGCTACTCCCTCTCCGCCCTCATTGGAATGAGATGCCGGCAATGTCAGCGCATGTGCTTTCGACAGCGAGGCCAATCTTGCCCTGACAGCCGTACACAATTCTTCGGGGGTTGCCGCTGATCTCGCGCTCAGCGATACGACGCTGCTTGCAACTGAAAACAGGTTCTTGACCCTGCCGTCGCCCCTTAAGGGTGCGCACGACCGTGTCACTGCCAAGTCGGCGACCACCGCGCCAGAGGGTCACAAGCTCCTCAACGAAGATCGGGGAGGTCTCCGGCAAGAAGACTTCGGATAGCGAGCGTAGCAACTCGTCTTTCGCCGATGCCTCAAACAGCTCCACGGTGAAGCGATTGACGTCAATGATACGCACACGGGCGATAGCCTCGCGCACTTGATCGGGATTGGCGTTGAGGAAGGCGCGCAGGTCGTCTACGCCGCTGCTGCGCCAGCCGTCCAACAAATCGGCGACGGCAGAAAAATCCTGTTCCCAGACGGCAACCCCTGCATATTCGAAGATCTCGCGAAACCCGACCTGGTCATCGTCCTTGAGATGATTGGCCACGCCTGGATCGCCGATACCGACCTGCATGTTGCCTGCCCCACGAACTCAAGTGATAAACGCGCTCCTGTGGCCAGTCGCCGCGATAACTGCTCTTCGGCCGCGCGCTTCAAAAATTACCCAGGACCGTCCGAAAATCAATGAACAAGACTGCCACCACGACCGGATCGGCCTATGAGACGAGCAACTTCGCCATTTCGGCGAGTTGCAAGGGGTCAAACGGTTTCATAAGGATCCGCGTATCGCCAAAGCCCGCAGGAAGAGCTTCACGACCGTAACCGGTCACGAAGACGAAGGGGATATTCTTATCGGTCAAGGCCGCCGCAACTTCATCAACGGTCCGACCGCGCAAATTGGCGTCGAGGAGGGCGCCGTCGAAGTCATTTTCATCAATAATGCGCAAGGCGTCGTCAACACTCGAAGCCCACCCGACAACCTCGGCCCTTTGCTCTTCCAGGATGGAAGAAATCTCGACTGCGATGAGGGCTTCATCCTCGATGACGACAAATCTCTTGCCCTTCAGTCCTGTCGCGCTCCGAGATGCTAGAGAGCGAGTAGCATCCGCCGGAGCCACAGCGTCGCCTTTCACATCGTTCACTTCAAGAGGCATAGTGATCTCCCAGCGTAGCCCACCCATGGTCGTCGAGCTGCTCGCGGCGCCTCCAGCGCCCCTCGCCACTTGCTCAACCAACTTTGTTCCAAATCCGCCATTTCCCACTAGTCCGACTGCGGGCCCGCCCTCCTCTTCCCACACCAGACGCAACGATGCTTCGCTGACACCCCAGCCGATGGAGACGTGCCCGGCGGGCGTCGAAAGCGCGCCGTGCTTTACCGCATTGGTGCCAAGCTCATGCAAGATCATCGCCATATGCGTCGACGTTTGAGCATCGAACCTGACGGGTGGTCCGGCAGACGAAATCCGGCCGCTATCCACGATGCCTGGCAAAAGCTGGTCCCGAATAATGTCATCGAGATCGGCACCTTTCCAACCTGTTCGGGTCAAAAGCGAGTGCATCCGCGACATCGACTGTAGGCGGGCCGTGAACCTCTCGACAAAGGCCCTTGGGTTCGGAGCTGTGCGCAACGTCTGCTGAGCAAGCGCCTGAACTGAAGCCAGCATATTCTTGACGCGGTGGCTCAGCTCACTCAAGAGCAGCTCTTTTGTTTCTTCTGCCTGTTTGCGGCCCGTGATGTCGCGGGCCGCGCCAAACCATTCGGTGACTTCCTCGCGAGCGTTGAGCATCGGTATGACACGCGAATGAGCCCATCCGAGGCTTTTGTCGGCGCGAACAACCCGATGTTCAAGTTCAAAGGGCGCTTTCCCTCGAATGGCATCCTTCACCGCTGCGAGCACCAATGTCTGATCGCAAGGCGGGATGTATTTTTCGAGCCAGTGTTCATCAGGGGTATGCGTGTCAGCGATGAAGTCCTTGCCTTCGAGATAGTGCATTTCGCGCCAATCGGAGCCCATCTGATAGATCGCGTCGGAACTGGCGTTTACGAAGGCGCGAAACCGTTCGTCGCTTTCGATAGCGAGCGATCTTCAGATGCGCTTCGACCGCGCCATGAGTTCGCGTGCGCTGAAGGGTTTAATCATGTAGTCGTCTGCGCCAAGCGCCATTCCCTCGATGCGGTCTTCCTCAGCCGCGCGCGCCGACAAGAGGATAACTGGCACCGTGCTTGTTTGCGGATCGGCCCGAAGGGTCGTGAGCAGCTGGAGGCCATCCATGCCGGGGATCATCACATTGCTTAAAACCAGATCGGGCTTTTCGGAAGCGACCAGGGACAGGGCCGCGAGGCCGTCACCAGCCATCATGAGGTTGTAGTGAGCGCCAAGCAAACGGCGCAAATAGTCGCGCATGTCCGCATTGTCATCGACAACCAGGATCAGTTCGCGGTCTGGGCTTTGTCTGGCCTCGACATGTGGGGCATCCTCGAGCTCGGGCAGTTTTCGGCCTCGTAGGTGTCAGGAAGCCATCTCAGTGCCTCTTCGATGAAAGGAGAAACACTGACCTCGCTTGCCTTGACGTTCTCGACATGGGCGGACTGAGCGACGCTCAAGTGAACATCGCCCCGTGGGATCGACACCCGAAACGTCGTGCCTCTGCCAAGTTGGCTTTCCACGGAAACGGCGCCTCCGAGGAGTTTTACGAGTTCCTGTACGAAGGCCAGACCTATTCCAGACCCTTCGTGTGTACGCCCCTCGGCACCCTCGACCCGGTGGAAACGCTCGAATATCCGTGGCAATTCCTCAGGAGAAATTCCGATCCCAGTATCGCTGACCGTAAGGATTAAACTGTCGCCCTCAGGCAGAAGCTTGACATCGACCCCGCCCTTAAGGGTGAATTTGAAGGCGTTGGACAGCAAATTGAGAACGATCTTTTCCCACATCTGACGATCGACATAGGCAATATCACAGGTCGAGGGAACATCAACCGTGAGGTTGAGCCCAGCTTTTTCCATGGCCGAGCGAAATGCGCTGGCCAGGTCTGCTGTGGCAATCGCAAGGTCGTCGGCACGAAGTTGGCCTGCAGCCGCCCTGCTTCGATGCGGGAGAACTCAAGCAGCGTGTTGACGAGTTTCAACAGACGAAGCGAATTGCGATGAGCAACAAGGAGGCTCTCGCGGTTCTCCCCGCTTTGACCGCCTCGTGTGAGAAGGTCGTCGATATGCCCGAGCATTAAGGTCAGCGGCGTGCGAAACTCATGGCTGACATTGGAGAAAAACACGGTCTTGGCCCGATCAATTTCCGCCAATGCTTCGCCACGTTTGCGCTCTTCCTCATAGGACTGGGCATTGGCGATCGCACTGGAGACTTGCGTTCTTATGAGTTCAAGGAAGTCGTAATAGCGCGCATCGAGCTTGAGGCGTAGGTTGATGCCGACCACAAGGATGCGGAAAATGGCAACACAACGGCTGTCGCTTGATCAGTCGGGATGTCTTCGCCCTTCAGTGCAAACCGCGAAGGCAAATCGTCAACGGTGACGATGTCAGCGTTCAGGTGAAAAGCCCAACCATTTGGAAGGTCGTCCCGTCCGATCGCAACAGTTTGAGCACTGAGGACATGACTTGGGGAAACTCCCGCAGTCCCCGCCAACCGGGCGTGCTTGCGATCCTCATCGAGAAGATAAAAAAGCGCGAACGGCACGTCTTTCGCATGCGTCGTCAGAGTTTTAGCCGCAATCGAGCACGCTGCGACGCGGTCCCGTGCCTCCCCCGTACGTGCTGCCAGATCGCGAAGGACCACCATTCGGCGCTCTCCGACAACTTTTTCGGTAATTTCGGTGACGGTCGCCAGGACACCGCCAATCCAAATTGATGGCCGCTTCGTCGGGGACCGGACTATAGGCGATGGTGAAATGGGTCTCTTCCAGAAACCCATTCCTGTTGATCTCCAATTCGATGTCGTCATCCCAGGTCGCCGGTCCGCCAGAAAATGGCTTATCGATGAGTGGTTTCAAGATATGCCAGATTTCGCTCCAGCATTCACTGACCGGCTTGCCGAGCGCCCAAGGATGCTTTTCGCCAAGCACGGGTCGATAGGCGTCATTATAAATCGATACGTAGTCCGGTCCCCACCACAAAAGCATCGGAAAGCGGTTCGCGACCAACAGGCGGATTATAGCCTGAAGGGTTGGAGACCAGGTTTCCCTGGCGCCGAGCAGAGTCTCGGACCAATCATGCTGATCGATCGAGAGCTCCATCTCGCCAGCACGGGTCGGCCATTCCGTTTCTTGCACTCCTTTATCTGACGTGTTTTGAGCGTCTGACATGTTGCTTGCGGGTCCCCGATAGACGAACGCTCGATCGCTTTTTAAACGCTCAAGTCTAACAACGGTTCCCTTTGGCGCGCGTTGGAGCTGCAAGCGAAATGGAACCATTTTTAAGGTCATGAGTTGGACGCTCCCGCAAGATCCGGAAAATGGCAGGAGATGCGGTGTCCAATGCCGGAGGGCATCTCATGACATGTCCCGCAACACTCACATCCCTTCTCCTGCTTGTCGCTCTGTCCGTCACCGCATGCGTCTCGGCGCAAAAAGCAACGATCGCGAATGGCGAAGGATACGGCCCGCACCCGAAACTGCCGATGCCACGCCCCACCCTGATCCCGACGGTCAATGTTGCGGAGGCAAAGAGATGGCCGAACGGCACGATGCCGAAAGCGGCCAAAGGTCTGCGGGTCAACATCTTTGCAAGCGGGCTCGACCATCCACGTTGGCTTTACGTCCTTCCAAATGGCGACGTTCTCGTTGCGGAAACGAACGCCCCTGCCAAGCACGATGATGGCTTTAGCCTGCGCAAGTTCTTCATGACGCAGGCTATGAAACGCGCGGGTGCCGCGACACAGAGCGCCAATCGGATAACCCTTCTTCGAGACACCGACGGCGATGGGGTCGCCGACATCAGCCGACCGTTCATCGAGGGGTTGAACTCACCTTTCGGAATGTCGTTGTCAAAGGGAACGCTCTATGTTGCCGCGACTGACTCCCTTGTCGCCTTTCCCTATGCAAGCGGCCAGATGCAAGTGACTACCAAACCGCGAAAGATCACAGACCTGCCGGCCGGCGATATCAACCATCATTGGACGAAGGATGTCATCGCAAGCCGGGACGGGAGGAAGCTTTACGTGACAGTCGGCTCGAACAGTAATGTTGGAGAGAATGGCATGCCAGCCGAAAGGGGTCGCGCCTCCGTCCTTCAAGTCGACCCTTCCACCGGAAAAACACGCATCTTTGCCTCGGGACTGCGCAATCCAAACGGACTTTCCTTCGAGCCAGCAAGCGGAGCACTATGGGTCGCCGTCAACGAGCGTGACGAAATCGGCGACGACCTCGTCCCCGACTACATCACGTCGGTGCGCGATGGCGGCTTCTACGGCTGGCCCTATAGCTACTACGGTCAAAACGTAGACACGCGCGCCAAGCCGTCGAGACCAGACCTCGTCGCCAGGGCTTTGAAACCGGACTATGCGCTCGGGTCCCATACAGCATCGTTAGGATTGACCTTTGCCAGGGCTTCGTCCCTGGGATCGACCTATCGTGACGGTGCGTTTGTCGGCCAGCACGGTTCGTGGAACCGTCGCCAGCATAGCGGCTACAAGGTAATATATGTGCCGTTTCGCAACGGAAAACCGGTCGGGCGGCCGAAGGATGTCCTGACGGGTTTCCTCGACCAAGACAACAAGGCGAGGGGGCGCCCCGTCGGCGTCACCTTCGACAGGAGCGGCTCCCTGCTTGTGGCCGACGATGTTGGCAACGTCATTTGGCGGGTAAGCCGAAAATAGAAAGCTGAGGGACGACGTTCCCCCAAAATCGTCGAACGGCTTTGGAACAAACCTTGCGGCGAGCTATTTGGGCCGTAAAGGAAAACGCTGATGAGCCTCGATATCCGCAACGCCACATTTTACGTTTTGGAAAAGGATAATCCCGCGACAAGAGGCGATGCAGTACCTGTTAGTTTCGAAGAGGCATTCGACGCAGCTCAGAAACTAACAGCCCGCGGCTCCGCTGTACATGTTCTTTACACTGAGGACGCCAGCCAAATACAGTTAACGCGCTTTGCTGAAGCGGGGATCAGAACCAGCCTTGCTTCGCAAGGATAGATTGGAACAGCCTGCTGGCCGGCCCCTGATGCTTTAGAGGGAACCCCGTGCTCGGCTCTCCAGGAAGGAGAGCGTCTTAATTACTTCAGATTGAAGTTCGACGCATATTTGCTGATATTCGCTAACAAGTTCCGGCCGCGACGGAACCTCCCGCATAACTGTATCAAGCGTTGTCGATGCGAGTGCGTAGGACTCAAAAAGGTCAAGCATCAAATCGTCCTTCGCAGAGCACAGCGCGCGGCGATGCCGAGGTAGTGCAATTGCCAAACGGGCTCGACCGAGTTGCATTAAACTCATTCCATCCACCTCAATTAACGGGTTTATTGCGGGATCGAAGCTGCATTCGGAAGATGAACGACCATTTTCCGACCGCCGTCGGGAAAAGTGCTGCCAAAAATCAGATAGACAATGATCCCGAGCACTGCGACTAGCATCAACCCGACTGGCAATCCCGTCGAAAATGCCGTGTCCTGCCCTTCATCGCCGTCCCTGCGCCCCATTTCGAAGCTCCCCCTATCCCGCGTGCCTTCACAAAGCACCAAAGCGCTCCGATCCGGATCGCTCTGGTGCTATCGCGTATCCTTGACCAGGGCTGAACCGCCATGGAATTTGCGACGAATTAGAACCTTTGAATATTATTTTGGTTCCGGCAGAATTACGGACCGAGAACAAATATTTTTACTCGCTGCTGGCACCCGGCCTGCGATCTGGACGGTTGCGTTTGCAAGCATATTTAAAAAGGGGAATGACCCGCATGCATTGGGGCCTACGAGCTTACTGATCCGGCAGCCTTGGGGTTAGACCCGAGGGCACCAGGTGCCACATGGAGCTGCCGATTGGCGCCGCGGAAACCGACGCCCCCGCGCCGTCAAAAGATCTATCGAGGAGTCCTGGATATGACGGGAACACCGGATCTCAGCGGAAATGCGATCCTTATCGTCGAAGACGACTACTACGCAGCGATCGACATGGCAGTCGCCCTTCGCCAAGCGGGAGCCGACATTCTAGGACCCTGCCCAACTGAAGCGGCAGCGGTCGAGCTTCTAGCAGAACTGACACCAACTGCCGCTGTCGTGGACGTCAATCTGGGCGGCGGTGGAGCGAAGTTTGAACTCGCGCATCAGTTGCTTAAGCGTGGCGTGCCGTTCGTATTCGTGACCGGTTACGATCCAGGTTCGATCCCTGTTGATTTCGCAAACGTCAAGCTTCTTCAAAAACCAATCCCCTTGCGCGAGATCGCCGAAACAATAGCTGCCCTTTAGCGATACATTTTCGGGCCGTTTCGGTGATCTCCCGCAGCGATTTCCGATCGGTGTCTCCTGCGTTCCACCGGGCGCAAACGATTTTGCCGAACCAGCAGGAACCTTATACTCTCAACCCGTTCTAAACTGGGAAAAGCCCGAGCATTTCTTTCCGCAGCTGCCGGAGGCCCGTCGGCGTTACGAGGCCATTGTTTGGATCCCTGCAGAATGGAGGAACGGCGAAGTCCGGCCGCCGGGTCATCGCACGCTGCCGTGACCAATATCCTTGTCCCTACAGAGAGGTTCCGTTGTTTGCCCGGCAACCCGACGTCGATCGACGGCAAAAAATGGCCCCAAACGCGACAAGGGGCCAAAAGTGTGCATCCGGGGGCTGTAGTTGCCACGGCCGATGCCGACAGCCCGGCTCAAAACCACGCTCGCAGGGGTTCCCTCTAAATCGGCGACTTCACGTCTTCGTCATTATTGTCATGAGATTTCTTTGACGCCCGTCCCCAGTCGCAAAATCAATCTTCAGACCATGCGGATGCGAGAGCTCCAATGGCGCATTCCTCATCGCAACGCCTGTGAGGAAGAGTGTGGCCATCTTCTCGCTAAGCCCCATCGCGCGGATCATCCAACGAACGCAGTCGGCTTCGTCGGCTATAAAGCTTGTTTCCCCCTTAGCCGTCAATTGGGCCCGAATGCGGAACAACATGGCAACCTCCGTCGCTCAATGGGGCTAACGCCGAAGAACGCGGTTGGTTCCGGCAGAGCACCCCCTTGCTAGGGAACCAATCCGGGCTTTGAGAGTTTGATGCGGCCCGAGGCTGACTGGGGCAGTTTAGTAAACGGTTCAGATAGACTGGCCGCTCTTTCGGGGAGAGACGATGCTCAACGATCTGAGAATGCGTCGCGACGGCACACCTTTCGTGTCGACGCAGGAAATTGCCTATATCGTTCTGGCTGGAAAGGTCACGCGGGGGGAGGCCATTGAGGCGATCAGAACCGTCGGACCGGCGCGTGAAACAGTACTGGCATACCTCCGTCAACGCCGAGAGGTCGCGCCATGATCCGACATCGCTTGCGCAAGGGCGTCAAGATCGACCTCGCATTGATCGATCGCCAGATGCAAATGGCGGAAGGAAGTGTTGCACGGGCAAGCCATCAACTCACCATGCAGCGACAGACGATACAAAAGGCGGATCTAAGCGGGAAGAACACCCGCATCGCTCGGATGCTGCTGACTACCTTTGAGAAAAGTTTCGACATACATGCCGCGTCACTCGAACGACTTCGAAGGCTGCGGGTCGAGGCGCAAGCCAAGCGAGGGTCATTTCTGCGCCAACGATGGCTGTAGGCCCGCAATCTAAAGAGAGACCTCTTGTCACAGCAAGCGATGCATCGATCTGCGCTCCTTGTCACCCCTGGGAACCAATGGCGTGATCGGATGTTGGACGTACACCGAAGTCCTGATTGAGGTCTTCTTGGCGATCCTTAATTAGCCCCTTCCTGTTGAATAACACGTTACCGACCGATTGAAGCGGAGGAGACCATGGTTGACGACCCCAAGAAACAAGGCCGGGACAGACAATTCGTGTCCACGCAGGAGCATGAAGTCGCCTACATCATGAAAACTGCGAAAGTGATCCGACAAAAGGCTCTCGAGGCAATTCGCATCGCAAGTCCAGCACGCGACAAGGTGCTGGCGCATTTACGCGGGAAAGAGGGGAGCCCGTGAAACCGAAGTCCGCAACTGAGTGCTGCATGACGAGCCTGGCCTCAATCGAACGCGGACTCGTAATGGCAGATTGCCAAGTTGAGGCCGCAAAACGTCATCTTGTCTTGCAGACGGAGATCGTCCGCGCCCTCGAGGAAGGGGGCCGCGAGGTACGGGTCGCGCGCAATGTCCTGGCGACCTTTGAGGACCTCTACTTCCTTCATGTCAACAATCGAAGAAGACTTCGAGAAATGAAAACCCAGGCCGAGACGATCGTTCTGCATCGCTTGCTCATGGATCACCGGATCCGCCGATTGGAACGTCGAAGCTGGCCTACTCGCTAGCTCGAGGTGACCGACCGCGGCGAGGCTGCCGCGACAGCTGGAGGATCCGCAGGATGGGACCGGAAACCGCTTAGTGGAGCTTGGTCGGGGCCGCCCAGGCTCGCTTTCTGTTCGATCACATCGGTGCAAGCGCATGGGCCGCGAAGAGATATCCAATTTTTATCGAAAATAATTGCGTTGATCAGAAAGAGCCGTTCCATCCGTACTCTGAATTAACCCCCGAAAGGTCCGGACATGCTCGCCCTCGGCGCAGCAGTCCCAAGTTGGCTCCAGGCCGCGGTGTGTGGGACCTCCGTCGGTGTTTAAGCACCCCCGTTGGTTACCATGACAATTCTTATCCGTTGAGAGTTGCATCGGTGAGGTAGCGGCACCAGGCCCGGCGTGCGGGGACTTCGAGAATGGGCCTGGAGCCGTCACCTCCCACGGCTGCTTAGGGCCGAAACGCCGTGGGCTACAGGGGGAGCTAACGCTGTCCGTTCACTTAACAAGCAAATTAGGACCTTTGCCGTTGCGGATAAGACTGAGGTCCTATGGTGGAACGTCATGGCGCCTCAAAGGTTTGGCGGCGTGAGCCGCGTATCGGATTGCTCGCAGGCAGCGGAGGGGACCGGCACGTCGCCAAGAAGCTGTTTGCGATGGCGGCGTCGGTGCTGGTGACCCAAGGTCGTACATTGCACGATTTCACTTTCTTCCCGGATCGCTTATAGCCGTTTGTGGCCTAGACCGATTGAAGGGTTTCGCGAGTTGGAAAAACGTATGACGCAGCAGTTCGACCTCTTCGTCCGGGATGGACAACCAAGCCGCAACGACGATTCAGCGACTGAGCGCAAGCCGGGGATAAGCGAAGATCAGATGGTTCGGCATTTGAGGGCTACTGGTCGCTATCGCGTCCTTGAAAAGCTTCAGCCCCGTCCAATCTCGACGGTCGCGCGAGCGGAATTTCCATTGCGAGGAGTAATCCTTGATACGGAAACCACAGGCCTCAATCACCGCAAGGACGAAATCATCGAAATCGGCACAATCGCGTTCACCTTCGACCTCCTCGGCAGTATTGGCGACGTCATTGCGGTCTATGGGGGTCTACAGCAGCCAAGCGCACCAATTCCCGCAGAGATCACGCGTGACCGGGATTACAGACGAAATGGTCTACGACCAGATCATCGACGCTCAGGCGTTGCGTAAAGTCATCGAGCCCGCCGACCTCCTCATCGCGCACAACGCCGGGTTCGATCGTCCATTTTGCGAGGCTTTCTCCCCCATGTTCGCTGATAAGGCCTGGGCATGCTCGGTGTCAGAAATCGATTGGATTTCACGAGGCTTCGAAGGAACAAAACTCGCCTATCTGATAGGGCAATCGGGGTACTTCCATGAAGGCCACCGTGCGCTCGACGACTGCTTCGCTCTGCTTGAGTTTCTGGCACGCGACAACGGGGAGGCAAACCGGACGGCATTTGCCGAGCTTTTTGAGGCGAGCCAAAGATCCCGCGTCCGCGTCTATGCGGAAAACAGCCCCTATGACATGAAGGATCACCTGAAGGCGCGCGGCTACCGCTGGTCGGATGGCAGCGACGGACGACCGAAATCCTGGTGGAACGAAGTTGCCGAAGATAGCCTTGGGGAGGAAATTCGCTTTTTACGGTCCGACATCTATCAATGGGATGCCGATCCGCCTACGAAACGTTTAACGGCTTTCGATCGCTTCAAAGCATAGGAACCCCTTGGGTAAGCCCGGTTGGGCGGTTCGCGGCAAACCGCCCAAATTCTATAGCGCGCGGCGCTTTGTCTAAAGCTTCACCGTCGTCTCTCGGCTCCAAAGACGCAACTTGCGACAGGCTTCAACAAATTTCCCGGCAGCTTTTTGATCGTCAAGTGCGATCAAACCCTCGTCCGGTTCGGGATCGATCCCGGCCTGGCTCAAAAGTAACTGCGCCTCGGGCGAAAACGCGATGAACTTGCAGTGGGCAAAGGCATCCGCAACGAAATCGCGGGCTGCGGCTTCTTTTTGAAGCCTGTCTGCCCCCTCTTGGGAAACAACAAGCGCGATTGCGTCAAACAGCACCGAGGGACCGCCATCAATCATGTGCTTGCCTTTCACCAAGGTGCCGTCGGCAGCAGCGACGCCCCCGACTTTCGGTGCAATCACTTCCATGACGGCACCTTCCTTTTCGATTTCTGCCTGGAGCGCATTCAATAGCCCCGCATCGGCTCCTGCGGTCACAAGGACGCCGACTTTCCTGCCGGCGAAACTGGCGGGGCCGTTTTTGATAATCGAGAGCGCCGGGGAGGCAGGAAGATCGTCCCGGGGGGGCATGGCGGCGTCGGCCGGTTCAGGCAACTTCTCGATGCCAATCTTGTCCGCCACGGTCTCAGCGAGAGTCTCATCGACATTGAGAAGATGGGCGACCATGCGTTCACGGATCGCCGGGTTTTCGCATTTGCTTAGCTCGAACGTCAAAGCCATCGCGATATGTCGCTGTTCCGTCGCCGTCTGGCTGATAAAGAACTGCCGTGCCTGACTATAATGATCGGCAAAGCTTGCAGAGCGTATCCGTAGCTTTTGGCCTTCGATCTCCTCAGCGAAGTTGGTAAAACCGTGCTGGGGGCTTTCTCTTGGTCCTTCACCCCATGAATTAGGCTGGTAATTGACGCGGCCGACCGGGTTGCGCATAGCCATATGCCCGTCCTGCTGAAAGTGGTGGAACGGACATTTGGGAGCGTTGATGGGCAAATGGGTGAAATTCGGGCTGCCGAGCCGTTTCAACTGTGTATCGAGGTACGAGAAATTCCGTCCCTGCAGCAGGGGATCATTTGAAAAATCGATGCCAGGTGGCACGTTCTGTGTCATGAACGCCACCTGTTCGGTCTCGGCAAAGAAATTTTCCGGCATTCGATCAAGTACAAGCCGACCGACAGGCATAGGTTTGATCACTTCTTCCGGGATAAGCTTGGTAGGATCGAGGACGTCAAAGTCGAAGCTGTCTGCAAAATTCTGGTCGAAAAGCTGTAGGTTCAACTCCCATTCCGGAAAGTCGCCAGACTGAATAGCGTTCCAGAGATCACGCCGATGGAAGTCTGGATCAGCCCCGTTGATTTTCACGGCCTCATTCCACACAACTGATTGCATGCCCAGTTTTGGCTTCCAAATGAACTTCACGAAAATGGATTCATTTTTTGCGTTCACCAGCCGAAACGTGTGAACCCCGAAACCTTGCATAAAGCGAAACGAGCGAGGAATGGCCCGGTCCGACATGATCCACATG
Source organism: Ensifer adhaerens (assembly GCF_020035535.1). Classification (NCBI taxonomy): domain Bacteria; kingdom Pseudomonadati; phylum Pseudomonadota; class Alphaproteobacteria; order Hyphomicrobiales; family Rhizobiaceae; genus Ensifer; species Ensifer adhaerens. The sequence continues at coordinate 694,234 of NZ_CP083351.1, read as the reverse complement.
ATCATGTGGATGGATTCCGGCGTCAGCGATATGAAGTCCCAAAAGTTGTCGTGGGCCGACTGCGCCTGCGGGAACCCACGGTCCGGCTCGGGCTTCACCGAATGAATGATGTCGGGGAACTTAATTGCATCCTGGATGAAGAAGACCGGGATGTTGTTGCCGACGAGGTCCCAGTTTCCCTCCTTGGTATAAAATTTGACGGCAAAGCCGCGTACATCCCGCGCGAGATCGAAAGACCCCTTTGATCCGGCGACGGTGGAGAAGCGAACGAAGACGGGCGTTTTTTCTCCGGCTCGTTGAAAAATATCGGCGCGGGTATAGGCTGCCAGTGATTCATAGGTTTCAAAATACCCATGGGCGCCGTAGCCGCGTGCGTGCACAACACGCTCGGGAATACGTTCGTGGTCGAAGTGGAAGATTTTCTCGCGAAAGTGGAAATCTTCCAGCAATGCGGGACCTCGCTCTCCTGCTTTCAATGTGTTTTGGTCGTCTGCAACGGGGCCGCCCTGCGCGGTTGTGAGGACATTCTGATCCCCTTCGGCCATCTGATGAAGTTCCCCTCCGTTGCCTCGAACGAGTTTTTCGCCGCGGATGTTGGAACGCTTGTTCGATGTCTGCTTGGCAGATCTGGCCATACCGATGTTCCCTGAGAATGAGTGAAGCGAATGAGTGATGCGCCTTGCGCGCAGCCCAACCTCGAAGGGAGCGGTATGTTCCTTGCTGCCTTGTGGCAAAACCGAAAGGCCGCAGTCGTCCGAAAAGACCCCCCAGCTTGCTTGCGGTCGGAACTCAATTGCGTTCTGCCACGTTGGTGCAGAAGTGAAAGTACATAGACGACCACTTTAGTTAAGCAATCAGCTTTGTTGGAGGCCCGCGATGGAAGAAGGATCTCGCATCACCATATCGCCGCAACCGACAGAAGTTTGCCATCGCGTCGTTCAGTCGGATCTCAGGCTCTTAGTCCGCGAGGCGATCGAATACGACCTTTCAGCAAGATGTGCTGCTGGCGATTGTGATTGGGCTGGGGACTTTGCGGTTGTTTCCGACGCGCCTCGCATTCACTGCCAGCTTGATCAATCACCAGAGACTGCCTCATCGCGCCTGTATGGCAGCCTTTCAGCACACGATGGGCTCTGCCGATGACCGACAAACCAATCGCCCAATGCCCGAGCAAGCGCGTCCCCAATTGCGGCGGATCCCTCGAAACACAAGGTTGCGCATGGCCGTTTGCAATGTCGTCGCAAGTGTGGTTTTCGTCAGTACAACTGCCCCGTCGCACGCCGGCGGAGGGACAGAGGTGAAAAGCGCCGCTGATGCTGCCCTAGCGCTAACGCCAATTGCCGGCGATTTAGCGTTTTCGATAGCGCTTCTGTCCATTTCGGTGTTTGCCGGGCCTGCCAATGCAAACCAGGATAGTCAGTGGCGCAAATGTGAACTTGAGAATGCTGCGATCACGGCGGCAATGGTGGTCGGCTTGGCGATCGAATTCCGGAAGATAGATGCGACTGCAGCGGGGTCCTGGCGCGCTGTCATCAACGGCCACCGGCAATGGTAGCCATGATGAGCGTGGTGAGCAAACGAACGTTGATGACGGAGTTCACGGCGGCCCCCGTTGCGGTCATGGCTATAACTTGATGGGGTAGCAATGAAAACGGGAAAATGGGTGCATCTCTGTGTCGATATGCAGCGCATGTTCGAGGAGGAAACGCCTTGGCAAGCAAAATGGATGAGCAAGATCGCCGACCAGGTGACGGAGGTCGCCACACGATCTGCGCAGCACACCATATTTACGAGATTTGTGCCTCCGACCGCGTCTCAAGACATGGCTGGCATGTGGCGCACTTACTACGATAAGTGGCCCATGATGACGGCGACACGCCTGGAGCCCGGACTGATCGATCTTATCTCCCCCTTGCAGCGTCTGGTGCCGCCGGCGCGGATTCTTGACAAGCGCACCTATTCTCCATGGCTGAGTGGGACGTTGGAGCGGCTCCTAATCCACGATCACGTCGAGGAGATCGTCATTACGGGCGGGGAGACCGATGTTTGCGTTCTGGCGACGGTGCTGGGTGCCATTGATCTTGGCATGCACGTGGTCCTGCTGAAAGATGCCGTATACAGTTCCGCCGACACAACGCATGATGCCGCGCTCCTGCTCTTAGGCAATCGTTTTTCCGTACAAGTCGAAATCGCAACCACCGAAGAATGGTTGATGGCAATGCCTTCGGCATGACCTGTAGCGGTACTGTAAGCGAGCCTCGTCAATTCTGGCCAGCCCTTGTGATGGGAACCAACTTCGCTGGGCGGAGTTTGAAGACCTTTCAACAGGATCTGCACCATGGAGAAACTGGAACTGCAGCTAATTGCACATCGCAAAATCCTGACTGCACTGCTGGCGTCGAGTGCGTCACTTCCAGAACAATGGGAGAGGATCATGTTCCATCTTCGGGATGACCTGGTGGTTCAGGATCACGAGGAGGATCCGGGTGTCGTCCCGGACGCAGACTTTGCGTTTCAATACGCCCTCACCGAGGAGATGAGGACGATCCTAACGCGCGCAGAAGTGCGTGCCAGGATAGAGATCGGTGGCCAACCGCAGAGCCAACGGTCTCTCCACGCGATTGCCGGGGCGGAAGAGCACCCCGGTGATATCGGCGACAAGCGAAAACTGTGACAACCGGCGCATACGAGAAAGAAGGGATCAAAGAATGACGAATCTAGAGGTAGACCGACTCTGGGACGAGCCCGTGATCCTTGATCGGGATGGCCGGGTGCTCCAGGTGCAAAGCACCCGCGACGCCTATCTCTGCTTGAAAAACCACTGGCCGGTGGAAAGTGGATCGGCGAAAGCCGCGGCAGTTACCACCTGCGAGGCAGGCCTTTTAGGATCAACCACCCCGGACGCCGCCCGGCAGGCATTTCTCGAGGCGGCCGAGGAAGCAGGCTGGCGGGTAAAATCCTGGACTGACGCGAAACCGCCCTGATGGAATAGATGAACGGGGCCTGCAATGGCAGGCTTCCCCGCAGGGGGCCACCGACCAGCAGCAAAGATCCGCAGCAACCGATTGCGCCCATGAGGAGCCATTTTCATTGACACTTGTACGCAAATAACATCACGAACGGGAATGTGGAAATGAAGATAATCGATCTGCAGCAAGTTCGGTCGGCGCTCGAGGCGCCCGATCGCGATTGCGTCTCGCAAGATGCATTCGGTCGTCCCCTCTTCCATTATGGTTTGGAATATCGGTTTGACGGGCGCGTCTGGACGCTTTCGCTGGAGGCATATTCGTTTGAGGAGGCCGAAAGGCGCGTTGCGGAAATTCGAGCCGGCCTGCATCTTTATGGCCAGATTTACCGCTTGTCTCCAGCTTGAAAACGGCACGTGTTGGCGCTCCCCGGCCTAGTTGCGCCCCGGGTCTTAAGGACGGGCTGAGTGAAACTTGCCGAGCCCCTCTCATGTCGCCAAAAATATTGCGCTTGGAGGGGCCAACAGGCCGCATCAAAAAGCGATGCTGCCCGCCATGAAGGCAAGTACAAGAAAAATGATAAAGATCGCCACGGCGACAAAGAAGAGAATCTTGGCAATGCCGGCAGATGCGGCCGACAGACCCGTAAAGCCGAGCAAGCCCGCCACAACCGAGACCACGAAGAAAATTAGGGCCCATTTAAGCATAACGACTCCTTCTCAATCGACGCGATCGTGCGCTGAACGCACGCATAGCCAGGGCAGCCAATTTCGAACTCCTGGTTTGAGAGTTTGTTCCAAGTGCCATGACCTACCACTCGACAACGTCAAGCCAAGCGGCAGAAGCCTCCGTTCCGCCCTTAAGCGCTGACAATTTTCTAGAAGCCTTCGGCCAATCCTCGCCGCAACACCTCGGCATAACCTCGGCTTTCTTCAGCCCGTTTTTCGTTCGCAAGCGCGGCCGCCTTGCGCCCACTTCGGCGGGCGTCCTCAGCCATTTTTTCGCTCAGTGTGATGCGCTCTTCGATGACGCGAAGCGCCATCCGTACTGCACCGGTAACCGTTCCTTCTTCGTCTGATGCAAGTACGTCAGAAGTGAACGCATGGCCAACCTGGCAGCGGAATCTCAAAGGAGGGGATGACTTGATCTGGGAGAGTACCCCCCCGCACGAAGGACAGGACAACGGCACTGCGCCAGCGATTTCGGCGATCACTGCGGCACCCGATTGCCGTCCAAGTGCTATGTCAATTTCGAGCTTGATGTCGTCGGCGACGGGAGGAGAGGAGCCCGCGGGTTCGCCGACGAGCTTGACGAGGAGTTTTGGGAGATCAGCAAGAGAGGCGCGATAGTCAACGTCGGTTGCCGCCAGAGCCCCCACTGGCATGTCTGGCGCTTCGGCGTCTGCTGGGTTCTGGACGATGGCGATCCCGCCGCAACGCTTCAAGTCAGCAAGGCCAGCTGCGCCATCGTTCAACATGCCCGAAAGAACGAGTCCGATCGAGGCAGCGCCGTAGTCGGCTCCAACCGAGCGGAATAACGGATCAATTGCCGGACGTGAGAGGTTCTCCCGCGGCCCTTTTCCAAGCCAGATCAAGCCCTGGCTTACGATCAGGTGACGATCGGCTGGAGCGACATAGACATGTCCCGCTTCAATGGTCTCACTATCCACAGCTGTTGTGACCGGGATCGGCGCGTTTTCAGCAAAGATATCCGCCAGAAGGTTGCTCCCCCGCGCGCCGACATGAAGGGCGATAAAGACTGAAGGCGCAAACCCGACCGGCAACTGCGAAAGCAATTGCTTCACAGCTGCGACCGAGCCAACCGACCCGCCTATTGCGATGAAATTGCGGGTGCCCATGTGCTTTCTCCCTGGACCAGAACCAACCAGTTGTAAATTTGTTCTAAAGTGTTTTTGAGATAGGGAAGTTTTCCCAAATCCACTTGGTATCGGAAGCCTCGCTGCTATAAGGATTCTGCCTATAACGTGCAGTCGGGTGTAGAATGCTCGGCCGTTCCGTGGGTGAAAATTGCACTGAGTGACAGAGATAGGCGTGAACTCGTTTTCGCGGTGGTATCCGACGAAGGGGCTGACGGCAGGAGGTGGAGTATGGACGAAGAACTAGATCTACCAATCGTAGCGATCGGTGCCTCGGCAGGTGGGGTTCAGGCGCTCCAGACCTTCTTCGACCAGATGGCCGACGACACGAATGCGGCTTTCGTTGTCATTGTTCACCTCGATCCCGAGCATCGGAGCGAACTCGCCAGCATCATCGCAGCGCATACGTCCATGCCGGTGACGCAGGTCGACCGTGACGCACCGCTGAACGCAAATAATGTCTACGTCATTTCCCCGAACCGGCGACTGAAAATCGAAGACGGAACGATCGCAGCGCTTCCATTCGAAGAAAAGCACGCGCGAAGGGCACCAATCGATCTGTTCCTGCGCTCGCTTGCTGAAGACCACGGGCCGGCCTTTGCTGTAATCCTCACGGGAGCGGGGGGCGATGGTGCGATCGGCGTCACCGCCATCAAGGAAGCCGGTGGGATAGTCCTGGTTCAAGATCCGAACGAGGCTGAATATGCCTCGATGCCGCGCAGTGCGATCGCTACCGAGATGGCGGATTTCGTTTTGCCGCTACCCGAAATCACGGATCGCCTCGCCGAACTTCTTGCGGCACGCGATCACCTTCCGTCAACCTATGTTCGATCCGGAGATGAGGACTTGCTCGGCCGGATCCTCGCGCATGTCAGGGTCCGTACTGGTCACGACTTTTCTCAGTACAAGCGCGCAACCATCCTCAGGCGGATAGCGCGACGAGCCCAGGTCACACGCAAGGAGACGCTTGCCGAGTATTACACGTATCTGCGTGATACGCCGGAGGAGTCTCAGGCGCTCTTCACCGACTTCTTGATCTCGGTCACTATGTTCTTTCGCGATCAGGCCGCATTCAATTCGTTAATGCAAAACGCCATTCCCCAAATCTTCGACACAAAGGAAATGGAGGAGAGAATCCGGGTGTGGGTACCGGGCTGCGCCACGGGGGAGGAAACCTATACGATCGCCATCCTCCTGCTTGAGGAAGCGGCCCGCAGAGACCTCTCTCCGGAGATTCAGGTATTCGGTTCTGATCTCGACGATCGGGCGCTAGCAATCGCCCGGGAAGGACGGTACCCGATGACCATTGAGAGCGACCTCTCGGAGGAAAGGTTGCGCCGGTTCTTTCAGCGCGAAGGGGAACATTACCGTGTCCGCCGCGAACTGCGCGACGTCGTCATGTTCGCAAGTCATAGTCTTCTGCGCGATCCCCCCTTCTCACATTTGGATATGATTTCCTGTCGCAACTTGCTGATCTATCTCGATCGGCCGCTGCAACAGCAAGTCTGCAACACCTTCCACTACGCCCTCAATGCTGGCGGGTTCCTCTTCCTCGGGTCTTCCGAAAATGCAGACCATCCTGCCGGCCTGTTTCGGACCGTCGACCGGGAAGCGCGCATCTATCGATCTCTCGCAAGCAACAACGACCGTCGACCGGCGCTGCCGGTATTGCTTGGACCGCACCATTCTGCCGAACGCGCACCGATTTTCACCCGTCCGCCGTCGGCCGGCGGCAGCATCAGCGACGTCGCTCTTCACCGCCAGATGCTCGAGAAGATTGCTCCCCCAAGCATGCTGGTAGATGAAAGCCATCGCGCCATCCATCTGTCTGAGAACGCTGGCCGGTTCCTACGCCCATCGGGTGGCCCAGTCAGTACCGATGCGACCGATCTCGTGCGAGAAGAGTTTCGTTTTGACCTTCGGGCAGCGCTTCACAGGGCGTTCGAGCGAAACGAAGCGACCCTGAGCATGCCAATCCTCGCGCACCTGGAAGGGCAACAGCACCGGGTCTATATCCAGGTCAAGCCGGTCATTCAGAGCGGCGATCCGACACGGCACGTTCTGGTCCTCTTCATCGAGGGGGAGTCGCTCGAAAAGACAGAGGAGGTCTTATCCGAGAACCCCGATGACAGACCAGCGGTGAACCAGACGATCCGCCAATTGCAAGAGGAACTACAGCTCGCGCAGAACAGACTGAGAGTAACGCGAGAAGAATCAGAGGCCGCAAACGAGGAATTGCGCGCCGCCAATGAAGAGCTTCAGTCGATGAACGAGGAATATCGTTCCACGGCCGAAGAGCTCGAAACCAGCAAGGAAGAATTGCAGTCGATTAACGAGGAGCTACAGACCGTCAACAACGAGCTGAAACTCAAGCTCGAGAGTGTTTCGCGTGCCCACAGTGATCTGCAGAACCTCATGGCAGCGACGGATGTTGCGACGCTCTTTCTTAATCCATCGCTGCGGATCAAGCGCTTCACGCCGCGGTTGACCGAAATCTTCAACGTGACCCAGAACGATGAAGGGCGCCCTATCACCGACTTCACGCACCAGCTTGAGTATGAGAACCTGGCGGCCGACGCACGGTCTGTTCTTGAAAACCTTGCACCAGTGGAGCACGAAGTCAAAAGCCGTAACGACGGCTGGTATCTCGTTCGCATACGGCCCTACCGAACCATCGACGACAAGATAGACGGCGTTGTTGCAACCTTTGTCGACGTCACGGAGCGACGCCGAGCCGAAGAAGTCGCACGGGAAAGCAAGCAGCGCCTCGAACAGGCCTCGCGCCTTATTGACCTTTCGCGCTCGCCGATCTTTGTCTGGGACTTCGACAACGGGATCAAACAATGGAACCGCGGCAGCGAGGAGCTGTACGGCTATTCGCGCGACGAGGCCGTCGGCAAGCGAAAAGAAGAGCTGCTTAAGACCGACGTGCCCGGATCGTCTTTCGAGCAACTACGTCAGTCGCTTCTCGGCTCCGGTCAGTGGAGTGGTGAGCTGCGCCACACCACCAAGGCCGGGCAGGTCCTGACGATCGAAAGTCAAATCGAATTGCTCCCCCTCGGCGACCGGCGGCTTGTGCTCGAAAGCACCCGGGATGTAACGGACCGGAAGCGGTGGGAGAGACGCCGGCAGTTGCTCGTCAACGAGCTCAGCCACCGCGTCAAGAACACCCTTGCAGTTGTTCAGTCACTTGCCCGTCAGACTTTGCGTGCGACGAGCTCAAGCGATGAATTTGTCGAGCGTTTTGAAGGCCGGCTGTCTGCTCTGGCTAGCGCCCACCAGTTGCTGTTCAAATCGGAGTGGAGGGGGGCCGAATTGGGGACACTTGCCATGAGCCAGTTGAACGCTTACGGCGGAGACAAGAAAAAACTCCAGATGGAAGGCGAACCGCTTGAGCTGCCACCGTCGCTCGCCACGCCTTTTGGTCTCGTTCTGCACGAGCTTGCCACCAATGCTGCAAAGTATGGGGCCCTCCACACCGAGGACGGTCGCGTGAAGCTTAGCTGGAAACGTGGGAACAACCACCGCGAGTTGATAGTTGTCTGGGAGGAAAGCGGTGGACCGCCGGTCGAGCCGCCCGCCAAACAGGGTTTTGGCGGTGCAATGATCGAGAAAAGCTTGCCGGGTGCGACGGTAACACGTGACTTTAACCCGTCCGGCTTGGTCTGCACGATCAAAATTGAGCTTCCGGAGACCCATGATGGCAATGGGGACCGATAACGGCGGTCAGGTACTTCAAGGCGCGAAAATACTTGTTTTGGAAGACGAGTTCTTCATCGCCCTGGACGTCGAAGCAGCGATGCAGACGGCCGGGGCGGATGTTGTCGGGCCTTTTGCTGATTTACCACAGGCGCTTGCGGCGGCTAGCCGGGAGGACCTCTCACTTGCGGTATTGGATATTCGCCTCGTCAGCACCACGACAAAGCCTGTTTGTGATTTGCTGACCGAACGAAAAATCCCCTTTTTCTTCTATAGTGGGCAGCCACTGCCTGATGACATGGCAGTGAAGTACGGCAAAGTTCCTTTCGTCGACAAGCCTGCCAGAATGGACGAACTGGTTGAAGCGGCGACGCTTCTCTTGCGAGCCGGCCGCAACAAGAGCGAACTCCTGGCCTAGCGCGTAAACTCATAAAATTGCTTGGTGTTTATCGCCTGTCGTGATTCAAGGCTTCCGAATGAGGAAGCCTCTATGACGCGTCGCCGCTACGAACTCACGGATCATGAATGGTCGATCCTGTCGCCGCTGTTGCCCAACAAGCCGCGCGGCGTGCCCCGGGTCGATGATCGGCGGGTGCTGAATGGCATCCTCTGGCGGTTCCAGACGGGTTCGCCCTGGGCGGAGATCCCGGAACGCTACGGTCCGTCGACCACCTGCTACAATCGCTTTGTCCGCTGGCGCAAAGCCGGGGTCTGGGATCGGCTTCTTGAGGCGGTTTCGGAGGCTTACGATGGCGACATCGTCCTGATCGTATCGACCTGTGTCCGCGCTCATCAGCATGCGGCCACGGAAAAAACGGGGATGGAGATGATGGCGGCATGGGACGTTCCCGCGGCGGGCTTACGAGCAAAATCCACGCGCTCGTCGACGCCGAAGGTCGCCCCGTTACACTTCGCCTGACCGACGGACAGATCGCCGACTGCACCGAGGCCGGCGCGCCGACGGACGAACTCGGCGAGGGAGACATCCTCCTGGCCGACAAGGGGTATGACAGCAATGCCATTCGGGCCAAGGCGGCTGAGCGAAAGGCCCGGGCCAACATCCCGCCGAAGACAAACCGCAAGGGCTCTTTCGTGTTCTCGCGCTGGGTCTATCGGCAGCGGAACCTTGTTGAAAGATTCTTCAAGCGAGAATCTGGTGTCAAAGTTCATGAGTCGACGCCCTAGTGCGCTCTCCACCAACATCCTTCCTCCAAGTTGGAACGAAATGCCGCTTCGTTGGTTAGTTCCAAAATAGGAGGACCGCTTTATGAACCAACTGATCTATCTCGTGGGACTTGTGGTTATTGTTATCGCCATCCTCTCGTTTTTCGGGTTCCACTAGACGACGGAACACCGCTTCGCCTCATCGAAGCCAGACCGGCACGTCGCACGGGCCTGTCATCTCGGGACGGGCGGCCTTGAAACCCAACATTTCCCAGGCATAACGACGCGCAGCCTCGCAGGCTGCGTCTCGATCCGGGTAGGTCTCGGGCATCAGATATTCATGCGCGCCGCACGTCAACAATGCCCTATGGCTCAATGGATCGAAATGAAGTTCTAATCTGTATTCGCCCGCCATGGTTTTGCTCCCTAAAACCTGATTCCCGAAGAGCACCCATAACTGCAAGGGGAGCGGGATGTTCCCAAATTAATAGGTTCAGTGTTCGAGAGCATTTCCCCCGTGATCGAAACACGCGCCGGTGCTACTGGCTGCGCATACTGACGGGCTGTAGCCTGTATCCGACGACCGCAATCCTCGCCTCAGCGGGCTGCATAACCAGATGGCCCTGAGTCCATGATGCCTAAAGTCGCGCCAACGCACATGCTCTCCACCGGAGGCTGGGGCGACAACGCACGAACCGGCAAGTCACGCAGGGTGGAACATGGTGTCAAGGAGGCCAATGACCGTCTGCCGGATTGTTTGACGGGTGCTCGAGCGGCGATCACCGAACTCGAGCGGGTGGAACGCCCCTCGGAAAGATCGGGCATCGTCGTCAACAATGTACTCCGATGAAATCGTTGCCGCGCAGGTGCTGGCGCTGGCGCAGCACGGCGCTAGAGGAAGGGTCGCCAAGATCCCTGGGCAAGCCCTGTCAGATTGGGCAGAGGCGATCATTGGCATCTTCCATCCGTGCCTTCCCTCAACGACTGCACCGACCCTCTGCGGCTTAGGCTTAAGAGCACCGCCAGCGCCGGCACCTGAATTTACACGGGAAATTCAACGCGAAAGGAACATTAGAAAAACGTGATGGTTAGGCGGCAGTGCGGACCAACCAGTTGGAGAGTTCCAATGCCAAACATTCTTATCACAAGCACCTTGGCGCTAAGCCTCAGCACCGTTGGCGTTCCAGCCTTCGCCCAAACGCAGCAAAACACGCAGGGGCAGACCGAACAGGGTCAATCGACAAAATGCCCGGCTGGTACGCAATGCCCGACGGGCGATGGCCAAAAGAGTAAGGAGTCCAAGACGCAAGGCTCAACGCAACAAAACGAGACGCAGGGGGCAACACAGCAGAATGAAACTCAAGGCTCAACGAAACACAAAAAGAAGTCAGCCGATACTCAAAAGTCAGATACGCAACAATCTGCGACCGAGCAAAAAAAGCCTGATATGAACAAGACACAACAGCCGGGCAAGTCTGAAAGCAGCTCGGATCAGAAACAAAGCGATCAGCAACAAAGTGGCGCGAACACGCAGTCAGGCAACGGTCAGAGCTCCACGGAGCAGAACACCGATCAAGGTAGCACGAAACAGTCAAACCAGAGCAAATCCCAGTCGACCCAGGAAACACAGGGTTCCAATTCGACTACGACAAATGTGACTGTCAAGCAAAAGACCGAAATTACACAGGTGATCCGCGAAGAAAAGGTACGACCTATTGACGTCGACTTCGATGTTGCGGTCGGCGTCGTGGTTCCCCAGGCAACGAAGGTCAAGCTGAGACCGCTTCCGACGCGGATCGTAAAAGTTGTTCCTCGCTATGAAGGTTACCTGTTCTTCGTCCTGGCCGACGGCCGGATCGCGATCGTCGATCCTTCTTCGCTCGAAATTGTATTGATCCTCGCCTAGCCGTTAACGATGAGCCGTCTGGATTTCCGGACGGCTCCACGCCTCCAGTAGCGCTTCCGCGTCTCCCTCTATCCCTTCGCCCCGCCGTTCCGCAGGGTCGCCCGCCAAGATTGTCGAGCAGTCAACCGCTGCGCAAGCGGCGATCAGGGAAGCCGTACTTGCCCCCTCCGGATGATGAAGACGCCACTTAAAGAGCAGGGGGAAATTGTAAAAAGCGCGTCCTTCGACCCGAAGGGCCGTCGCGGCGTGTTCTCCGCCAAACGTCGGGCTTGCTTAGCGGCTCCCCTCGTGCGCCGCCATATACTTGTCGAGCGCGGCGCGGGCTGGCCCCACACGCTCGAAAATCTCTCGCGCTTGCAAGGGCGCCAAGCGGTATTTCGCGATAAACTCGGTCAGATCGTAGTGACCCCGAAATACGGATTCGAACGGACGGATGGCCTTTCTGCGTCCGCGCTTCGCTCCAACCGGCTTGATGTGAGTTGAACCGGTGTTGTCCTGTTGCATTGTGAGTTCTCCCTCAAGTGTTGCGCACCACCATTACGCCAGCAATGGCGTGCGTTGACGCTTCAAAGTCGAAAGGCGGGTTTTTGTTCCCGGATGGGAACCTTTGCGCAGTCGAAATGTTGTGTGCGCCTCACCACTGGCCAACGGAGGGCACCATGCCGGACAAAACACTCGACACTCTGTTTTATGAAACTTTGAAAGACATCTACTATGCGGAAAGGCAGATACTGAAGGCGCTGCCGAAGATGGCACGGGCAGCGCAGCTACCTGATAGCAAGGCCGCATTTGAAAAGCACCGCGAAGAGACGGAGGACCATGTTGAGCGCTTGCAGCAGGTATTCGAGATAATCGGCAAACGCGCTCAAGGGAAGACTTGCGAAGCTATTCAGGGCCTCATCGCCGAGGGGGAAGAGATCATAGAGGAATTCAAGGGCAGCCCGGCGCTCGACGCCGGCCTGATTTCTGCGGCTCAAGCGGTGGAACACTACGAAATCGCTCGGTACGGCACCCTCAAGACCTGGGCGAAACAACTTGGCCTGATCGAGGCCGTATCACTTTTGGATCAGACGCTGCAGGAAGAAGGCAACACCGACAAGCTCTTGAGCAAACTGGCGTTGACTGCTGCCAACGTTAAGGCAAAGGCTGCCTGATTTCGCCTGCCTATATAGTTTCCTGTCCCTGTCGGCGGCAGGTGTGCCAGGATCATCTGTCGCTGGTCGGCACGCAACGAGAAGCGGCCTTCTCGTTGCGTGTTTGGGAACGACAGAGTGATTTTGTTTTAGGTGACTTCGACCCGCGGTTGGAACGAACCCTCAAGAAGAGCGTTGCTCTCATGAGTTATAGAAAGGTTTAGATCCCGTGAGACCCCCATTGAAGCAGTTGCCGCCCCGTCAAAGACATCCCGAATGGTACGGATACCGGCCTGGTAGAAGAAATGTCCTGCGGCAGCAGGTTGTGCCTCCCGATCATGTCGACCTTCCACACCCAAAACAGCCGGTGGATGAAATCCATGTCCCGGCGTCGATCAACGGCAGGAGCCTCGCCAATGGACGCCCCTGACGCACAATCGGCCCGATCGCTCATGACCCGGACTGTCTATTCGATCTCGCCCAACGACAGCGCGCAATCGGCCGCTCGTCTGATGAGTGAGGCGGGCGTCAGTATGCTGCCTGTTGAAGCTCCCAGCGTGGGAGCCATTTTGGGAATCGTCACAGACAGGGACCTTGTCGTGAAGGTTGTTGCCAAGGGGTTGGCGTCGACGACCGCAGTCTACGAATTCATGAAGGTCTCGGCGGAAACTTGCTTTGCGGACGACAATATACTGGGGGTGGCGCAAAAAATGGTGGATGCGGGACACCGTCGCTTGGTGGTGATCGACGAGACCCGAAGAGCCGTCGGTATCCTCGCCTTGAATGATATAGTCGGCCGGCATCCCGGTGTGGCTTCGTTGGTCGAATCTGGCTTGCAGAAGCTGAAACAATGATCGGGCGTCGTTCACAGCTGCCTTCCGCGTCTCGCTCCACGAGCTCGCCGATTTCCTCCAAGATCATCCCGTGAAGGCGCCTTCGAATGCGCCGTCCTCGCTGCCTCCTGAAGTCCAACTGAAGACCAACTTCTCTCACTTGTAAATGCTGCTTGAGAGGCGTTGTTGGATCGTAGCTGTCTGTGCCGCAAGCGGATTCGAGGGGGTGCAGTGGCGAAAACTGTGAGTTGCCATACTTGGCTTTCTGCCTCGTACATCTAGCCCGTCACTTGGAGGTCTCCTTTGCGGGCGGAAGCCCAAGGGCCTTGATGCGTTTTATCGCGCACTCCCGTCCGTGACAGAAGCGCCGTCTGGCCATAGCATGAGCGCCCTTTCGACCGCGAGCGGCTATGACCCGGGTCCTTGTCGGACACGTAAACAAGGTCGCGTTCAGCCGCCCGCTCTACTGCGGTGGGATTTCACTGCTCGGTCTAAAACTCAGAGCAATTACTGCACGATTTCGACCACCTCGTGGGTCTTGGTGTTGATAACCACTCTTTGGTCATTGAGCACCACGTATCCGTAGTCAGGCTGATCCGGGATCGTTAGTATCTGAACGCTGTCCGGCACACGCGTGCCGACGACAACATCTCCCTTAAACTTCACGGATGGGCTCTTCTGTTTCAGGACGTAGGTGCGAACCTCGCCGGGCACAGTCACGGTTGCGGTTTGCGCCAGTGCGATTCCGCTGAACGATAAACCGGCCAGAATGCCTGCAAGAATGATTTTCTTCATGGTCAAACCTCCTTGGATTGCTTGCGTCAAACCCGTTCGTTCAAAAACGGTTCCCACTCTTTGCGGATGACTGATCCAGAGACAATGAGCGTCCGAGCATCGCATTGTCATTGCGCTTTGGTTGGGTCCGTGCGGCCGGTTGCAACGGCGCTGCTTGTCGGAGCGACGGGGTCGCTTGCAGGAAAAGAGCTTTCCAGACCTTCCACCAGCTGCTCCTCCAATGCTTCACCGTCATGGCGGCGCCGCGCGCTCGGTTTGGACTGCCCCCGGCCGGCGAAATCGTCTTTCAGTCCGCTCGAAGCTTCGGCGAACTCGGTAACGCCCCTCAAAATTTGCTTCGCACGATCAAACGCCGTTTCCCGGCTCGCGCCTTCCGCCTCTGAGACGGGAACGCGAACTGACACGACTTCCCCTTGGTCGCCGACCCATTCGATTGTTACATCGCCGGAATGCTCCGATAACATCTGATTGCCAACGATCTCCATCGCCTATCTCCTTCAACTCTTGACTGTGCATTCCAAAACGGTGGGCGCCCCTGATGGTTCCACCCGCCCGGCACTCTGCTCGGCGAACATGGAACCCCAGCCCTTCTCAAAAGTTGGGCTCGACTTTCGAAGTATCGGCGCGGGGCAGCGGCAACCTCTCTGCAAACCTGCCTGTTTGCCCTTCCCTCGAAGCGTATCTGCCCGGTGCCGGATGGGAGACGCCTGACGATGTGGTTATGAGAAGGGGATAGATCATGCCAAAAGATGCCGTAGTGGTGATTACGGGAGCCTCGTCCGGCCTCGGGCAGGCGGTGGCGGAGGAGTTTGCTCGAAACAAGGCCCGTCTAGTGCTTGCAGCGCGCGACGGCGGTGGGCTTCAGGCCGTTGCCAAGACCTGCCGGGAGCTAGGGGCGGAGGTTCTCGTCGAACCAACTGACATAGGCAAAATGGTAGAGGTACGGCGTCTCGCCGAAAAAGCGCTCAGCTTTGGCCGCATCGACGTATGGTTCAGCAACGCCGGTACCGGCGCAGTCGGCAAGTTTGAAGACACGCCTGTAGAAGCGCATGAGAGCATCATTCGAACAAATTTAATTGGTCACATCAACGATGCCTACGCCGCGATTCCGATTTTCAAGAAACAGGGCCGCGGGGTCTTCATCAACATGATCTCGGTAGGAGGTCTGGCGGCGGCACCCTTTGCGTCTGCCTATTCGGCCAGCAAGTTTGGCCTCAAGGGTTTCTCGGAGGCTTTGCGAGCCGAGCTCGCCGATCAACCGAACATCCACATTTGCGACGTATACCCCACGTTTCTCAACACTCCTGGGCTATCGCATGGAGCAAACTATACCGGTCGTGAGCTGCCGGTTCCGGTCGGAGCCTACAGTCCTCGCAAGGCTGCTCGGGCAATTGTCCGGTTAGCGGCAAATCCGCGCCCGACGACAACTTTCGGCATCCTGACGAATGTCGCCCGATTTGCCCACCTCATCGCTCCCAATCTGACCACACGAATATTGGCCGGCATGATGTTGCGTTCTCTGCGTCGGTCGGCGCGAACCGGAAATAGCCACGGTAACCTCTTTGGCCCGATTAAAACCCCTGGCCACGTAGAGGGCGATTTAGGCAACGGACGCGTGGTCGGCTCTGTTGATATCGCAGCGGGCGCGGCGCTTTGCATCGGCCTACTGGTGCTCTGGCGAATCCACAGCAATGGGCAAAGGTGACGGCATTTTGTAACGTTGGCCTGTTCAGCGCGGAACCGGTTGGGTTGTTGCGGGTTGTGTGGCGGTTCAAGTAAGAGCCAGCCAATCAGGAGGATTTACCCATGGCACAGGACCGCTACGAAAGGGAAGAACGCTACGGTCGTCGACATGGTTCGCGCTCGGGTGAGTATGGGAACCAACGACGTGGGGAATTTTCAAGCCACAACTATGGCAATAGTGACCCGCTTTCCGATTATGACCGAGCCGAGCAGTCGGATTGGCGAACAGATGACCTTGATTACCCGTCCTATGGTCCTTCGGGATCATATCGCGACCAGGACCGCTATGGTGCGGAACGCGGCCGTTATGAGCAGCGCCGAAACGATCGCTTTGGTCGGGAGCGCGGGCTCATGGATCGGGCCGGCGATGAGGTTGCCTCGTGGTTTGGCGATGAGGAGGCAGCTTCCCGACGCAGAGCCGACCAGTTCCGTGGAAAGGGACCCAAAGGGTACACAAGGGCAGACGAACGGATCGAAGAAGACGTTAACGATCGGCTGACCGACGATCCCTGGCTCGACGCGTCCGACATCGATGTTGCTGTAGCCTCGGGCGAGGTCACCCTGGCGGGCGAGGTATCGAGCCGGCAAGACAAGCGCCGCGCAGAGGATTGCGCCGAAATGGTGTCCGGGGTCACCCACGTCCAGAACAATTTGCGTGTTCGTTCCTCCGATAACGCTCCTTCAGCCAGGCAGGGCGAGACCTTTTGAGCTTCGGAATTCTACGTGATCGTTTGGGACGCCTGCCGGACGGGATTTCGGGCGGGCAAATTCTGATTCCGACGCAGAAAAAACCGCAAACCGCGCGTGTCACCGAGCAATGTACCAAAGAAATGTCGGGCCCCACTAAGCCGCGTTCAATTGTGATTGCTTCAGGCAAGGCTTGGCATGTTGGTCAAGCCGGGGTATCGTTACTGGATCTTATCGAAGACAGCAAAGAATGGGCGCGAGAGAAGGCGAGGAACGAGATTATGTCTTCTAGGAGCGACCGTGATCAGAAGCGACAGGTTACTATTCCTGAACCTCAGTCGATAGAGCCGGAGGCTGGAGCGACCGCCAGCATCAGCGCGCCGGCCCAGTTAAACGATATTCCGGATCGTATTCTGATCCTGGCAACCAGGCTTCAAAGAGCTATCGAGAGCCGGCGCCCCGCCAGAACCCGCCTACCGCGCAGGAAGGAGTGACGTGGCCAAGAACATCAGACAACAGATGGTGCCCGATCTCCAGCATTTGCGGATTCTGGTTGCGGAGGACGAGTTCTTTGTCGCAAACGACATCGCACTATGGCTCGAACGCGCTGGGGCGACCATTATAGGGCCCGCGCCCACCCTTCGCGAGGCGATGGAGAGCCTCTCGTCGGCTGATGACATCCAGGTCGCCGTGCTCGACATCAACCTCAACGGAGAGCTGATTTTTCCGGTTGCCGACGAGCTTGTTCGTCGATCGGTGCCGGTGATCTTCTACAGCGGATATGACACGATGAATGTGCCGGAGCGCTTCAAGTCCGTTGCCCGCCTGAGCAAATGCGCAGGCTCGGCGGACCTGGTTAGTGCTGTTTTCGAAGAGTACTTGCAGAACCTGTCTACCCTCGCTCCTGCCGGTCTGGGTGTTCCCGACCAATCAGTGATCGACCTCATACCGGGATTGCGCCTGAGAGCACGCCAGCTTACCCCAAATGCAGAGGCCGCGGACTACTTGGTCGAACGCACGCTTGAACGCGCGATTGTTTCGGTCGCCTCGCGTTGCAGGTCCCAACCCCTGGACCAGTGGCTGCATGAGATGATGGTCGCCATTCACCTGGAGAGTCCCTACGGGCTGAATTAAGGACGCCCAATGTAGAGCGCCGAGAAGTCGGCCTCCTTGTCGAAATGTGCCGCTCCGGAACAAACTCAAGCGGCGTCGGTTGTGTGCCCGAAACGACTAGACGCAAGGAGTATGTGTTTCATGAGTGAGGCCCAGACAACTGACAACCATGATGAGATCCGGCATTGGGCTGAGGCGAGGAAGGGACGCCCCGCGCGGAAGGCAGCGCTTAATGGCGGCATCTTGCGGATAGACTTTGGCGAGCCCGAAGAAAACCTGGAGCCCATTTCCTGGGAGGAGTTTTTTCAGATCTTCGACCACAATAAGCTACTGTTTCTTCATCAAGATAAGACCGCGGACGGCAAATTGAGCCGGTTCAACAAGTTTGTAGATCGGCTGTAGCTTCAAATCCCAACTGCGCGGGCGGAAGCTTCGTCTCTCTGCTCACTTCATCCATTAGGCACTTTCCCTAAGTAGGCCGCCTTGGCTAAGGGCGTTGCCGTACACTTCTATATACTGCGAGGCGCTGCGCGCCCAGGAACAATCTGCCTTCATTGCCTGACGGCATAACTTCTCCCAGCCGCGATGGCGACGATGCAGCTTGAAGGCCCGATGGAGCGCATGCCTCAGCCCGCCGGCGTCGATCGGCGCGAACTGGATCCCGGTGGCCGCCCGCGCGTGCACGGCGGCATCGTTGGCATCGATGACTGTCTCGGCTAAGCCGCCTGTCCGAGAGACGATTGGAACACAGCCATAGCGCAAAGCATATAGCTGGGTCAGCCCGCAGGGCTCAAAACGGGAGGGAACAAGCATGGCATCGGCGCCAGCGTGGATCCTATGGGCGAGCGCCTCGTCATAGCCGATCACGACGGCTACGTGCCGGGGATGCCTATCTGCAGCGCGCAGGAAGAGCTGTTCGATCGCATGGTCGCCTTGGCCATGCACGATTAGCTTACCACCAAGGTCTGCGATCTCATCGACAAGTCCAGCGAGCAGATCCATGCCCTTTTGCCAGGTAAGCCGATTAACACTGGCAAAAACGAGCCCACGCGTTTGGGGCAGCCCCAACGACTTAAGAAGCGTGGCACGATTGGCTAGCCGACGCAGAGGAACGCGTGCCGAATAGTGATGTTCGATGTGCGGGTCGCATGACGGATCCCAGATGTCGGTGTCTATGCCATTAACGATACCGACAACATCGTCGCGGCGCGCGTTGATGACACCTTCAAGTCCCATGCCTTGCGTGGGAGACATGATTTCGCGCGCATAGGTCGGGCTGACCACGGTGATCGTATCGGCAGAGGTGAGACCAGCTTTCAAATAGCTTATATCCCCGTAATATTCGAGGCAATCGGCTCCATAGCATTCATCCGGAAGCCCCAACTCAGCAAAGTGACGAGCTGGAAACTGGCCCTGAAACGATAAATTATGCAGGGTAAGAATGCGAGGGATATCCCCATTTCCGCAATATTTGAGGTAGGCAAGAGCAAGTGCGGAGTGCCAATCATGCGCATGCACGAGCGAAGGGTACCAGCCCGCCAGCCCTCTTTCGGCGATATCAGACGCAACCCATGAAAAAGCGGCGAAACGTTTCCAATTGTCCTCATACCCCAGTGTGCCACAGGGGCCGTAAGGTCCTCCCGATCGCACAAAGAGCTCTGGCGCATCAAACACAATGATGTCGAGACCACGCGCGCGTCCACCAAGCAGGCGTCCCTCGACGCCGAAAACGTTGCCGTAATGACGCAGCACCGAACTACCTTCAAGCGCTGCCAAGACTTCCGGATAGCCCGGCACAAGTGTGCGCGTGTGCACTCCAAATTGCTTCAGCGCCTTTGGAAGCGAACCGGTGACATCCGCAAGGCCACCTGTCTTAATCAAAGGATAAATCTCAGCTGCGACCGCCAGAATTTGCATGACCCGCTCCTGCCCAATGCTTTGGTCGTCCAACCCTGGTCCTCCGGCTATGTTCCCGCCAGTGGCCGGCAACTACGAGAGCCTTCATCTGTTGGTGTCATCGGGCGCGGTGCTTTCTCTCGGCGCGCCGCTGCCCGACTGTGGCTTCGGATCTCGATCCGTTGGAACCTGGCCCTGCGGATTTTCCGTGCTTGGACGTTGCTCGGCATCTGGCAGCTTGGAGGGTGCGGGTTGCGTCTCATGGTTTGCTGTAGGACCGGCTTGCTCACGTTGTGCCCATTCTAGGGCGCCCCATATCACCAGCGCGAGAACCAGACTTGCTGCCAGCACCAGGAATACGCGGGCGCCCATACCGGCCTGGCGGGTCTCGCGGGCGGAAAAGTCGGTCCTGTCGGCGTTATGGGTTGCGGTTTGCGGGTCGCCGCGTTCATCCAGGTGCTTCGCCATCGTTTGGCCC
This sequence comes from Ensifer adhaerens, assembly GCF_020035535.1. Taxonomy (NCBI): domain Bacteria; kingdom Pseudomonadati; phylum Pseudomonadota; class Alphaproteobacteria; order Hyphomicrobiales; family Rhizobiaceae; genus Ensifer; species Ensifer adhaerens. The sequence goes on along the minus strand of NZ_CP083351.1, from coordinate 673,945 downwards.
TCCGTTTCTCCTCAAGCCACTCTCTGGGGCTCCGAATAAAACCGGGGCCATGTTCAATGGTTCCGGAAAGCGTCGCAGTCGTTTTCAGAATGGCGGAACGATACGGCCAAGAAGTCGTTTGCCTTTGAAGAGGAGGAGGACATCATGACCCAGAAACTCCTAGCCCGGATCGTCGCTTACCCGTATCTGCCAAATCTGCGAAAGGTGGTCGCAGACCGGAAACCACGCTCACGCGTCAACGTTTCTGATGAAGACGAACGCTTGGCTTCGCCGAACTCACTGTTTTGGCGAGGTATCTGGATGCTGGTTTTTTAAGCGCCCGCGTTACGCTCGCTGAAGTTCGAGGGCCACCTTCAAATCTGAGATGAAATCTGAGCGTTCGCGTTCAGCGCTTTCCCGACCCCGGATCCGCAAAAGATATGAAGGATGTATCGTCACAAGTATCCAGAAACCCAGGCCCAGATCGATCGCTTTACCGCGATCTGTCCTCACCTTGACGCCTGGGCCGAGCAGCGTTCTTGCCGCCGTTGCCCCGAGAGCGACGACGACGTGTGGGTGAATGTGTTCGAGTTCGGCGCCTAGCCACCAGGCGCAGCGTTGTATTTCACCCGCATTTGGCCTCGAATGTAAGCGGCGCTTGCCGCGTTGCTCGTATTTGAAGTGCTTGACGGCATTTGTCAGATAACAGTCTGCGCGTTCAATGCCGGCTTCGCCGAGGCATTCTGTCAAAACAGTGCCGGCGGGGCCGACAAAGGGACGTCCCGCAACGTCCTCCTTGTCGCCCGGCTGTTCGCCGACGAGAACGAGCCTGGCATCGGGCGGCCCTTCCCCGAAAACAAGTTGCGTCGCGTTCCTGTAAAGATCGCATCGCTGGCACCCGTGAGCCTCCCTCTCGATCACGCTGAGTGACCGACCATGAGCATGTTCGTGGGAAAGGGCCGGACCTGTTTGGACACGGCGGACTTTGCCATTGGGGGCTCCGATCACTTAAATCCCCCTTGCTTTGGAGGGCCGACCGATACGACGATACCCGGGGCGGCCAGCACGCCGACCTTGTCGCAATGCCAGCCGATCGACCATATGATCGCATCGCCCGGCCGCGGTATCGATTGTGGAGATTGCGACAGGTTCGCCCGCATCTTCAATGTCCCGTCATCGAAACGCCAGTCGACCGCTACGACACCCTGTGACGTCGGAAGGATGGTGCAATCTTGCAGGGCGCGCAAAGGCATAACGTAGCGTGCGCGTATACGGGTAAGTTCGTTTAGCTGGGAGCGGCGGCGGAGCCCCTGAGGCAGTCGGGCACGGGCCCAGTCCAGTTTAGAGGTGCTAAAAGCCGCAACACCGATGGGATCTGGCAAAGTTCCAGTATCTTTGGCGCGTTCCCACCCAAAGTTTTCTGCTTCTTCGAAACGACCACGTCGAATTGCTTCAGCGAGTTCGCCATCGTAGTCGGCGAAATAGAGAAAGGGCTGTGTTTCTCCGTAATCGTCCCCCATGAATAGAAGCGGTATCTGAGGCGACAGAAGCAACAAAGACATCAAGACGTCCATGACGGAATCTCCGACCAGGCTCCGCAAACGCTCCCCCTTTGCCCGATTGCCGACTTGGTCGTGGTTCTGAAGGAACGCCACACGTGCCCTTGGGGTGACAGGCTCGGCAATTTCAGCGGCGGCAACCGGAAAGCCGATTGCGATTGCCTCGGCCAGCATCCGTGATGGAGCATCCGCATAAGGCTCGTAGTGACCGGTTGTTTCTTGCGTCACCAAGGTATGGGCCGCATGATGGAAGTCGTCGTTCCAACTGGCGTCAAACATCAGTCGGCGTCCTTGACGATATTCGATCAGGTCGCGCCTGCGTTCATCGTCTTCAACGATGAGGTGGGTGGGCGTTCCTGGGAAAGCTTTTGAAACGGTCTCCGCCAACTCGGAAAGGAAGTCCGGTTTTCGAGTGCCCTTGATATGCTGAACCGCATCAAGCCGCAGGCCGTCGAAACCGAAGCCTCTCAGCCAGTAGAGCGCATTTTCGAGAAAATAATGCCGCACGTTGAGATTGTCGAAAGCGACAGCCTTGCCCCATGGGGTCGTCCGTCCGTCCTCAAAGAACTGGCTGGCATATTGTGGCAGCGCGTTCCCGTGCGGTCCGAAATGGTTATATACGACGTCAAGCAGAACCATCAGGCCCACCTGATGTGCGGCATCGATCAATGCCTTCAGCGCCTGAGGCGGTCCGTAGCTATGGTGGGGCGCAAATTGCAGCACCCCGTCGTAACCCCAGCCGCGCAAGCCCGAGAACTGCGCGACGGGCATTAATTCGATTGCGGTAATTCCGCATGCTGCGAGCTCGGCAAGACGAGGAATTGCACCGAGGAACGTTCCTTCTTCGGTGAACGTACCAATGTGAATTTCGTATATTATCGCCTCTTCCCAGGCGCGGCCCTGCCACTGGCGCGAGAGTGCCGGATCCCTCGGCGGCGTAAGAATCGAAGGTCCTTCCACCCCTTTGGCCTGGGCTCGAGAAGCGGGATCACTCACTCTGGTGCCGTCCGGCAGCACGAACTGATAGAGTGAGCCAGGCGTCGCAGCGCAAGTTACGGAAAACCAGCCATCTTCATCGGCATGCATGTCGACAACGCGGTCGCCGAGCGCCAAGCGCATAGAATTACAGTCCGGCGCCCATATCGGAAAGAAGGCCTTGTCGGGCGACAGCATCCTTGCGCCCCAGCGCGGTTTTTCAAAGGTTTCCATCGAGTTGTCCCTGTTGCCGCCCCAGAACTTCAGGCACGCGCATTCGTTCCGACAACCGATAGCTCGACTTTCCCCGGAACAAATCAGGGACCTACGGGTTCGCACCCCTGTCGCTTCACCGGTTTTACATTGCCGAAAGTGCGATCTGCCCAAAGTGCGACCTGCCCGAAGTCCTCAAGAGAGGGGAGTGCATGGACCTATCATTTACCGAACTCGACTCGCTCAAACCGGAACTTGGCGCCGAATTCACGGGCGAGGGGACCCATTTTGCCCTGTTTTCTGCGCACGCGGAAAAGGTTGAGCTGTGCCTGTTCGCGAAGGATGGCAAAAGAGAGACCGCCCGGCTTGCCCTCCCCAACAGAGAGGGGGACATCTGGTCTGGGTTTATCGCCGGACTTTCGCCGGGCACCATATATGGGTATCGGGTCCATGGCCCGTACGACCCGGCCAACGGACACCGTTTTAATCACAATAAGCTGTTGCTAGACCCGTATGCAAAACAGATCTTCGGCCGCTTGCAATGGCATGATGCACTGTTCGGTTATCAGGTCGGAGACGCACAAGCTGACCTGAGCTTCGATGAACGTGACAGCGCCCCCTTCATGGTAAAGGCTGTCGTTCAGGACCCTGATTTCGACTGGTCTGGAGAAGAGGCGATCCGGCGCCCCTGGAACGACACCATCATCTACGAAGCGCATGTGCGCGGTTTGACGATGTTGCACCCTAAGATCCCAGATGAGGTGCGTGGTACGTTTCGCGGCATGGCACATCCTGTGATCATCGACCACCTGACGCGTCTCGGCATCACCGCAATTGAACTCTTGCCGGTGCAACACTTCGTCGACGACCAGCATCTCATTGACAAAGGGTTGAGCAACTACTGGGGATATCAACCCCTGGGATATTTCGCGCCAGAGCCGAGATATCTGTCATCTGGGAGCATCCAGGAATTCAAGTCAGCGGTAAAGGCATTTCACGCGGCCGGCATCGAGGTGATCCTCGACGTCGTTTACAACCATACGGCCGAGGGGTCGGAACTGGGTCCCACTCTTGGGTTTCGGGGGATCGACAACATGAGCTACTACAGGCAGTCTCCGCAAGAGTTTCGGCACACGTTCGACACGACCGGAACTGGCAACACCCTCAATGTCGCTCATCCGATGGTTTTGCGGATGGTGCTGGACAGTCTTCGCTATTGGGTGACGGCAATGCATGTCGATGGCTTTCGCTTCGATCTTGCAAGTGCATTGGGCCGCGAAGACCTCGACTTCGACAGGGAGGGCGGTTTCTTCGACGCGATCCGGCAGGATCCGGTGCTGGCCGGCGTAAAGCTCATTGCCGAGCCGTGGGACGTCGGCGACGGAGGCTACCAACTCGGCGGCTTTCCGCCCCCGTTTCGTGAATGGAACGACCGTTTCCGAGATGACGTCAGGCGCTTCTGGCGCAGAGACGAAGGAATGCTACCTTCCCTCGCCCAAAGGCTGGCCGGGTCGTCGGTAGAGTTCAACCATGCCGGGCGGACCGCCACGTCCTCGATCAACCTGGTGAGCGCCCATGACGGGTTCACACTTGCAGATGTGGTTTCTTTTAACGAACGGCATAACGCCGCAAACGGCGAAGAAAATCAGGACGGTCATAGCGCCAATCATTCGGACAATCTCGGCGCTGAAGGTCCGACGGAGGATCGCGAGATTACAGAAAGGCGTTTTTGCCGGCGCCGAGCCCTTTTGGCAACCTTGATGCTGAGCCAGGGCGTACCGATGATCCTTGGCGGGGATGAGCTCGGCAACAGCCAAGCCGGAAACAACAATAGTTATTGCCAGGACAATTCGACGGGCTGGATCGATTGGGGTGCAGCAAATCCCGATTTTCTGGAGTTCTGCCGATCGGTAGTTGCATTTCGAAGTGGCCATGGACTGGTCAAGCAAAATCAATTTCTGGATGAGGAGGCAGTTCGGTGGTTCGCGGCCGAGGGACAAGTAATGTCTCAGCAGCTGTGGGAGGATCCCAAAACCAGCATCGTCGGCATGCTGCTTCTAGGCGATGGGCAACAGGCCGATCTCCTGATCGTCATGAATGCAGGCGAGGAGTGCCATTTCATGCTTCCGCGCGAATACAAGGAAGGCTTACGGTGGCGACGCGTTCTCGATAGCGGCACTGGCGATTTTTCCGACCGCGCGGCGAACGTCGTTGAGCTGGTACCGGGGCAAAGCGTTGTCGTTTTCTTGGCAGATACGTAGTAGCGCTAGGTTTCGACCTGCAAGCCTCCTTGGTAGGATGTGCAGCGGCCCTGAATGCGCGTTTGTTGTGGACATGGGTTGCGCCAAGAACGACCGCCGCACGTTGTTTTGCTCGTTGAACGAACGAACCTCACCGCACCTATCGGACGCGTCGAGGAAGCGATCTTCCGTGAGGCCTGTCGCTCACTTCCAAGTAAAATGTGGATATCCCGGCGTACATGTCCGTGCCGTCCCGTGCGGTACAAGCATCGCTTCTCATCGCGTATCGCTTGCTTTACGCCGGACAGACGGATGAAACGAAGGGAGTTCGCCTCCAAAAGGTGAGGTGAAGCAGCCGTGGGCAATCGCGGTTTCAGGCAGCGAGTTTTCGTAATCCGCTCCGTGTGGCACGATAGCTGCCGCCGTGGGGCAAAGCTTTGCAAAACTTGCGCCCGGACCCAGGCGTATTCGCACGACGATAAATGATCCCTGCTTGCATGACATCAATCTGTATCCCAGCCATCCGTTTGGACCTGCCAAACACGCTTTTTGCACAAACGTTCCGAAACCCGGGCGGTGTGTTTGGATCGTTGAGGCGCGATGGGAACAAACGCGCGGTTCCACGGTTTGCTCCTGCAAACAACTTCGAGGAGGGCTGATTGTCATGAGCGACACGGACGAACTCATTCGTCGGCGCGCCTATGCGATATGGGAAAGCGAAGGATGCCCCGACGGCGAGGATAGACGACATTGGGAGCAGGCAAGCCGCGAGATGGCAAAGCGCAAGCGCCCCCCTTCAAGCCAGGAGGCGGACAGTGCCACTGGAACCGTGGTCGCGCCATCGACCGCTCCACGCGGCGCAGCCGGTCGACCGGCCGACGAGGGGTAAGAGACGAAAGGAGCATACCATGCGCATCGTAGACATCATGACGCGGGACGTACGTGTTCTCAGTCCTGAGGACACGATCGCGACCGCGGCGAAGGAAATGGCGCAAAACGACGTCGGCTTCCTTCCGGTGGCCGACAACGATCGCCTGGTAGGAATGATCACTGACCGTGACATCGTCATTCGCTGTGTCGCAGAAGATCGCGATCACACCATGCGGGTTGGCGAGATCATGACCAACGACGTGAAATACTGCTTTGAGGACGAAGATGTATCCGATGTGGCAGGCAACATGGGGCAACAGCAGGTGCGCCGATTGCCGGTTGTCGACCACAACAAGCGTCTCGTCGGGATCGTTTCGCTGGCAGATGCCGCACGGCGAGACCCCTCGGTTGCCGGCATCGGTCTGAGGGACGTCACGGGCCCGGGCGGCGCGCATAATAAAAGGCCGCATTGAAATGGAAGGCTTCAACGATCCCCCTCACTCAAACAGCCGGCTCTTGTCTGCATCCGAGGAACTGAACTTGGCAAGAAGCGTTGCAGTCAAGGCGCATGCCGGTCAGACGGATAAGGCCGGAGAGCCGTATATCCGCCACTGTGAGCGCGTTTGCGATGCGGTCGCCGGCCACAAGGCCAAAGCTGTGGCATTGCTCCACGACGTCCTCGAAAAGGGGCCGGGCTGGACTTCGGCAAGGCTGCTCGAATGCGGTTTCTCGCCCCAGGTTGTCGCTGCCGTGGAAAACCTTACGCAGCGGCTCGACGAAACCAAGGACGCGCTGACTATCCGCGCAGCGACCCACCCACTGAGCCTTGCGGTGAAGCTCGCCGATTTGAAGGACAATCTTGCGCAGGTTGAAGCGCAAGGAAAAAGCGGCGCAGCATACAGGCATAGGATTCGTCTTCTCGAGAAAGCCGCACGTCACGTCCCAACACACACACACGCTGATGTGGGGCCGGATTAAACGCTTTGGCCAACATGTCGACGACGAGAAAACGCGCCGGTCCTCGGATTGCACCGTTTTCGTTGCTTTAGCCCCCTCATGCTTGTTCAGATAGCCAGTCAGCAGGTCCGCACATCCTCGTGGAAGAGCACGCACGACCGCCCGCCCACCGTTGTCGGAAACTTTATTGAACTCGTGTTTTTTCGCCATGATCGGAAGGGGGTCATCGGTCGTGATAGGCGAGCTTTCCAAATTCGTCAGGGTGGTACCGGGAGTTTTCCGCCCGACTCTGGCATGGGCACGTCGCAAAATCGTCATCGACCTACCGCAGCAACCCCTGGCCGCCATCCACCCAGATCGGAGTGCCCGTTACGTGCTTTGCGTCGTTCGATACCAGGAACTGGATTACGGCGGCAACCTGTTCGGGTTCGCCGGGTTCGCCACCCGTCAGCGGAATATCGCCATCAGGCCACTCGACAGGTACGGCGGTTTCGGCTTTTCCCCGCAGGGTGCTGTTGTCGCCAATCGACGTTTTGATCGCACCCGGGCAAACGGCGTTGACGCGTATATGATATTTGCCGAGTTCCAATGCAAGTTGCTGAGCTATGGCCAGTTGCGCAGCTTTCGTTGCCGCATAGGCGGTTGCGCCCGGTGTCGTAAAGGTCCTCGTCCCATTAATCGATGAGACGATCACGATTGCCCCAGCTCCGGCGGCCTTAAGGTGAGGAACGCAAAAGTGGAGTGTCAGGTAGGTGCCACGCAGGTTAACCTCGATCGTATTGTCCCATTCGAAAGGCTTAAGGTCATCGATTGGGGCCCAGACCCCGTTGACGCCGGCATTGGCAACCACGATGTCGAGCCTGCCGTAGGTCGCGATCAGTTGCGCAACGGCTGCGCGCATCTGTTTCTCGTCCGCAATATCAGCTTCAAGGGCCACGGCATTGCCGCCACGAGAGCGGATTGTTGTAACCGTTTCCTTGAGCTCGTCTGCGGTCCTTCCGAGAGCACCGATGTTGACTTGAAATGCCGCAAGCCTTTCGGCTACCGCCCTTCCAATTCCCGAACCGGCTCCGGTAACCAGGGCCACACTGCGTCCCGTCGGCTGCATCGTCCACCTCTCGTTGAAGCGTCACGCAAGATGCTCCCCGTTATCCGGTCGCGCTTCGGTTTGCCTTAACTTTCAGGCGAGCCCTTCACAACTGGCGAGCAGGCAGGTTGTTCCGGGTGGTGCAACCCGCTCATCGCATAGCAGGCGCCGAGCGCCGATCGATGTCGGGCGAACAGCAACGTCAGAACGGCTGCTGTTAAACGGCACGGGTAAAAGGCGCGTCCATTTTCCACTGCCTTTGCGCGCAGGTCCGGCCGCGATCAATCGAGCGGTCGCAATGGCATCCCCCGGCGAAGTGGCACAATGGTCGAACGTGGACGCTCCAACCACATTGCATTCTCAAAGAGCGTCGCCTCGTCGCAAATGCCATTGCGGAAAAGTCCAGTCAAATAGCGCGCGAGCCGTTCCGCTCTTTTGGTGTCCTTGGAAATGTTGCGCCAAAGACAAACGCGATCGAACGTGCGTTGGAGCATCTCAAGCTCCGCTTGGCCGATCTGTCGGTCGAATATTTCTGACCCTGCTTCCACCATTAGACCCTCCCATGGTCATGGAGAAAACTACCGGCGGTCACGCTGTACAATGGAACCCGACCCCCGAGTGCGGGAGGTTCCTAACCGCCGGCCGCAAGAATGGTTCCCCTGGTCTATGGTAGTCCCTAAAATCCTGGCCCCTAACGTGCGGAACTTTGCTGGGTGCGCCGGGTTAAGCGATGAGCTGAATATGGAAAGGAAGACGCCACGCCTGGTTGGAAAATGCTCGGAGGGAGGGACATTTGCGTCCTGCCGCGCCGACTACTTGTGGTCTTGTCCACTCTAACGGGGTGCCAAGGAGCTCAGTCCGCCTTGAGCCCGGCGGGGATGGAGGCAAATGGGACCTTTGGCTTGCTCGTCACAATGACAGTCGCGGCTGGACTAATCTGGCTAGGCGTCATCGCGATGCTTTGCTTTGCCCTTCGCAGCCGCCGACAAACCATTGGCGAAGAAGCCGCAAACGCGATCGTTCTGTGGGGTGGGGCGGTGACGCCGTCGATCGCCACTCTGGTTCTTCTTGCCTACGCGTTTTGGCTCATTCCTTCGCTCAGACCGTTCGCCGCGACCAGCGAGCCGGCCATTCGCATCGAGGTCACGGCCCGTCAATACTGGTGGCAAGTGGTCTACCTCCATCCGGGGCCGCCGATTGTGACTGCCAATGAAATCCGGCTGCCGGCCGGCCGCCAGATCGAGTTCGTCTTGAGGAGTGACGATGTCATCCATTCCTTTTGGATACCCTCGCTCGCCGGCAAGATGGACATGATCCCCGGCCGGCAAAACCGATTGTCCGTCATCGCGAACAAGACGGGCGTTTATCGCGGGCCCTGCGCAGAATATTGCGGCACCTCGCACGCACTGATGGCACTGACTGTGATCGTCATGGAGCAGAGCGCTTACGATACCTGGCGGACGGCTCAAACAAAGCCGGCGACCCAGCCGGATGGCAAAGCAGCTGACTTGTTCGTCAAGCACGGTTGCGGCGCCTGTCACCGTGTTGGCGGGACCGAGGCGTCCGCCACGCTTGGGCCAGACCTCACTCATCTTGGATCAAGACTAACCCTGGGCGCTGGCGCGACCACAAACACCAAGGACAACATTGCCCGCTTTATCCTCGCGCCCGATGCGGTGAAGCCCGGAGCAAATATGCCGGCCTTTTCAATGCTCCCGCGTGAGGACATTCGCACGATTGCTGCCTGGTTGAAGGGGCTCAGATGACCTGTCCGAGTGCGCCCATAAGCGATGAAGAGCGTCAGGCGCAGACCGAGCGCCTGCGCAAAGTCTGGGAAAATCCGACCGGATGGCGCTATTGGACAAGCGTCAACAACACCCAGGTGGGGCTCTGGTACGCGACGACTGCGTTTTCATTTTTGCTCTTTTCCGGCGTCCTGGCGCTCATCATGCGTGCTCAGCTTGCTGTGCCCGACAACGACCTTGTCTCGGCCGACTTCTACAACCAGGCCTTTACGCTGCATGGCACGGTCATGATGTTCCTGTTTGCTGTGCCGATCTTCGAGGCTGTGGCGATCTTCCTGTTGCCCCCAATGATCGGCGCAAGGGAATTGCCGTTTCCCCGGCTTGGTGCCTTCGGTTTCTGGAGCTTCTTTCTCGGAGGAGTTTTTGTCTGCGGTTCGATTTTCTTCAACGCCGCACCGTCATCAGGCTGGTTCATGTATCCGCCGCTTGCAACAGACGAGGAACTGTCAGGGATCGGCGCCGACATCTGGCTCCTTGGTCTCTCCTTCATCGAGGTCGCTTCGATCGCGGCCGCGGTCGAGCTGATCGTTGGCATCATGAAATGCCGTGCGCCCGGCATGCGCATCAATCTTATGCCTCTTTTTGCGTGGTACCTGCTGATCGTCGCAGGCATGATCCTCTTCGCCTTTCCGCCCTTAATTGCCGGGGACCTGTTGTTCGAACTTCAGCGGATGTTCGATTGGCCATTCTTCGATCCAGCGCGCGGCGGTGATCCGTTGCTTTGGCAACACCTGTTCTGGATTTTCGGCCATCCCGAGGTCTACATCATCTTCTTGCCCGCAATCGCGCTGATGGCGATGATCGTGCCGACCTTCGCCCAACGGCCAATCGTTGGCTATTCGTGGATCGTGCTTGCCGCAGTGGGCACGGGCTTTCTTTCTTTCGGACTGTGGGTCCACCACATGTTTACAACCGGGCTGCCACAAATATCGCTCGCGTTCTTCTCGGCGGCCTCAGAGGCCGTGGCGATCCCCACGGCCGTACAGATCTTCGTTTTCATCGCAACCATGCTTGCCGGTCGGGTCATCGTCTCGACGCCGATGCTTTTCGGAGCCGGCGGTATCGTCATCTTCGTGATCGGCGGTTTGACGGGAATGATGGTGGCGATCGCGCCCTTCGACTGGCAGGCCCATGACACCTACTTTGTCGTTGCCCACCTGCACTACGTCTTAATTGGCGGCATGCTTTTTCCCGTGGTCGCGGGTATCTACTATTACTATCCGCTGATCGATGGAAAACATTTATCTGATCGGCTCGGCCGCACCGCCTTCTGGCTGATGTTCACCGGCTTCAACGTCACCTTCTTTCCGATGCATCTGACCGGTCTTCTCGGCATGCCGCGCAGGGTCTTCACCTACCCGGACGACCTCGGGTGGAACTGGCTGAACCTTATTTCCAGCATCGGAGCATTTTTGTTTGCGGCTGGCGTAGCACTCGTGGTGGTCGACGTCGTTCGTCCGAAACACCGGCAAGAACGCGAAGAACAGAACCCCTGGAACGCCGGCACGCTCGAGTGGATCAGCGAGCCTGAAGAAAACTGGGGTGTGCGTTCAATCCCGCATATCTCGAGCCGCTATCCCCTTTGGGAGCAGCCGACACTCGCCCGCGAAATTTCGGAAGGACGTTGGTATCTCCCCGACGCCAGGGAGGGACGACGCGAAGGGCTGATCACTTCGGTGCTCGACGCGCGGCCAGAACAGGTCTTGAGGGTCGGCGGCACCTCCTATGTCACCATCGTCTCGGCCTTCTCGCTCGGTGCGGTTTTCGTCGCCCTTACGTTTAAGTGGTGGATCGTAACCGCGATTGCTGCCCTGATGTGCTTTTGCGCCATTCTTTATTGGCTTTGGACCGGAACGGCCGAGATTCCCGAGAAAACTGAAAAAGATATCGGGCTTGGGCTTTGCTTGCCGCTCTACGCTTCGGGGCCCGCTTCCGTCGGCTGGTGGGCTATGTTCATTACGATGATTGGAGACAGCACGGCGTTTGCCAGCCTGGTGTTCGGCTATTTCTTCTACTGGACGGTCCACGACGATTTCACTGCAGGCTTGACCGGGCCGGGCATGACCTGGCCGCTCATTTCAGCCACCCTCTTTGTCGCAGGCTGGCTCGTCACGCTGGCGGCGCGACACTTCAACAGCAGGGGAGAAGTCGTCCCTTGTCGTGCCGCGCTTTCAACAGCGCTTGCGCTTGCGACCGCCGCATCAGTCGCAGGGCTTAACGGCCCCTGGTCGCATGGCATGGACCCAACCGCCCATGTCTATGCGGCAATCGTCTGGGTGCTGGTCGGGTGGGCCATAGCTCATGCGGCTGTCGGTGCTGTGATGCTTGGCTATTGTCTTGCCCGCAGTTTTGCCGGCCGCCTCACCCCCAGCCACGACATGGATATCCGCAACCTCGCTCTCTACTGGCATTTCCAGACGATCACCACCACGGTCACATTTTCCGTGGTTGGCTTGTTTCCGGAGGTGCTTTGATGCGCCTGCTGCCAAAAGAGATCGAGTCTCTCTGGACCCTTTTCACCGCGCCGGCGATATGGGCTTTCCACTTTCTCCTTTGTTATCTCAGCGCCGCCGTCTTCTGTGCAAAGCCGGGACTGTTCGGCACGGAGTTCGGGTCACTGCGCACAGGGATCGCGTTCGCGACCATCGCAGCCCTGACGGGGATCGCTCTCTCGGCATTCCTTGCCTGGCGACAATGGGGGTTTGGTGCTCACGATCCCCCGCATGACGACCCGACGCGTCATGACCGGGTCCTGTTCCAAGGCTTTGCAACGCTGCTGCTTTCGGGTCTGAGTTTCGTCGCCGTCTTACTGACGGCCATGCCGACGATTTTCATTTCGGAGTGCCTGCGATGAGCGGGTTATTTTTAGCGCTTGGGACAGCCATCCTCGCCTCGATCTGGCTGGGGCCGCTGCTTATCCTTTGGCGCGGATCGATAACCGCGCATATGCTGGCCCACATGGGCATCTTAGCCATCGTCGCTCCGCTGTTGGCGCTTGGTCTGAAACACCGCCTCGCTCAGGCAAGGACGTCGAACGCCGCGTCGTGGCCAATCGTTGCCTCGCTTGTTGAGCTCGTCGTTGTCTGGGGATGGCATGCACCGGCAGCGCGCCGTTGGGCCGAAAGCTCCCTAGCCGGCACAGTGGCAGAGCAGGTCAGCTTTCTTGTAGCCGGGCTCTTCCTCTGGCTATCCTGTCTCGCCGCCGCAAGCACCAGCAAAGCCGCCTGCCAAGCGGCCGGTGCCTTCGCTCTGTTGCTCACCACGATCCATATGACTTTGCTCGGTGCTCTCCTGGGCTTGAGCGCCCGCCCGCTTTACGGAGACAGTGACGTAACCTGCTTCGGAACAACACTCACCGCAGCGCAGGATCAGCAGTTGGGCGCCGTCATCATGTTGCTGCTTGGGGCGGCCAGCTATCTTGCAGGGGGTGTCGCGCTATTGGCGGGGCTCTTCGGCGAACCCCGGCGGAGGGCTTTGTAATGCGCGTCCGAGGGAGAAATCTCGCCATCGGGCTTGCTGTCCTACCATTCCTTGTGGTCTTCATTGCCTGGACTGGTTTCTTCAATGTCGCAGCATCCACCGGGCATTGGAAGATCACGGAGTGGTTCTTGCATTTCGCCATGCGCTCGTCCATTCGCAACTATGCGCTCTGGGTCGACGTTCCAAACCAACTTCCTCGTGAAGGGCTCCAACCGGCCGCCGGCCATTTCGCACGCGGTTGTGCCATCTGCCACGGCGCGCCAGGTGAACCCCGTTCGGCCGCCGCGCTCGCCATGTTACCACAACCCCCAGACTTGGCGGGCGTCGTTGAAACATGGAAGGATGGGGAGCTCTTCCGCATCGTGAAGCATGGTGTACGCTACACAGGGATGCCCGCCTGGCCAACACAGGCGCGCGATGACGAAGTCTGGGCAATGGTTGCTTTCTTGCGCCATCTTCCATCAATGGAGCCCGTGACCTACCGGGCACTGGTTCACACAGAAGCACCGACGCGTCAAGGACAGACGCCGGGATGCGAAGGCGTCCTGACAGAATGCAGCCGCTGTCACGGCGTCGATGGCATGGGGCGCAGCCCGCTCACACCGCCGATTGCCGGACAGAGTGAGATATATCTTCTTGAAACTCTGCGTGCCTATGCCGACGGGCGTCGTCCAAGCGGCATCATGCAACTCTCCGTCCAAGCGGTGGACCGGCTACATCTGCCAGCGCTCGCACGGCATTTTTCGGCTTTGCCGCGCAAAACCAGGGTCAGCGATCAAAACGACGGTGCCATGCGCGGCGAAGTGATCGCACGCCGGGGCCGCCCCACCGACAACGTGCCCGCGTGTTCTGGCTGCCATGAAGGCAGCGCGCGCAATCCGGTTTATCCAGATATCGAAGGACAATCAGCGCTCTACATCGCCACTCAGCTACGCCTGTTTCGAGAGGGGCAAAGGGGTGGAACCCGTTTCAGCCCGATCATGCAGAGCGCCGCGCGCAGGCTGTCGGATGAGGATATTGCAGATGTCGCGGCTTATTTTTCGCAACTCGCTCCAAAGCACTGAAGCACCCTGGACGCGGAGTCCAAAGGACTGCGCCTGTGACAGCCTGCTGATCACCATCCTTGTTCTTGTCGAGACGGCAGCCATCACCATGATGTCACGGTACGAAGCGACCGTCGGCTTTCGTCTAATCGAGGCAATGGATACCTGCGGTGAACCTCACAGAGGCGACGCCGTGGTCGGACCGAAAGGCGCGGGACGGCGCCCTTCATCTTCCTGTCGACTGCGCCTCGCGCAAAATAGAGGTGACGCTGGTGGACCTTGTCCCTTAGGCGCCCTAACCGAAGCGCTGCAAAGGATTTTCCAGAGCCCAGGCGAGCGCAGTCCAGGCCTGCAAGCGATGGGGAACAATTGCGCAAACGAGATGTTTTAAGGTGTCATTGCTCGGCCGACCCGTCCGCAGTAGGCGCTTTTCAACGAACCGGGATGTCATGCGGCAGATCACGGACCAACGGAGGTCTTCATGCAGATTATCAATGTCGAGGTCGTGCGCACGACCGGTGCTGGCGGACAGGACATTCACCGGGTGCATTTTTGCGGAGAGGGTGGGGAGTCGATCACTGTCGACATGGCCAAGCTCAACGAACCGACGGACGATGTGGCCGCGATCGACCACGCCAAGGCGCTTCTTGTCCAAACCGCAGCCTTCAGCGCTGCCGCCAATGAATATGACGCGAGAAGCAATGGTAATTTCGACGAAGTTGCCGCGGCGGCGGTGAGCCACGGCGATGGTACCGCCACCTATGTCTTCGAGTATAGAGACAGTGCCGGCATCAATCGGACACCACCTTCCATCATGCCAAGCCTTGAAGCCGCGCGAAAAGAGGCATTGCGTGCGGCCCGGGAAATTCTGCGAGAGTTTGTTGAAGGGGAGGAGGAGCAGACGGATTGGCTGGTGCGCGTTCGCAATTCAGACGGAGACCTCTTGTTTGCCATAGACAAGGAAGAGGCGGCCGCAGGAAGCGGCGACGCCCCTTCTGGATCGCCAGTCGCGTCTAACCCGGGGCGAGAGGACCGCTCAAGTACGATCTGCGCAACGTTCGAGACGCGCCAGGCTGCGGATCTCGCCGTCGAACATCTGGTTCAGCAACAGGCCGTGTCGAGGCCGGACATATTCGTGGGGTCGGCAACGGAGCGAAACACCGCAGGGTTGACTGCCTCAGGGGGAGATTTTTCCCATGAACAAGGGGCGCGCGACGATGCTCCCCTTAGAGGCGAGATCGAGGTCTCAGTCGACATCGCAGCCACGAAGGCTGAAGCCGTCCATCGCACACTTGCCGATGCAGGAGCAAAACGGATCTGGAGCCGGTAAGCGAAGGAGAAGATCCGCGAGGCTTGGCCGCCGCCCCCGCCAGGCGCCTCCAGGTCTCACGGATTGCATCTGCCTGCAAGCATGAGAACCAGGTTCCGCTCCAAGGTAGGAAATCTCTCCGAGGCGACCGTTGTTTGTGAACAACGCGTCAGGAGAGCGGCTTTTACGAGACCGCTGAGACCACATGCCAGCACCGCAGAGCGTGTTTCGCGAGCGTCCGCAACTACCACAATCTCCATCGGCTCCCGGTCACGCTACTCCTCGAATAATTTCAGCACGTGCGCAGTCATCAATTAAGCTTGGATCAGGGCGGCATTCCGGATGCCTGTCGCCAAAAAGCGCCAAGGAACCTAATTGCACCTCGACGGTTCGCTGCGCATGAAAGATACGGATCGAAAAGCCAAGGCCGGCATGGCCAAGTTCGTTGTGACGATTACGGCGCTCGCGCTTTTCCTGGCAGCCATTTACGTCGTGTTCTGGACGCCCGGCGCGACCGAAAAGGACCAGCCGGTTTCACGCGCGCCTGATCAATCGAACGGCCCTGATGATTGACGACGAGACGCCCACGCAGCTTGCGCCCTCGCACGACACGCCCGTCGAACCTGTATCCTTGCGGAAAAGGCCTGATTATAGGCCTGCGCAGTGGCAATCGGCGCGTGTTGTATACACGCGTTACCCTCGCTTATGGGATGTTTTTTAGCACTCGCTGACTGATCCTTCGCACCTGCTAAGCCTTGCGCTCCATCATGCTTTTCAAAGGCTCGCGCGCGACATTCGCCCTGATCCGGTCTTTTCCGGGCGTCTCCTCAAGCGACTTTTGGAAGTTTCTCGAATAGTCAGCGGGCATGATCGGCGGCATCATCGGCTCGTAGCGATCCACATAGGCCTGGATAATGGACGGACTGTCGTGTGAAAACACCTCATTCATGACCGCTTCAATTTCGCTAAACTCTCGAATTGTATAGCCTTCCCCGCCCATGGCCCTGGCAGCAAGCGCGAAATCGATTGGCGCGAGTTCACATCCAAATTGCGGATGACCAAGAAACATCATCTGCTCCCAGGCGATCTGGTTTAACATTCCGTTGCAAATCACCAGCAGCTTCAGCGGGATCCGGTGACGAACCGCTGTTGAGTATTCGCCGAGCTGCATCGCTAGGCCGCCGTCGCCGACAACGGCATAGATCGGCCGTCCTGGGAAGGTGATGCCGGCCGCAATCGCATAAGGAAGCGCGCTTGCCATCGAAGCGAGAGCGCCAGACACAAGGAACGCGTTGTTTGCCGTCAGATCGAGATGTCTTGCCGCAAGCTCGGTATTCTGCCCGGAGTCAGCGATCACCACTCCGTTCGGAGCAATCCTTCTTCCAAACGCCTTGACAACCGGAGCAGGTTTCAGAGGAGAACACTCTTCTCCTTGCAAGATCTCCATCTTTTCTCGCCAGTTGCGCGAGCGCTCTTGGCAGATTTTGAGGAAAGTACTGTCGCTTGCCTGATCGAGCTTCGGCAATAGTCGATCAAGAACAGCTTCAGCATCACCAACGAGACCGACGTCGACCGGGTACCGCAGGCCTATACGCTGCGCGTCGCAATCGATCTGGATGCACCGGGCGGTCCCGGGCCTTGGATAATATTCGATATAGGGAAAGCTCGAGCCAATGATCACGAGTGTATCGCATTCCGAAAGTGCACTCTGGGAAGCGGCTGTTCCGAGGATGCCGATGCCGCCCATCGAGAATTCGTCCCTGTCGTCAAGGACGGTTTTGCCGAGCAATGCCTTGACGACAGGAGCTGCCAGGCGTTCTGCAAGAAGGCGGACCTTTCGCCCCGCCTCAAGCGCGCCGCGTCCAACAAGAATGGCCGTCTTGCCGCTCGCGTTCAAGATCCGAGCTGCGTCGTCAATAAGCCCTGCTTGCGGGACCGGTTCGGGTTTGAAGTAGCGCGCGGAAACATGCCCTTTCAGATTGCGTCTTGAGCGAGAGGCTTCCCCTTCCTCCTGTCGATCGCTGGCAATGGAAATGTGGGCCACGCTGCGTGTTGAAAGGGCGCTGCGGCAGGCGAGATTAGCGATATTCTCCATGTGCGCTGCATCCGACACCTGCGCGTTGAACGTTGAGACGTCTTCCATAACCTGGGTGAGGTCGACATCCTGTTGCGTGAAGGTGGAGGCAAGGTCATGATATTGCATTCCGGTAATCGCAAGCACCGGCATCTGATCCAGCTTGGCATCATAAAGGCCGGTCAACAGGTTGGTGCCGCCCGGGCCGGAGGTCGCAAGACATACGCCGAGCCGGCCCGTCAGCTTTGCGTGAGCACAGGCCATGAAGGCGGCGGATTGTTCATGGCGAACCTGGATGAACTCGACCTCTTCGCGGCGCTGTCTCAACGCTTCGATGATGCCATTGATACCATCTCCCGGCAGGCCATAAACCCGATCGACCTTCCATGCGATCAGACAATCGACGAGCACCTGTGCAGCATTGGCCATTGTCGCGTCCTCTTCTTGCCTCAAATTGTCCCCTAAACCAACAGTGGCATTGGTTGTTCCAAGCCGAGGAGGTTCTCTGCCATTAGAGCCTCAGCAGCGCTGAAGGGGTAGGTTCGTGGCGATGGATCATTTTTCGCCGTCTGTGGTTCCGTCCCATAGCGCTTGATTTCGAGCGCGATTAACGAGGAAACCACCACGATGCGGATTTCCATTGCTCTTGGCTTTTGCCTGCTCGCATTCCCCGCTCTCGCCCATGACGCCCCCAGCGGCTGGAGCTATCCAATGTCCTGTTGCTCGAACTTCGATTGTCGCGAGGTACCCGCCGCCGACATCGGTGAGCGCCCCCAGGGCTTCATCGTAAATGCGACCGGTGAGACTATTCCCTACAAAGACTCTAGGATCCGACAATCGCCTGACGGTGAATATCATTGGTGTTCGACGAACGGGTCGCACACCGGGCGCACTATCTGCTTGTTTGTTCCTCCGCGCGACTTTTAACGGGCCTTGGACCACAATGTGTCCGTTCCGCAGGGGCAGTCCGAAAGCCCTCAACTGACCGGGGCGTCTGCGTGGATAAAGATCGATCGGTGCAGTCGGATTGAGGAACAACTTGACGGCTCCGTGGTTCGAGCAAATCGAACACGGGAGAGACGTCAATGCGAACGATTACGCTGACTGCGGCTTTGATCCTGGCCGCGACATCGGTCCTTGCCCAATCTGCTGCGGAAAAGTCCGGCATCAACAGCCTTGTCGGGGCGGCGCCGAAGACGGAGGACTTCGTCAAGGAAGTCTCGATGAGCGATATGTACGAAATCGAAACGAGCAGGCTGGCTTTGGAGCGCGCCGACGCGGCGACAAAGACGTTCGCCCAACAGATGATGCAAGATCACCAGAAGACAACCAGCGAGCTCAAACAGCTTTTGGACAGCGGTAAGGTCAAGGCTGCAGCGACCAGCACCATGTCAGAAGATCAAAACGAAGCCCTGGGCAAGCTTAAGGAACTGCAGGGCGCCGAGTTCACCGACGAGTACCGCGACAACCAGATCGACGCTCATGAAGACGCAGTCGATATCTTTGGACGCTACGCCGACAGCGGCGACAACCCTGACCTTAAGGCATGGGCAGCCAAGACGCTTCCTGTGCTTAAGCATCACCTGGAAATGGCCCGGGCGTTGAAGTAGGCGCGTCTTCGTCAAACGGCGAGTGGGCCAACGTCCTGTCGGCTTCCTCATTGCACCGCGTTGGGAAAGGGTGGGGTACCGATGCGCGCAACCAGTTTCAATCCTGATTGTTCTTACCTCATCAAAGGGGGAGGGTCGCATGCAAAAAATCAGATATGAAGTCGTACAGCACGACGGAGGTTGGGCCTACAAGGTCAACGATGGCTTTTCTGAAACCTTCTCAACGCATGGCGATGCGCTAGCCGCGGCAAAGATCGCCGCGAACCAACATGAAGCCCCTGGCTCTGACGAACAGATCGAGTTTCAGGACGCCAAAGGTCGTTGGCACGAACAAACATCTTCCGGATTTGACCGTCCCCAAACAGAAGTCATCGATACCAGGCCGCAAATTGCGGAACAGCAAGCCGATCGAGCGGGACCGCTAAAAATTTTCCTGCTGGCGACCAGTGCAGTGCTGGTAATGAATTTCCTGCTCCGTCTTTCTCGACGTCGCTGAGCTCAAACGGCCTGACAATTGGATTGATAAAATCACTTCTCCACACGCAACATCAGGGAGTATAAAACATGCACACCCCAGAAATACCATGGACCGTTCCCTTGTCGGTTCGGCTGCAATCCGGTTCCGAGCGTCTGTTTTTCTCTGTTCACGCTGCCCTCGACTTCCTGGAAAACGAGTGGCCGACACGCAGTGGCCGCGGTTACGAAGGCGCTGTGCGCAGCTGCCGCGGCGCCTTGAAGCGGGCCACGCCCGCTGCCGTCGCGCGCGAGGCCTTCGTCGGTGCTTGCCTTGAAGCCGGCATGGTGCCAACTGCGATTGCGACGTTGCGAACGCCTGAGCGGATCGAGAAGGCATACACCTGATTGCGCAAGATATTGAGCGACCTGAGGCCGTCCCTCACCGGTTGGCGAGCATGAAACGAACGGCGGCAGGAAGATGCTGTCGCCCGGACCTAGTCGTCGTTGCAAACGCGATGAATTGTCGAATATTCACTCTGTTGGCCGAACCTATCTCGGTTGGCGTTTCCCGGAAGATCACGGTGCCTTCCCGAGCACCTCCCTCGGATAGAGAGAGAGGCAGCAGGCGGACGTTTCGCCTCAGGAAGACGATGAAACTATTCAGCCCATCAAGCTTCATGAACAGGAACGACCGATAACGCCGGTGCGCGCCAAACTGTTCGCGCTGTTACGGAACAAGATGGGGAAATCAAAAGTTGGACTGCATTGATCACAAGGTCGACGAAAGAGACAAACCCCGTGCGCTCGAACACACCGAAGCGACCTTTCTTCGGCAACAGCGATGTTTCAATGCATGAACTCAAGGAAATCCTCTTCCGGGTAGCCTCCCAGGTCAGCGAAGACAAGGTGACGCTCGTCGCGGCGGGTGTGACATTCTATGTCTTACTTGCTGTCTTTCCGGCACTGACTTCGCTTGTGTCGATATACGGCCTTGTTTCGGACCCCTCTGCAATCGGTGGACAATTGGCAAACCTGTCTGACGTCTTGCCGTCACAATCGCTTCAATTGGTTTCCCAGCAACTGGAATCCTTGGTGTCCCAGAAAGCATCCAGCCTCAGCTTCGGATTCATCGCTGGATTGCTCGTTGCGCTTTGGAGCGCGCGCAACGGAGTTGCCTCGCTTTTCGAGGCGATCAACATTGCCTATGACGAAACGGAGGAACGAAGCTTCATTCGTCTCACCCTGCTCAGCCTCTTTTTCACCCTGGCCGGGCTCGTCTTCCTGGCGCTGCTGATTGCTTTGATAGCGGTAATGCCGGCCATTCTTGCCACACTTTACCTCGATGCATGGGTAGAAGGATTGGCGAAGTTCTTGCGATGGCCGTTGCTTCTTCTCCTGGTCGGGGTGGGCATCACTTTGATCTACCGCTATGGGCCTGATCGCGAGCCGCAAAAATCCAGATGGTTCACCTGGGGGGCAGCGATCGCCACAATCTGCTGGTTACCGGTTTCGCTGCTGTTCTCCTTCTATGTCGACAATTTCGCGGACTACAACGCCACCTACGGTACCATGGGGGCACTAATCGGGTTCATGCTTTGGATATGGGTATCGACCATCATCATCCTCGTCGGCGCGGAACTGAACGCAGAACTGGAGCAGACAACGTCACCGCGTTCGCCCGGCGATGAGAAAGATTGACCGCTATCCCAAACCACCTGCGACCGTTTGACGAGGCCCGCGAGGAACAAAGCAATCTCCTTAATGTTCGGCAAGAAAGACGCTAAAGACGGAACATGAACGATGAGCGAGCCGAAAATCCGTTCGATCTGGTACGCATACGGCTACGCCTGGGTCACCCTGATCCTATTTTTGCTTTCGCTGGTTGGTCATTGGGTGTTCGGGGTTTGCGTATGTCGATCAGCAGAGTGCATTGGGGCAATCGCCAGAGACAGCCGCATATGTTATCGAAATGTCGCGCGATACGCTGGAAAACTGGCAGTCGGAATTCCTGCAACTCCTTTGGCAGGTTGGGGGTCTCGCGTTTTTCCTGTTCGTCGGCTCTCCGCAATCGAAGGAGGGGACGGACCGGGTCGAAGCAAAGCTGGATGAATTGCTGAAGCCTCTTGACCCGGAAAAGGGCAAGGCGGTCATCGACAGGCTCGATGACCATTATGGTGGTCGACCTACGGGCCAGCCGCATCAACACAGGCCTTGAGGAAAACCCATGGGAGCTCTTGTACTTGTAATTATCATGGCTCTGCCGCTTGCAGCGGCATTGGTTCTTTTATGGACCGGGCCGTTGTGGAGCAAAGCAACACGCTGATCAAATACCGATTGCGCGCCGCAGTGCGTCAGCCGGACCCTATGGTTGAGCGGGCGCCAAATTAGAGCGCGAAGGCAAGCTGGGGCCTGTCTTCCACTGCCCTTTTTTCGAGCGATGACAGCGACACGCCCAAAAGGCGAATACCTTTCGTGAGAGGAAAAAGGGGTGAGAGCAGCAGCCTCGAGACGTCGGCGAGTTCGCCTGCGCTTGCGATCGGAGCGGTGACGGTCTTGCTTCGGGTTATCTGCGTGAAATCTCCCCATTTCACCTTCAGCGTTACCGTCTTTGCGTGAATGCGGTTGACCTCGCAATAGCGCCAGACCTTCTCGATCAGCGGCTGAAGGCCTGAGCGCGCCGCCTCGAAATCGTGGATGTCGGTGGAGAAGGTATCTTCCGCGCCGATCGACTTGCGCACCCGGTCGGGTTTGACCTGCCGTTCATCGACACCGCGGGCGATCCAATAGAAATATGGCCCTGACTTACCGAAGTGCTGCTGCAAAAAGGCAATGTCGCGCGCCCTGAGGTCGGCTCCCGTTTCTATGCCGAGCCTGTGCATGCGTTCAGTCGTTGCCGGCCCGACGCCATGAAACTTCTTGACCGGTAGGGCCTCGACGAAGGCCGGGCCATTTTTCGGCGTGATGACGAAGAGGCCGTCGGGCTTCCTCTGGTCGGACGCCATCTTGGCGAGAAACTTATTGTAGGAAACGCCGGCGGACGCCGTCAGTCCGGTCCGGGCCTTGATCTGCCCGCGGATTTCCTCGGCAATCTCGGTTGCAACCTCCATTCCCTTCAGGTTCTCGGTCACGTCGAGATAGGCCTCATCGAGCGACAACGGCTCGATCAGCGGCGTGTACTGCGCAAAAATCGCGTGAATCTCCTGAGACACCGCGCGATAGGCATCAAAGCGCGGTCTCACGAATATCAGGTCGGGGCATTTGCGTTTGGCCGTTACCGACGGCATGGCCGAATGGACGCCGAACTTGCGCGCCTCATAGCTTGCCGCTGCCACGACGCCGCGCGCTTCGCCATGGCCGACAGCGATCGGGAACCCGCGGAGCTCAGGATTGTCCCGTTGCTCGACGGAGGCATAGAAAGCATCCATGTCAACGTGGATGATCTTGCGTAATCGGACAGCCGTTTCCATGGCCGTCAACTCGGCGGTGCTGTCGTAGCCGAATGAGCGGTCACAGCAGCAGACCTTCGGTCGGTGCTGCTGGCGGCTCGACGATCACCAGCATGTTGCCCGGAAGAGGCCGTTGCAGATGCTTGATCTCGCCCCAGGATCCGGTGAGCCACAGGTCCACTTCCCCAGGCGTCGTCAGCATCACCGGCATCGCCTTGAAGTGGATGGGAGCGACGATCTCGTTCGGCGACGTGGTGAGGAAGCCGAAGAGCTCGTATTCGCGCTCGCCGTCGCGCACGCGCCTGACACCCTTCCAGGGCGTCCAGAACCCGGCAAAGAACATCAAGGGCCGGTCGTTGTTGCCTGCAAACCAGGCGTTCGGGATCTTGCCTCCTGGGACCTTCGCTGCCGGATCAGGCTCGGCAAACGAGGTGAACGGCACGACGCAGCGGCTGGTTTGACCGAGCCACCGCCGCCAGTGCGGCGAATTGAGATTGCGGATATTGGTGACGCCGTGATCATAGTTCTTCACGACTTCAGGTGGGGAGGGCATGCCCCAGGTGGTGCGCGTGATCTCGCGCTGGCCGTCTTGGCGGACACGCACGACCGGCGCCTGGTAGCCCGGATAGACGTCAAGCGAAGGCTCGTTCCAGCCGGCCCTGTCGCGCAGGGCCTTGGTAAACTGCATCACCGCGTCGCGCGTGGTCGTGATGTTGTAGAGGTTGCACATTTCAATCCTCCCCGCTTCCAATCCGCTGCACTTCATACCAACGAAGACCGGCAGCTGCCGCCTTGGTTCGATGTCAGGGCCGCCTTTCCCTTGAGTTGCATTTGCCAGAACCTCTTGCCCTGAAGGTCGGTTGACTCGCAACACGAAAAGGAACAAATAGAGAACATATCAACAGAAAGACTCATGCATAGTCCCAGGGAGCTGTTCCTTCCAAAATGCCCCGTCCAGTCGACAATACCGTCGTCTCAGAACTTCGCGACCGCATCCAGCGTCTCCAAGGCACAAGCGGCCGCGGGCGAAAGGTCCTGCCTTTCGGCGTCGCCGCCATCGATCAACGCTTGCCCGGCGGGGGGCTTTCGCTTGGCGCGCTTCACGAGGTCGCCGGCGGCGGCAATGGCGCCATCGACGGCGCGGCTGCGGCACTCTTTTGCGCCGGCATCGCTGCCCGCTCGAAGGGCAAGGTGCTCTGGTGCGTGACACGCCCAGACCTCTTCGCGCCGGCGCTCGCCCAGGTGGGCCTATCGCCGGGCCGCGTCATATTCGTGGAGGCCGGAGACGAGAAGGCGCTTCTTTCCTGCATGGAGGAAGGCTTGCGTCATGGGGGTCTCAGCGTCGTCGCTGGCGAACTGGCCCGCCTTTCGATGACGGCCTCGCGCCGGTTGCAGCTTGCAGCCGAAAGCTCAGGGACAATCGGGATCGCGATCCGCCGCTGGCGAAGGCAGACGGAGGCCTCGGATTTCGGGCAGCCGACCGCTTCGACGACACGCTGGCGGGTTTCCGTCCTGCCTTCGGCGCCACTACCCGTTCCCGGCGTCGGCCGCGCGCGCTGGCTCGTCGAGCTTATCCGTTGCCGCGCCGGCGAAAGTGCAGATTTCGAAGTGGAGGCCCCCGATGCCAAGGGTCGTATCGCTGTTCCTTCCGACCTGGCCGACGGACCGTCTGAGGCGGAAGCTCGCCGACACCGCGCCGCCGGCTGACGCTCCACTTGTCCTCATTGGCCGCCGCGAACGCCGAAGGGTGGTCATGGCGGCAAATGCTGCAGCACATGCTGCGGGTTTGAGGATTGGCATGGCGGCGACCAAGGCACAGGCGCTCGTGACCGATCTCGTCGTCATGGATGCAGATCCCGTGGCCGACGCCGAGGCGCTCGACCGCCTGGCACTCTGGGCGCTGCAGCGTTATGCGCCGATCGTTGCCGCCGATCCGCCCGACGGCCTGGTGATCGACACATCAGGCGCCGATCATCTGCATGGTGGCGAAGCACTGATGCTCTCGGGCATGGTCAATCGCTTCCATGGATCGGGCACCGCCGCGCGCGCCGCGGTTGCCGACACCTGGGGTGCTGCCCATGCGGCTGAGTATCTGGCTCAGCCGACGATTGCCATTGCACCTGGTGTTCAGCGAGAGCTTCTTGCCAATCTGCCGATCGCAGCACTCAGGCTCGAACCATCGATCGTCCATGATCTTCGTGTTCTCGGCTTCAACACAATCGGCGACATCGACCGTCAGCCGCGCGCGCCGCTCGCCTTGCGCTTCGGACCGGAACTCGGTCGGCGTCTCGACCAGGCGGCCGGCCGCATCGCCGAGCCGATCGAACCGATCCGCACGCCTGAGCTCATTGAGGTCCGGCGCTCCTTTGGCGAACCGATCGCTGCAGCCGAGACGATCGCGCGCTATACGGCCAAACTCGTGGCTATGCTCTGCCGGTTGCTTGAGGAAAAGGGTCTCGGCGCGCGTCGGGTCGATCTTCTGTTTCACCGCGTCGACAACTCCTATCAGGCGATCCGGGCAGGAACCACCACGCCCGTCCGCGACTTCCAGCGCTTGACGCGTCTTTTGACCGACCGCATCGAAACCATCGATCCGGGTTTCGGGATCGAGATCATGTCGTTGACGGCAAGCCATGCCGAGCCGCTCATCGCCACTCAGGTGATTTCCTCGCTGGTCGAGGAGCCGGAGGCCGATGTCTCCGGCCTGATCGACATTATCGGCAACCGGATCGGCCAGCGCCGGCTGTTCCGCTTCGCGCCGGTCGCAAGCGATGTGCCTGAGCGCTCCATCGCCCGCATTGCCCCGATGGCGCCGGATGCGGGCGAGACCTGGTCCGGTCACTGGCCGCGGCCGACGCGCCTTCTTCTTCATCCCGAACCGATCGAAACCATGGCGCTCCTTCCCGACCATCCTCCGGTCAGCTTCACCTGGCGGGGCGTTAGAAGGCGCGTTCGCCGCGCCGACGGTCCGGAGCGCGTCTTTGGCGAATGGTGGAAGCGCGATGCCGAGCTCGTGGCTGTGCGCGATTATTTCCAGGTCGAGGATGACGCCGGCGAGCGCTACTGGATCTTTCGCTCCGGCGACGGCGAACATGGTGAAACCGGCAGCCATCGCTGGTTCCTGCATGGGATATTCGCATGACGGCGCCGCGCTATGCCGAGCTGCAGGTGACCTCGCACTTTTCTTTCCTGCGTGGGGCCTCATCCTTGGAGGAGCTGTTTCAGCGCGCTGCAGAACTCAAGATCGACGCGCTGGCGATCGTCGATCGCAACAGCCTCGCCGGCATCGTCAGGGCGCACCAGGCAGCGAGAGACACCGGCGTGCGGCTGATCGTCGGTTGCCGGCTCGATCTCGACGACGGTCTCTCCGTGCTAGTCTACCCGACCGATCGGCCGGCTTATGCCCGCCTTTGCCGGTTGCTGTCGCTCGGCAAAAAGCGTGGCGGGAAAGCGAAATGCCGGGTTGGCTGGGACGATCTCGTTGCCTATGGCCAAGGCCTGATTGTCGTTCTTGTTCCAGGTGAAGCCGATGACCAGTTGGCGCTGCAGCTTCGCCATCTGGGGCAAGCCTTTGGCGACCGCAGCTATCTGGCGCTGACACTCCGGCGCCGGCCGAACGACCAGCTGCGGCTCCATCGGCTCGCAAATATGGCCAGGGCGTCAGGCGTGACGACTGTCGTAACCAACGACGTTCTGTTTCATGTTCCCGAGCGGCGCATCCTTCAGGATGTCGTCACCTGTATCCGTCACAACATCACCATCGATGAAGCGGGTTTCAGGCGCGAGCGCCATGCCGACCGCTACTTGAAGCCCCCGGAAGAAATGGTGCGTCTCTTCCCACACTATCAGGAAGCACTCGATCGCACGATCGAGATCCTCGACCGGTGCCGCTTCTCGCTCGACGAGCTCGCCTATCAATATCCGGAGGAGCGCTCCAATCCGGAGCTGACAGCACAGCAGACGTTGGAGCAATTGACTTGGGAAGGTGCGGTCTGGCGCTATCCCGAGGGGTTGCCGGACAAGGTCAGGCGGAACCTTGAACATGAACTGCGGCTGATCGAGAGGCTCCAATATGCGCCCTACTTTCTGACGGTGAACGCGATCGTCCGCTTCGCGCGCTCGAAGGACATTTTGTGCCAGGGCAGGGGATCGGCCGCCAATTCTTCCGTTTGTTATGTGCTCGGCATCACCTCGATCGATCCTGATACCAACGATCTCCTCTTCGAACGCTTTGTCTCCGAGGAGCGGCGCGAACCGCCCGACATCGATGTCGACTTCGAGCACGAGCGCCGCGAGATCGTCATGCAATGGGTGTTCGACACCTATGGCCGCTTCCATGCGGCACTCTGTTCGACCGTCATCCGTTACCGGTCGAAAGGCGCCATTCGCGACGTTGGCAAGGCGCTGGGGTTGCCCGAGGACATGACGAAGATGCTTTCGTCCCAGGTCTGGGGATGGGGTGAGGATGTCGGTGAAAAACATGCCGAGGAACTGAACCTCAATCTTGGCGACCGGCGCCTGCGCCTGACGCTGGACCTTGCCCGCCAATTGATGGGTGCGCCGCGTCACCTGTCGCAGCATCCAGGTGGCTTCGTGCTGACCCATGATCGCCTTGATGAACTGGTGCCGATCGAGCCGGCGGCAATGGCCGAGCGCCAGGTGATCGAATGGGACAAGGACGACATTGATATCCTGAAGTTCATGAAGGTCGATTGCCTGGCGCTCGGCATGCTCTCGTGCATGAAGCGAGGCTTCAATCTTCTGGCCGAGCACAAGGGTATCAATATCGACCTTGCCAGAATCCCGCCGGAAGACCCTCGAACCTACGCGATGATCCGACGCGCCGATACGCTCGGCACCTTCCAGATCGAAAGCCGTGCGCAGATGTCGATGCTGCCAAGGATCAAGCCGCGCACCTTCTATGACCTCGTCATCGAGGTGGCGATCGTGCGCCCCGGTCCGATCCAGGGCGACATGGTCCATCCGTATCTGCGGCGCCGCGAGGGCAAGGAGACGGTCGACTATCCGAAGCCGGAACTGGAAGAGGTGCTCGGCAAGACGCTCGGTGTGCCGCTCTTTCAGGAACAGGCGATGCGGGTGGCAATCGAATGTGCCGGCTTCACGCCTGGCGAAGCGGATCAGCTCAGGCGCGCCATGGCGACCTTCAAGCACACCGGCGGTGTTTCGAAGTTCGGCAAGAAGCTGATCGCCGGCATGGTGGCGAACGGCTATGAGCCGGACTTTGCCGAAAAGACATTCCGGCAGCTGGAAGGCTTCGGCAGCTACGGTTTCCCGGAAAGCCATGCCGCTTCCTTCGCGCTGATCGCGTATGCGTCCTCCTGGCTGAAATGCTGGCATCCGGATGTCTTTTGCGCGGCCCTCCTCAATGCCCAGCCGATGGGGTTCTACGCACCGGCCCAGATCGTTCGCGACGCGCGCGAGCACGGGGTGGAAGTTCGGCCGGTCTGCATCAATCAGAGCCGCTGGGATTGCACACTGGAACCGACCGGCGACGAAAGCCGGTTTGCCGTCCGCCTTGGGTTGCGAATGGTCAAGGGGCTTGCGAATGCTGACGCGGCCACACTCGTCGCTGTGCGCGCGGAGGGCGCCTTCGAGAGCGTCGACGATATCTGGCGCCGCGCCGGCGTACCTGCCGCCTCGCTTGTCGAGCTCGCCGAAGCCGATGCATTCAGGCCTTCGCTGAACCTTGCCCGCCGCGAGGCGCTCTGGGCGATCAAGGCGCTGCGCGACGAACCTTTGCCGCTCTTTGAGGCGGCGTCGGAGCGCGAGAACCGGACCGTGGCCGAGCTCGACGAACCGGCTATAGCGCTGAACCCCATGACATCGGGAGGCGAGGTGGTCGAGGACTTCGGCCATGTCGGGCTGACGCTGCGTGAGCATCCACTTGCGTTCCTGCGCGCGGATCTGACGAAGCGCCGCGTCGCCTCCTGCCGGGAAGCAATGCAGTCGCGCGACGGCAAATGGCTTGAGGCCGCCGGCCTCGTGCTCGTCCGCCAGCGACCAGGTTCCGCAAAGGGCGTGATGTTCATCACCATCGAGGACGAGACCGGCATTGCCAATCTCGTCGTCTGGGCAAAGACCTTCGAGAAATACCGCCGCGTCGTGCTGGGCGCCGGCATGCTCGGCATCTATGGCCGGATCCAAAAGGAGGGCGATGTGGTCCACCTGATAGCCCACCGGCTGACCGACCTGTCCGGCGAGCTCGCCAGTGTTGGCGATCGTGATGCCGACTTCCCTCTGCCTCACGGTCGAGGCGACGAGTTTCATCGCGGGGCGCCGGCACCCGATCCACGAGGAATGCTCAAGGGTCCTCGGCCGCGCGACATAGTCGATCCGTACCTGCATCTTGATGCGATCAAGGTGAAGACACGGGATTTTCGGTGACAAACTACAGGCGCTCCCGGCTATCATAGGTCGGACGTGGTGGCTGAACCCGTTTTCGGCAAACGACGGTCCACCAGTTGCCAAGCACTCTGACGCGACCATACCGCAAGTGGCTGCCAACGCGCCTCGCACCCAGTCCTTGAATCAGGTAATGATGCCTCTATACGTCATCATTGCCTTGCGAGGGATGTAACATGCCGCCCATTGATCAGACGCTCCGGCGCGCGGTATTGATCGTAGCCCTTGCAAATCTTGCTTATTTCGGCATTGAGTTCATCGTTGCCTTGCGCATCGGATCGGCGTCTCTGCTGGCCGACAGTGCCGATTTCTTTGAAGATGCCTCCGTCAACCTGCTCATCTTTTTCGCTATGGCATGGTCGGCACATAGCCGCGCCCGAGTAGCGATGGCAATGGCGCTCATCCTGTTGTTGCCTGCTTTGGCCTTCCTCTGGACGGGGTGGCACCAGGTCCTGGCTCCAATCCCGCCTGAACCGTTTGCGCTCAGTTTGACCGGCCTGGGTGCTCTGGTCGTCAACCTGTGTTGCGCGTATCTGCTTGTTGCCCACCGCCATGCCAGCGGCTCACTGACGCGGGCGGCATTCCTGTCAGCTCGCAACGATGCTCTCGCCAATGTTGCCATTATCTCCGCGGGCCTCGTAACCGCCTATCTCTGGCCTTCTGCATGGCCCGATCTTATCGTTGGCTTGGGGATTGCCTACTTGAACCTTGATGCCGCCAAGGAGGTGTGGGGAGCAGCGCGAGAAGAACATGAAGCCGCGGCATGAGGAAGCTGTCGGTTGATCACGCGCCGCTCAGACCGCGTGAACGCGTCCAAGAAAACCGCGGATAAGTTCGGCTGCTTCATCGAGATGCGTTTCAAGAAGCCAATGCCCTCCGTCGAGAAGATGGAGTTCAGCCGTGGGAAGATCGCGCAGATAGGCTCTTGCGGACTTCTCCGGCATATAGTGGTCATTTGGTCCCCAAACGATCAGAGTGGGCGGCTGGTGCTCGCGCAGATATTTGCGATGCTGAGGAAACCATGCCCGGTTCTCTTTCAATCCGACGATAAGGTCGACTGCGATCTCTTTTCGCTTTGGGGTCATGAGTGACCAATGCAACCTCCAAAGATCAGGAGAGATAGCGTCTGCTAGGGAGCACTTCAAATCATTCAGAAACTCGTCCTCGAAAGCCTCTTCGCTGACCGCTGCCGCCAATGTACGTCTCATCTCCGGATCTGGAAGGGTCCAGGCCTCTTCGATTTCGGCGTACTTGGGACCCAAAGCATCTTCATAGGGAATATCACCGTTTTGAATGATTAGCGCGGCTATGCGTTCTGGCTTTCTGATGGCCAGCCGGATGCCAATGGGCGATCCAAAATCATGCAAGTAGAGAATGAAGCGATCGATCTGAAGAGCGTCGACGAAGTTCTCGAGGAACACAGCGTACCCATCGAAGCTGTAAGCAAAATCCTCTGGCGTCCCACTGTAACCGGCGCCGGGAAAGTCCGGGGCGATGAGGCGCCAACGGTCGGCAAGCCGAGGCATCAGATTGCGAAATTCATAGGATGAACAGGGATATCCGTGCGGGAGCAAGATCACCGGGGAACTTTGCTGACCGGCCTCGCGATAGAAGGTATCAGTTCCAGAAATCGTGATCCTCCGATGTCGCACCAGGCTGTCCATCGCGAACCTCCATTCGATGAACGGCCGAGAACCGTCCCGTCACTTCTCCAACCGGGAATGCTGGCTGTCCAGCTCCCAAGGTTGAAGAACCATCGGCGAGCGTAGTTGGTTCCGCATGGGGGTGCGTGCAAAGGCCGTTGTTGCTGATCCTGGTAAATCCTTTCTGCTGAACCAATCCGAAAATTGCCCCCTTGGGAACGGTGACCGCACGCGCTCGTTATCCCATTGATGGAATGACAACGCGGTTCAAACGAGGAGGAGGCGCTGCAATACAATGTCGGGCCAATCAGCAACTCCTCTCGGGGCGTATGTTTCGTTTCCCTACGACCGGGAGACGCTTGAGCAATTTCGACGGGAGTTTCCTCGAGCGCGATGGAATGACGACAGGCGAAACTGGTTTGTCCCCGGCAAGACAGCCGAACGCCGGTTCGCCAGGTGGATGGATCGGCAATTATCGCAAAGCGATCCGTTTGCCGACGAGAAGGGGAAAGACGCTTTCGAGTTCGACCCGATCGTCAGCCCATACCTTGAAGTCGCAGATGATCTTCGCCTGCGCACACCATACTCCAGGACCATTGTCGGCGAACTGAGGCAGATCCCCTGGGCGCATTGGGATGAGGATACAAAGACGTGGCGTGTCCCGTTTCGATCCTATGATGACTTCAAGAAACGATGGGCGACGATCGAGGCCGCAGCGCGCCGAAACGAACCGGACGCACGAAAGCTACGACGCCTTAGCTTGCGCGGATCATTCGAAGAGACGCAAGCCCGAAACAAGACCAATGAACGGCGAAGGCGCCGATACCCCGTCCCGCCCATATTCCCTCCTGACCTTGGGCGCGTTGTATCAACGCAGACCTACGGCGTCGTCGTATTCATCGGGATTTCGCAGGAGATCGTCCCTCGAAATTTCTCCAGTTTCTATCCCTTTATGGACAACAGCCTGATGGAGTTTGTCTGGGCCTCCTGGCGGCTAGCAACGCTGCGCGAATTGGTTTCAACTTGGCCAGCGCGCGTCGAGCCGGATCATAGGCGCGGCTGGTGGCTACCCAACCTTGAGGAATTGCGCACCGCCAGAAAGCAGGCCCGATCTCGCGAACGCAGACGCGCAATATCAAGGACGCACCGTACAGCAGAGACCGTTCAACGTTCTACACGCCAACCTCGTTCGTGAAGGGCTATCAAAATGCACGAACATAACCAGGGACCGCAAATTCCAGCCCTGAACCAACTGATTGTGGAAAGTCACCCTGTATCGAAACTGGCACGAGTGACTATTCAAATTCCAGCACCAGGCTCGGGCTCGTGTTCTTGGTCCCCATGTCATGCCATGTGTTGACAAAGGTGCTCTTCATGTCGAGCCGACCGTCGCGCTGAGTGTAGTACATCGCAAGGTCGTTTCCTGGTTTGAACTCGTTTGGCCCGCCTGACCACCACTTTGAATAGGTCATCGCCTCGCCGTTGTTCCAATGCCAGCCGCCTCTTGGCTCCTTGCCTTGCGGGTCTTGAACCAAGCCGATCCACGGCCCGACCTTGTAGCTGATCTTGTCCGGAACGTAAAAACCCATATCGAAAAAGTTGGGGTCGGAGTTGAAGAGCGACGCGACGAATGCGTTCTCAGCCTCCGACGTGATCGAGGCGAGGCGAGCACCGCATCGCTTGGCGACGATCTCTGCATAGGACGCGAGCGACGGTCCGGTTCGCACAGCGACGTAGAAATGTCCCCCGAAGGCGCCATAAACGGACGGCTCGTAGCTCGTGCACCTCACGGCGGCAAGGACGCGTTCGTCTGTTTCAAGACCCGTAAGATCCTTGATGTCATAAGTGCGCGCCGTCGCCGAACTATAGATTCCGTCGGCGGCAAGGTTCACCTTGATGCCGAGGCTCTCGGCCGTCCTCTCGGTGATAAAACCCGAGCCGCCTTCGCCTTTGCTGCGCTGGTAGCTTTTGATCGCCTCGCGCGTCTGTCCACCAAAAACGCCATCGGGTACGCCCGTGGCAAACCCCTTGGCCGCAAGCGCTAGCTGGACGTTCCGCCTCTGCTCCTTATCTGGCAAAAGTCTCGCTTCGACGGACTGTGGCAGATGCGACTGATTGCGCACCGATGCAGGCTCGATCTGCGCTAACGTCCGACGCCCGAGTTCCGCATACTCTCCGGTCCGGTGCTTTTCCAAGAAGAAGCGCCAGATCCGGGGCGTGCCGATCCTCAACGCCTTCTTGAAATCTACTTCTACCTCAGGATCAACGGGGTCCGTAGCCGGCGCCTGTACCGCCAGTGCCGGCTGGACCGGTTGCACCGTCGGGGTCTGTGGCGCTGCCGTTTCCGGACCGAAATAGAACTCCAGCGACAGCGACGACAGGATCTGCGGCTGCTGCTTGCCCTGTGTTTCCTTGCGCACGTCGCGCACGACCCGCTTGAAGGCGGTGCCGACTTCCAGCCCGGCACCGGAGAGATTGGCGATCAGGGCGCGGGTAAACGGCGAATGCCCATCGGTGCCGTCGGCTGCCACTTGGCCGGGTGCGGCCGCAAAGGCGACGAGCGTGCCGGCGCCTTGGGTCTCGATCGGTGCCAGGCCTCTGGTTGCGCCACCGCGGGTGGCACCTTCGACTTCGGTGTTCAGCCGATTGGCGAGAGGGTTGTTGCGGCAGGCATCCAGGAAGACCATCGATATCCGGGCGCGCTTCTCCAGCGCGTTGATGATCTCCGACAGGGCTATGGTTTCGGCGGGAACGTCGAACTCACTCTCGAGCTTCGCGTCCGTGCCGATGAGAAAGTTTTCTCCGTGCAGCTGCATGCCGTGTCCGGCATAGTAGAACAGGGCGACATCATCGGGCCCGATCTTGCGGGAAAAGTTTGAAAGCGCGCCAGCAAGTCCCCTGCGATCTGCGTCGAGCACAAGATCGGTTTCAAATCCTTGTCCCTTGAGGAAGGTTCCGAATGCTTCAGCGTCGCGAGCGGCATTGGGAAGCGTTCCCGCCGCGACGTAGTTCGCCATGCCGACGACGAGCGCAAGCCGCTTGCCATTCTCCTCGGCGAAGCCATGCCCGACCACGAGCAGGAGCATAGGGACCGAAAGGATCCAGGATCTCAGTTTCGCACGCCACTGCATGACCTACCCTCCAAGCCCCAGGGACTGAAACGGATTGCCATGACGGGATATTCTTGGATGCGCCCCATCGCGTGCATTTATATTAGATTTTTATAATTCACGATGCAACGACGGCCTCGCGTGCACTATCAAGCAGCTCTAGCCGAGTTACTCTCTACAGGCGCTCCCGTCTACCACGGGCCCGTATCCGAACTAGGAATGTAGAATCCTGCAACTGACGCACGATTTCGATTCGTGCTGATCTCCTCACCGAGCAACAATGCTGGAGGAAATCATGCAGGTTCTGGCAGTTTCTAAGCCCCGAGACGCCGCGGAGACCCAACTGCTTCGCAGCCATCATCAATTGCGAGCCCGGATGCGCCCTTGAAACCCGCTCCTTCGGAACGACCGTGATCATTCATCAAAGCTTGCGCCTCGGCGATTGTAGGATTCTCCATAGTGCGTTCCGCGCTCCAGTCAGAAAAACTGGCTTCGAAAGACAAGCTTTCCAAAGTCAGGGAGACGAACGGAATGAAAAAACCTTCCTCGAAAATTCGCAATGAAATCGCCAAGCTCCAGGAACAACTGAGGCAGGCGGAGACCCGTGAGGCCGAAGGGATTGGCCACCTTGCGCTCAAGGCGGGACTTGGCGAAATCTCGATTGAAGAAATTGCGCTTCTCGCAGCCTTTGAAGACCTCGCGACTGGGTTTCGCCGCGGGAAGTATCCTACGACCGGAAGGAAGAGGGGGAATGGAGACGCCGGTCCATCGACCGCGGTGGTCATCCCTGGCGCGAATCCGGTCAGCAGTGACGAGGCTTGAGCGGATGGCGAAGACGATGACATCCGACGAACGAAAGAAGGATACGCGAGAAAAAATCGAACTCGGCGGCCTGATTGTCAAGGCGGGTTTGCGATACGAAAAGCGCGCCCTCCTGTTAGGGGCATTAGTCGATCTTAGCCGCAAGCTTCATGCGGACGAGGGCGAGCGGGCGCGGTTGATTGCCATCGGAACAGAGCCTTCGGCAATGGCGGCGAATAAGCTTGCCTTCGTATCCGTGCCCGTCGTGCTGATGGTCATGGCGGTCGTCGGCATGAGCGGGATCGAACAATGGCTTGCGGAGTTTGCTAAAACGGAAGCCGCGAGGCTGACGCTCGGACGGATCGGGATCGCCGCGCCCTATGTCGTCTCCGCCACGATCGGCACAGTCCTCCTGTTTACGAGCGCAGGCTCCGCGAACATAAAATACGCGGCCTGGGGAGCCCTTGCCGGAAGCACGGCGACATTGTTGATCGCCGCGATACGGGAGGAAACACGCCTTGCAACAGTTGCTGATCGGGTACCCGCGACCAAGTCCATGACTGCAGCTTTAGGTCAAACAATTTGGCGATATGCTCATCACCGCCAACCGACAAACTCCCAACGCGACCTCAAACGAACTTTCGAACGCCGGGATCGGCAGGAACTCGTAGCGCGAGTGGAAGTTATAGGCGCCGGTAAAGAAGTTCGGCGTCGGAATGCCACGGGCTGAGAGCACGGCCCCATCGGTACCGCCGCGCATCGGGATCAGTTTCCTGTCGATCTGAAGCCCGTCCATGGCGTCGAACAACAGGCGAGCGGCGCGGTCGTCGTGCGCCAGGCTGGTGGCGATGTTTCGATAGGTGTCGGTGACCTGATAGCGAATGTTGCCGGTCGGGTAGGTTGAGCGGACCCGCTCCGCCACCTCGGCGATCCGCCGCTTGCGCTGATTAAAGCCATCGCTGTCGAAGTCGCGGATCAGGCAGGTGAGTGTCGCTTCGCTGTCATGGGCGACGAGATCCTTGAACCAGAAGAAGCCCTGGCGATCGGCGGTGTGTTCGGGCGTGTCGTTGCGGTCGAACTGGGCGATGAAGTCGATCGCCATCGTCAGTGGATTGACGAGGCTGCCCTTGGCCGACATCGGATGGGCGCTGACACCGGTAAAGACGATCTCGGCGGAGGCGGCATTGAAGGTCTCGAGCACCACTTCGCCCAGTTCGCAGCAGTCGATCGTATAGGCAAAGTCGCAAGGAAAGCGGGCGAGATCCAGCGCCTTGGCGCCACGCAAGCCGATCTCCTCGTCGGGCACGAAGGCGACGAACACGTCACCATGTGTCTGCTGGTCGAGCCGAGCAAGCAACGTCATGATAACGGCGATCGCCGCCTTGTTGTCGGCCCCGAGCACGCTGGTGCCGTCACTGACGATCATATCCTCGCCGGTCCAACCGAGGATCTCCGGATGCTCGCCAACGCGCAGCCAGATATCGTCCTTGGCGTTGAGGCAAAGATCCTTGCCGTCGAAACGGAGGATCTGCGGCCGGATGAACGGTGAGAGCCCGACATCGACGGTGTCGAGATGGGCGATAAAGCCGATCGCCGGCGCTTCGGGCCGGTTGCCGCGTTTGACCCCGGTGACGATGGCATGTTCGTCGACGCGGACGTCTGCCAGGCCCAGCACCCGCATCTCATCGGCGATGAGGGCGGCGAGTGCTGCCTGTCCGGGCGAGGAGGGCAGGCAAGTCGCGCGGGCATTGCTTTGGCTCTCGATCGCGGCATAGCGAAAGAAGCGGCTGATCAGTTCCTGGCGAATGTCCATGATGGTCCTCGTGTGGGTGGGCGGGCCGAGATGACTTGGCCCGATTCGGTGTCGGAATGGGCGGAGAACGAGCCACTAGGCCCGGATGATGCCGACGCCGTCCGAGACCTGGATTTCGACGCCGAGCCCGGCCGATTGTTCTTTCAGCCGCCGCAAGATGCGCTCGGCACGGGCCCCGGTTGCAAGATGCGGCGCCAGGCGCCGCTCCAGCACACCATCCAGCAACGCCGCGTCGCCGCCAATGACGACCGGATGCAGTCTGATCTCGACGAGACGGTTGTCGGCGTCGAAGGTTGTCGCCGCCACAACGCTCTCCCAGACCTCCGGCGCCGTCCAGGTCGATTTCTCGGAGCGGACATGGAAGATGAAGTTGCCGAGGCTATAGAAGATCGGCCGACCGCGGTAGATCTCGATCGGCTGCAGCACCGGCGCACCGTGGCTGACGAACAGGGAGGCGCCGGCCTCGATGCAGGCGCGGGCGACAGCACTCACCCAGTCGGGAACCTGATACCAGTCGGACGCCCAATGATGATGGTGCAGATAGGCGACCACCAACGATCCGTCCTGCGCCGCCGCCGTGATCGCAGCAAGATTGCGGGAAAGATCCCTCTCATCGATGGTCACACTGCGGCCGCAGCGCTCCGATCGCCGGAACACGGCGCGGGCAATGGCGACCTCGGTCTCCGGGTCAAGCTCAGGGCGATCGTCCGGCTGGCTGTCATTGGCAAGATCGATCGCGGTGTAACCGACCTGGTCGCGGATCGCTGCCAGTTGCTCGAAGGCGGGACCGTCGACCTCGATCCTCTGGCTAATCCCGAGCCGGTTGACGCCGGGACGGGCCGGGCGATTGGCGTCGCCATTGGCGGCATACATGAAGTCGGGACCGGGGCCGCCGTCCATCGCAACGATGGCAATCGGCCGCCCGGATACCGTCGCACGGCTTGCCCGTGAGGCAGCCGCGTGGTCGCGACCGAGGCCGGCATGAAGGAAGCCGCGCTTCTCGACCTCTTCGAGCGTCGAGAGCACGCCCGAGGGACCGAGATCGAAGGCATGGTTGTTCGACAGCGACAGCGCCTTGAAGCCGATACCCTCCAGAGTGTCGAGCACGACCGGATCGCTGCAGCCGAAGAACGAGCCCTTGAGCGGCCAGCCGCCGTGACGTCCAAGGATCGTGCCTTCGAAGTTGGTGAAGGCGAGATCGGCTTCGCGCAGCAGCGAGCGAACCTTGGCGAATGCCGGAGCGGTGATGTCGCGGATGTCATGTTTGATCAGCGACTGGCCGGTAACGGCGAGGGTGAAGCGGTGTTGCATGGGAGGACTTTCTGGGGCGACACGCGCCAGCCGTTTCGAATATCTGATGGTTCCGGGTTGGATCCGCTCGCTGAGGGTCGACGCACCCCTCAGCATGTGAAGCGCTCTGGCCGGGCGGCAATCAGCGTGCGGGTGTAGGTATTGTCGGAGCGCGAGAAGATGAAGTCCGAGGACCCAAAGTCCTCGACCCGACCGTTCTTGAAGATGTAGACGGCGCTGCACAGTGCCTGGACGATGGCGAGATCATGAGAGATGAACACCATGGTCATATCCCGCTCTGCGATGGTCTCCCTCAGCAGAGTAACGATCTCGGCCTGGGCCGAGACGTCGAGGGCCGAAGTCGGCTCGTCGGCAACAATGATCTGAGGCTCGGCAAGCAGCGCTCGGGCGATACAGACCCGCTGCTTCTGGCCACCAGAGAGCTGATGCGGATGGCGGGACAGCAGGCTGCGGGCAAGGCCGAGCCGATCCATCATCTCAGCCGCGGTGTCAGCCACAGATCGGCCCCTGGAACCCCCACCGGCGCCGAAGCGGATGCTTTCCTCAAGCGTCTCGCCGATGGTCATCCGTGGGTTGAGCGATACCGATGGATCCTGGAAGATCATCTGCACCCGGCCGAGAAGACCACTGCGCCGGCCACTTGAGGCAGCCTCAAAGCTTTTGTCACCGATCACAATCCGACCTTCATGGGCGCTGTCTAGACCGGCAAGGATCCGGCCGAAGGTGGTCTTGCCGCTGCCACTCTCGCCGACGATGCCGGTGATCGTCCCGCGTTGCAGACGAATGCCGACATCACGCAGACCGGAGCTTGACCGTTTCCGGCCAAGGCCCCAATGGAAACCCTGCGGAGAGAACACTTTCGATATGCCTTCGGCAACAAGAAGTGGACGTTCGAGCTTGTCCGCGACACGGGACCAGTCGTCAACGCCACTGTCATCAGCGTGTGCCGTCTTGTCCTCCACCTTCGCTGCCCTTGCAGGAATGCGAAGCCGTGGAACAGCGGCAAGCAGCTTCCTGGTATAGTCGTGGTTCGGCTGATCGAGGATGGTGACCGTGTCATCCGCTTCGACCACCTGGCCCTTCTTCATGACCAGCACCCGGTCGGTAATCTCGGAGATCACCCCCATGTCGTGGGTGACGAGAATGACGGAGACACCGGTATCGTCGACGAGGGTTCTGAGCAATCCGAGCACCTGCTTCTGCACGGTGGCATCGAGTGCCGAGGTCGGCTCGTCGGCGATGATGATGTCGGGAGACCCCGCAAGGGCGATGGCGATGACGATGCGCTGCCGCTGGCCACCGGAGAACTGGTGCGGGTAGTTGCCAAATCGTCGCTCAGGCTCGGGAATGCCGACCCGGGCCAGCAGATCGATGGCGCGGGTGCGGGCCTGACGTCTCGAAAGGGTTGGATCGAGCGCCAGGCAAGTTTCCTCAACCTGCGCGCCAACGCTCATCAGCGGATCGAGCGAGGCGGTATGATCCTGGAAGATTGCCGAGATGCGCTTGCCCCGAAGCGCTTCGCGCT
This sequence comes from Ensifer adhaerens, assembly GCF_020035535.1. Classification (NCBI taxonomy): domain Bacteria; kingdom Pseudomonadati; phylum Pseudomonadota; class Alphaproteobacteria; order Hyphomicrobiales; family Rhizobiaceae; genus Ensifer; species Ensifer adhaerens. The sequence continues at coordinate 634,216 of NZ_CP083351.1, read as the reverse complement.
CTCCCGCCGACATCGCCTCCAAGGCCTTGCCGTCGAAGTTGAGCGTTCCCGATGTCTGCTGGAACTCCGGCGCAAGCAGCCCGAGGATGGCGTTGCCGACGGTCGACTTGCCAGCACCGGACTCGCCAATGATGCCAAGGATCTCGCCGCGGCGGAGCTCGAAGCTGACGTCGCTCAGGATCGTCGTCGGGCCGAGCCTGGACAGATGGCGAAGGCCAAGGTTCTCGACCCGCAACAATGGCGGCGACGCGGGCACCAGCGGCGAGGAAGGCAACGGAGGCGAGGAGGGCTGCAGGGCGGCGTTCACTTGGTTCAATGTCATCGCGTCTGGTTCCTTGGATCGAGGCTGCGGCGAACGTCCTCGCCGACAAGATTGATGGAAGCGATCAGGCCGAAGAGCGCGAGGCCTGGAAACAGGCTGATCCAGTATTGGCCGGTCATCAGGTACTGGAAGCCGTTGGCAACGGCGGCGCCGAGCGAAGGCTTGTCGATCGGAACGCCCAAGCCCAGGAAGGACAGCGTCGCCTCCAACGCCACGGCATGACCGACCTCGATCGGGATCAGAGTGATCGCCGGCGCGATGCTGTTGGGCAGCAGGTGACGGAAGAGGATCCTTGACGTCGGCAGCCGCATCAGCCGGGCCGCATCCATGTAGGGCTTCTTGACTTCGCTCAGCGCGACGCCACGAGCGATCCGCGCATAGGTCGCCCATTGGGCGATGATCAGCGCCAGGATGATCCGGTCGATGCCCGGTCCAAGCGTGACGATGGCAATCAACGCAATCAGGATGGTCGGCAGGCTGAGCTGCAGGTCGACGAGCCGCATGATGACGACATCGACCCATTTGCCGAAGTAGGCAGCACTGACCCCGGCGGTGAGCCCGATCAGGGCGGCAAGCGCGGAGCTGACGATCGACACGACCAGGCTGATGCGCAGGCCATAGAGGATGGTGCTGACAATATCGCGGCCAAGCCCGTCAGTTCCAAGCAGATAGAGATAGCCACCGCTACCCAGTGTTCCGGGCGGCGACGATGCCTCCCAGCCAAAGATCTGCAGCGGATCATAGGGGTTCTGAGGTGCGATCAGCGGTGCGGCGATGGCAACGAGGACGTAGCTGACGAGCAGTACTTTGGACACGGTCATGACCGGTCCGTGTCGGCGCTTCTTAAGTGCGCTCAGGATTTGGGCTTTCATGACGGTCTCCTTCAGGAAGACAGGCGCACGCGCGGATCGAGCACGGCATAGAAAAGATCGACGAGGGCGTTGAGCACGACGAAGGCGACGGCGATGAAGGTGAGCGTCACCATCACCACCGGGCGGTCGAGCAGCTGGATGGAGTCGATCAGAAGCTTGCCGACGCCCGGCCACGAGAAGATCGATTCCACCACCACGGCAAAGGCGAGCATGCCGCCGAACTGCAGGCCGATGATCGTCACGATCGGCACGCTGATGTTCGGCAGCGTGTGGCGCATCAGGATCCGTCGTGACGACAGCCCCTTGGCGCGGCAGAAGCGAGTGAAGTCCTGGCTCTCGACCTCTATCGTGCCGGAGCGCGACAGCCGCGCGATCAACGCGATGTTGGGAATGGCGAGCGCCAGTGCCGGCAGCACCAGGTGCCACAATCCGTTGGCGGTGAGCCAGCTCCAGTCCTCACCGAGGATACGCACCGTTGCCCCCCGGCCACCGGAGGGAAACCAGCCGGTGAGGATGGCGCCGACGAGGATCAGCATCATTGCCAGCCAGAATGAGGGAATGCTGAGCGCCGAGACGCTAACGTTCAGCAGCGTCCGGTCGAACAGCGTGCCGCTGCGGCGACCGGCGAGAAGACCGAGCCCGGTACCGAGCGGGGCTGCGATCAGCATGGCGATCGAGGCCAGCTCAAGTGTCGCCGGCAGTTTGCTCATCACCAGCGTAAAGGCCGGCTGATGGTAGATGTAGGAGGTGCCGAAGTTGCCGCTGACGACATTGCCGATGAACACCAGGTACTGCCGCCAGATCGGCTGGTCGAGACCGAGCGCGATGGTTGCCGCCTGAATGTCCTCGGGCGTGGCGGTTTCGATGTTGACGACGTTGAAGACCGGATTGCCGACGGTGTGGATGCCGATAAAGCCGATCAACGACATGGCGATGAGCAGCAGGAAGGCCTGTGACAGCCTTCCGAGTGCGACCGAGATCATATCCATTCAAGCTTACTCCGTTGCAGCGATCGTCTGCATCGCCGTCGTCCAGCCGCGCGGATGCATGACGTAGGCGCCGATGCGCGGGCCGTAACCGACGATATGGTGGAAGTGGTAGAGCGGGATGATTGGCTGGTCGGCCATCACCAGCTCGGTTGCCGAACTCAATGCGGCATTCCGTTCCGGACCGACCGCAATGCTCTCGGCCTTGGCCAGCATCTCGTCGAATGCGGGGTTCTGGTACTTGCCGAAGTTCAGCGCTCCGGTTCCGCGTTCGGGGTTCGGCGAGGCGAGCAGGGCGCGAAGGATGATGTGGACGGCCTCGCCGGAGGTGCCGCCATACCAGATGGCATAGTCGCCGGCAGCGCGTTTGGTGTTGAACACCGAGAACGGGGCTGCCGATGGTTGGGCATTGATACCGATCCGGGCCCAGCTTTGGGCGATTGCCTGCAGGCTCTCGGCGTCGCCGGGATAACGGCCGGCCGGACCGGCAAGCACCAGATTGAACCCGTCAGGATGTCCGGCCTTGGCAAGCAGCGCCTTGGCCTGCTCATAGTCCGGCGCCTCGGGCAGCAACTTGGCCGACGTGCCCGGCAGGCCGGTCGGAAACACCTGCGATGCGGCGGTGCCATAACCGGCGAGGATCTTGTCGACGAGAATACCGCGATCGGTTGCCAGCGCCAGCGCACGGCGGACGAGCGGGTTCTTGAACGGGTTGGCGATCGGCGCTCCCGCCTTGTCGGTCACACCGGGCAAGGTGTCGCGGGCCACATCGAACTGCACGAAGTTGATGCGGGCGGCACCGACGCTTGCAATCCAGGCGCCGCGCTGCTTCAAGGCATCGACATCGCGGGCGGGAATGGCGTCGGCGACATCGACCTCACCGGTGCTGAGCGCCGCCACACGGGCAGCCGGGCTCTCGATCACCCGGAACCCGACCTTCAGCCAGGCGGGCTTGCCGCCCCAATAGGCGTCGTTGCGGCTCAACCTCAGGCTTTCGCCGGAGCTCCAGCTTTCGAACCGGTAGGGTCCGGTACCAACCGGCGGCGTTCCGGAATTAAGCGCCTCTGTCGTCTCAAAACCATCCACCGGCTTGTTCATCAGGAAGATCGAGGAGAAGGTGAGTGGCAAGTTAGGAGCGGCACCGTTGGTCTCAATGACCACCGTCAACGGATCGATTGCCGAGACCGCCTTGATGCCGCTCAGCGCGGCGCGAAAGCCGCCGCTCGGGGGCTTCAGGAAATCCCGGATGCGTTCGATCGAATAGACGACGTCCTCGGCATCGAAGACGGAGCCGTCATGGAAGCGCACGCCGTCGCGTAGCTTGAACTCCCATCGCGTGTCGGAGAGCGCGCGCCAGGAGGTGGCAAGCCCGGGCTTCAGCTCGAGGCCCTCATCCTGATACACCAGCCGCTCATAGATGTGGGAGAGCAACGAGGTGTTCTCGTTGAGGTTGGCGTAGTGCGGATCAAGCGTCATCAGCTTGTAGGACGTGGCGATGCGCAGCTCGCCCTGCTCCTGGGCGCGGGCCGGCGTCGACATCAACGACGCGCCGAGCGCGACGGACAGCAGAAACGCCGTCAGCCGGCGGGGGCGAAAGGGGCTTCCCAGTTTCATGTGTTGTTCCTTCTTGTTTTTGACAGAGTCAAGGGTTCGCCCCGGAGAGGCTCCGGCGCGGGGAAAATCAACCGATTGTTTGAGCCCAGGCGGGCGTGGCGTGCTCAGCTATTCGGCAACGCGGCTTCGCGTTCGCGCACGGCGAGCCGACGGGGCGGCGCGCCAGCCGCATCGATCGCGAGGAGGTCCGCCATCACCCCGCGGATTTGCGGCCACGGCTCATCGGGATTGGTGGGTGAGGGCTGCGAGCGGCTGAGAATAGCGTGCAGTTTGGCGGTCACACCGGCGGCCGACTGCGCCGGCGTGTCCCACAGAGCCTTCGCCGCTTCTTCCTCGGCAATCGCAGCGCGATCCTCGGCTTCGAGCGCTTCGCTGTGGTCGGGATCGCGTTCAACCGGGCCGTCTGCCGCCTTGAATAGGCGTGCCTCGATCCGCTGCTGCTGCGCGTTTGATTCGCTCAAAAGTTGCCAGGCGCTACACCACTCCTGCCAAACAGCGACCGCCGGATCATCGCCAGAAAGGCGAAACCCTGGATTCTGATGGGCTGCAACCTCAGGATATGTGGGAAAACACGCCACCACGCGAGAATGAAATTCTCCTCGGGTGACCGTAGACAAAGTTCTGGTATTGTCGGAATCAGCCATGATCCGAGCTCCCTAAAGCTTGGTTGTGGTCAGGCTGCATTCGGTGTTCCCGCACCGGATGTAGCCGTCAGTTCCCTTGATACCCACCATTCGAGGCGAACTGGCGTTTCAAGTAACGTCTAGGTAGCACACGAGTCCGACTTGATCAATTCGAAATCACATGATGATAATGAAATCACGGGCGCGCAAATACGCGCCGCTCGTGCGCTGCTGCGTTGGAGCGCAAAAGAGCTTGCAAAGGCCGCTGCTATCGGAGTCGCCACCGTAAGCCGCGCAGAAGTAGAAGACGGAGTCACCTCTTTAACAAGCGCAAACTTGAAGGCCATCCAACAGGCTTTAGAAGCGGCCGGCATTGAGTTCATTCCTGAAAACGGCGGAGGGGCTGGAGTCCGGTTCAAGCGGTAACGGACACGAGCTGTCACTAGTGGATCGTACTCGGCTCGCTCATTCAAAAGCCTACCTTGCCACACCCCGAAATGAGCGTACGATTCCTGAACGGGTTACCGTGCCGTAGAAGTTGCCACTGCGGATTGCGCGTCGGTGGCCCGCCATAACCTAACTGAGCCTCTGGCCGTAAAAGGACGAGGCTCCTCTCTGGCGCATTTGCAAATCCGACCTCATGCGAAGCGACACCTTGATTTGGCGAAGATCACCGAGCCGGGGCGTTAAGAGCGCCTCAAAGCCGCTGCCGTGAAAGTCGCGATGCGTCGCGACATATCTCGAGGATATCTTCTTTCCGCATACTGCGAATTGCCGCACAGACTTTGCACTGAACGATCAGTCTCGTCTCCATGTCAGAGAAAGACAACCGTTCGCGTGCGTTGCACTGCAGACACGTAATCTCGAAACTGTTGGAGCAATCCACGGCTGCCTCCGTGCTCACCTCACAACCATCTTATCACGGAAAGGGGCGAGAGCAAAAATGAACGCGCTTCTGCAGGAACACCGTCAAAATGTGATTGAGGCGCCCTCAAGACATGCAGCATGACCTCAAGGAAGAAGGAAACCCAGCACTTGTGCAGGATTTTTCGGTTTTCCCTTGATGATAGTCTCCCACCGTCAGTATCAAAGCGGAGGCAAATATGCGCAACACGTTCTCTACATTCGACATGGATGCGATCAAACGATCACACGAAGAGTGGTGCCGTGCGCACGGGATCAAACCCGACAGCCCGGCCGCAGCGGAAAAGGCTTTGCAAATGCTCGCATCCTACAAACCAGAAGCCGGGCAGCCCGGTCGAGAGGGTAGGGGCTGATATTCCAGCCCTCTCTCTTCGCCACTGGCGCCCAAAATCCGAGGCCAACCAAATTGCCAGCAGGTTGCGACAAAGAAAGCGCCCGAAGGCGACAACGGGATCCGGAAACATGTGTTGCAAAAATTGGGCTCCGCCGGAGAAAGGGTAATCCTCGGAGCCCTGCTAATAACCCGGCATCATGGATCATCAGCATTCTGCCAACCGCCAATTTCGAAAGAGGTTCCCAAAAACGATTGAACAAACCTACGTCGAAGAGCTCATTCCTTGAAACCGGTATATTCCGACACCGGGTCCATAAGGCGGTGCCAAGCGCTGCACCATGATGAGTTCATCGTGCATCCTGTCAAGACCGAGGAAGCCGTTCGGGATACGCCCAACCGCAATGAAGCCGTGGCGCTCATAGAAGCGGATGGCTGGCGAATTTTCGGCATTTACGGCGAGTTCAAGCTGAAGGACTCCGTGTGCCAAGGCGTGCTCGGTCACACCGTCCAACAGCTTTGCGGCAACGCCGGTCCCGCGACTGCTTTTGCGGACATAGACGCTGACAAGCTTGGCGCGATGGGCCATTTTCCTGGCATACTCTACCCTGAGCCCCATCATGCCAACAGGCTGCCCATTGAGCAGGGCGACAAACACTGGCTGATGAAGATGTTGGCGCCATTGACGATCGGAGAGGTGAACCCAGTCTGCAAACACGCTCGCATATGAAAGAGGTTCGTGTGAAAGAGCTTCCAGACGGATTCGTCGAAACATATCTACGTCCTTGACGGACAGACGTCGCACGACCGCTCCATCGCTACTCGGCATACCGACCTCCTGTGAGACGCGTTACACCCGTCAAACAATCTCGCTCGCGTCTTTGCGCACTCATAGCCCGGCCCACCGCCACTCGGCCGATCTTGCGCTGACAAGCCCATTGGCTATTTGGTTAGACAGGTCGCCCCAGAGTGGATCTCTGGTAAAGCTTGCGAGATCGCCGGCCGATTGCGCTAGGGACACCTCCGCGTATTGGGAAAGCGGGTTCGCGGCACCGCCCAAAGACTCGAGCTCGCCAAACGGGTCGTCGCCAACAGGTTTCAAAACGCGGTGGCCCCAAAGCCCTGGCAAACCATCCCTTCGCAGCTCGGCCAAAATCTGTGCCTCGCGCGACCGCTCGAACCCAAGGGCAGCAAGGTAGCGCATAAGGGGATAGTAAATGACCTGGCGACATCCTCCCAGAACCCGCACCCCCGGCAGAATCGAGGTCACCAGGAAAACCGTATAAAGGCTTGGTATCAGTACGCGCCGGCGAAGCGCGTCAGCGATAGCTTCCACCTGGAACTTAACTTCAAAGTTCGACGTGTTCTTCGCCCTGAGCACGTTATCGCTGAGGTGAAGGGGAACGATTCTACCGTTCTCCATGCCCCAGAAGAAATCCGTCGTTCGCCGGACCCACCCCTTGAAAGAGCCTGTGTTCAGCCGATCCATTGCGGTTAGGATGCTCCCGGCCATTTCGCCGTTTCCGATGAACTCGATCGACATCCAGGATGATGCGTCGTCAAGATGTTCCGCAACCAAATCGGCGATGTCGAAGTCATCAAGCTGAAGCAGCTTGACCGAGGTGGGAAACTTTCGGCGCCACAGGACCTGATTTGCCTCTCTGATCGCGTCTGCAGCAGACGCAAATTCCCCTGGAGGAAGCTCCGCAAGAAGTTTGGCGGCAGGACTGTTTGGCGCCAGTTCTCCGCTGGCGCTCGAAAGAGCGAAGCGATAGGGCCCGGCCGTCCCGCAAATGCTGAATGAATCCATCCGGCTGCGGGGCAGGCCAAAGACGTTCAACGGCTCATCTCCCACCCAGAGCCAGCCGGGACCCTTCTTTGCACGTTCAGCGAAGCTCACGGTCGAGGCATGGTACGCGATGTACCATTCGTGCCGGTGAGTTGTGAGCCCCAAGAGACTGAACAAGTGAGTGTAAAACCCGTCCGGTTCGGTCAGCAACAGGCAATGGGGCCCAGTCTGAAGCACCGGTGCCGCCATTAATTGTCGACTAGCGCCTCGGCCTTCCTCGACGCTGTAACCGGATCTCTTTGCCGCCCGCTCGACACATCTGCAGAGCAGTTCCATGGCCTGATGACGTACGGAGCTCTCAGTCTGAAATTTCTCGATCTCGTAAACTGCCGACGCATAGGCCTTAAGCGGCCGTTTCCAAAAGGCGCCAAGCTGCGGCATGACTTCACACAGAGTACGCCGCACGTCATTTGCATCTGCCAAGCGTGTATTCATCTCACGAGACCACGCGCCGTGGGGCGAGTGACACCATCGTCTTAGCACTTCGCCAGATAAGATCAGGCGCCAATGGCTCTGCGTCGGTATCGATGATTACAACCGGCAAACGTTGGTAGCAGTAACGGGGCGGAATTGCCGGCTTCACCATCAATGAGATCAGCTCCAGTATGGCCGTCCGTGAGTTAGACGAAACGATAGTGTAGAAGTTTCCGCTGTTCCAGGTCAGCACCGAATAGCGAAAAAACGTCCTAAGAGCGGTAACCGTCGAGACCAAGTCGACCTGGAGACCCGTCATCGTGTCGAGGACCTCTTCCTTCTTCTTGGAAATGTCCCCGGTCGAAAAGAAGCGGGCTTTGAAGATGTCATCTTTTTGGCGCTCGCGTTCCTCGTAGATCTCGCGATCCTCATGTGCGAGCTTTTGAACTTGCACCAGGACACCACCCGGACGGATGCGCGGAACGACAAACTCCAACTGCTTTATGCGATCACGATCGTACATTTGGAACGTCGTGTCCTCCAGGAGGAGGTCAAATCCGTTTCGAAATGGAAGAAGATCCGGAACTGTCGCGTATCTTTCGTCGGTGAGCTCGAAGAACGGCCCATGGAAAAACTGGGCATGTTCGCTTCCGCGGTTTGCATCGAAAGATACCCGGTTGGCGGCCGTCGGGCTGCAACAAAGCGCCTCTATGCGACCATTGCCAAGCGTTGCGAGAGTGCGTGCTAGACATCCTGTCCCCGTGCCGAGCGTGTATATGGTCGTCGCTGCACCGCTACGAGCCCAAGCCCTTAAGGCAAAGGAAAGGATCGCCGCTCCCAGGCGGTTTTCTTCTTCCAGCCTGTAGGGAATGCTGGCGAAATAGTGACTATCAAAGCGTCCCCAAAGGCGTCGATGCGTGTCCGAAAAGACCGCGGCCTCGAGATCAAAGTCGAGCAGGCTCAAATCAAGTTTCGGTTCAGCAAGGTCAGGTGCTCCGGCCGCGCCGCTTGCCGTTCGTTCAAAAAACGCCGCAAACGACGTAAGCCTGGGCGCCTTGCGCCAATGTTCGATCGTTGCGCGATCCACCATCGCCTTCTCCATCATAGGGCGGACAGAATTTCACCTTTTGATTGCGTCGCTGCCGCCGGTGAGTTTTCTGGCTGCCATTTGTGACCCAGGCGAAGCGACAGCCAATCTATCGAAATGAACAGGCTAATCTTTGCGGGAGATCCGGCTGAAGGCCTCGGAATCCTGACAAGCCTTAGACCGTGATCAGCTCTAGGAAGCTTGCCTTGGCGACAGCGTGGTGGCTCGTAACAGCGCCAAGCTTGAACCTTGCGGAGCGAAGATACAACCTGACGGAGCTTTCCGAGATCCCCAAGTCGGCTGCTATCTGTTTGGAGATCCGCCCCATCGCGAGTAACTGCAGACATTGTCTTTCCCTCCGAGACAGCCTGCGAATTCGGTCTCGCTCACGCAAACCGATAGCGTGAAACACCGTCTCATGGACATGATGCGAAAGGATCTGCAACTCGTGAATGCTTGAATCGCGTATCCGCGACCATTCCCGCCTGGGGAGCTTCGATGTCACGGAAAAGAGGCAGCGCTCGCCATGCGGTCCCCGGATCGGCATCGTCAAGCCTTGTGATCCAATCCCGTGGGCACGGGCGTTCTTAAACAAGCGGGAGGCCGATCCTGACGCCTGATCGAGGGAAGACCAGTCTACCGGAAGAAAGCCCCACCGCACGACATCAATCACCGGATCGATGTCGAAGTAGCCGCTGTCGATATAGACCGCGGTCCATGCATCGGGATAGGTCGTGCAGTAATAGGGGTAAGGACCCAAACCGTCTCCGCTGCTGACCACGAGGAACGTCATATGGTCTAAACCGTACTGAAGACAAAGCTCGCCCAGAGCCGGGTAAAGGTCTTCGCGACGCTGCGCCGATCGAAGCGTCCTCAGAGACAACGACAATCTGCGATGGTTGACTATGGGTGGTGAGCTTCGGTCGTCTGCCATTTCGTTCCGCACTTTGGATCGGACTCTCGATCCTAACGGCTGCACTCCGGAAGCGAAATTGTAGGAAGTACCAAGGTGCGATCCGCAAGAGCCCAGCCTCGGCAGCTGATCGACCAACCTTTCTGCCCGGATCCGCGACCCGAGCCGCCGGCAGCTGTGCACAAAGCGGAAACCGCCGTTGGCCGGGCTTGAATGGAGTTGTGGCCGCCTTTTCGCTAGATCCGGCCCCGCCTCTCGGCGGGGCCGGTTGATGTCAGTCCCGGTTCGTGCGGGACCAGATCAGCTGGTAGCCGTCTTCGCTCTCGACACCGGTCAGCGTCGCGTAGATCGGGGCGGGAAAGCTCGGATCGTCGAGCTTGACCGAGAGGTAATCGCGACCCTGCTCGGAGGTCTTCTGCCAGGCGGCGCCGAGGTCGACCGCGCCGGCAAATATGCGAAACTGCGGGCCTTTGTCCGAGGGGTTATCGACCCGGGAGATGCGGACCTTGACGTTGAGGGCGAGGGTGCGGATCGAGCCGGTGAAGCCATTCTCGGAGGAGGTGAAGGTGCCGATGGTAGCCATTGTCGTATTCCTTTCGCTGTTTCGGGCCGCTCCATTGCGGCCTCGATGGCAGTCGCAAGGAACGGGGACGATCGGCGCGCACCCGAAGGGCCGGAACACATGTGGAGGGCGGGCTGGCGAAACCTTCTTGTTCGCGAGGAATGGCGGCATGCCGCCAGGGGATGAAAGTTTCAAAGGAGACCGTTGCGGGAACAAGAGCGAGGCGAAGCCGTTGTCCGGTCAGACATGCCACATCGAGCCCGCGGATGGTGCCCTGTGATCAACGAACGGGATATGCCTGTGGCGATCGGCATCAATGATCCTGTTGAATAGCTGTACCGTGCCGAACCCGACGCCAACTACCACGGTCACCAGACGCTTCTTACGTGATCCTCGGCCAAGATCCGCTTGCGAGACAAACTATCAGCCATAGAGTTTCGTCGTGATTTGTCGCCTGGGGGAAAAATGCGTCAGCAGACAAGCCGTTCATCGTTGAAATCAAGCAATCCCGGAAGCTGAGGACCGACCCCCAGAAACCCTCGATCTCAGCGAAACTGGACATGAGCGTGGCTGACGACCTGATCGACCACGTGAAGAAGGTCGTGGAGCCGGCCCCGCTAAAAAGCGGCGACCGACCTTAACGTCACCCCATACGTTTCGCCTTTCAGCCTCGACGGGCTGAAGCCCATGAAGGAAGGCAGTTGCGCGCTGCGCATGCGCCGCCTGAAAATTGCCAGCTTGTCGCCGGCCAGAACCTGCAGCCAGGACTGGAGGTAGGCGGCATGAATCTGGCCTCGGCTCGAGTTCAGGCGTCATCCCAACATCGGCGCAAAGGAAGCAACTACCGAGTTCGGCATTTTATCTGGACAGTCAAGCTGTCTCAGGCGGATTTCGCGGCGGCATTTGCCAAACCGCGCACTCCGATCGGTGGCGCGTGAGACAGATTCGAGGGGTGTTGCGAGCGCCTTGCGGTACTCAACCGATCGAGTTTGAGGGGCGGCTATGCGGCGCCCCGGACCTCGTGCTGGCGGGCGCCCGCCTGCGCGTGCATCCAGTCGGCGATCTGCTGGGCCTTGCTCGCGGCGGTGAAGATGGCGCGCGCGTCGGCGCGCAGCACTTCCAGCCAGGAGGCGATATAGCGGGCATGATCGGGTCGCGGTTCGACGCTGAGGTTGAGATCGGCGCAGATCATCGCGCTCAAAAGCTCGACCGTGCATTCTTCCATGGCGTAGGCGGCCGAGCCGAAGCGTCCGGAGAGATCGCGGTCGAGGCGATGCCTTGCGCCGGAGGCGTGGCCGCATTCATGGAGCAGCACGGCGTAGTAGGCGACCGCGTCGCGGAAGCACGCAAATCTTGGCATCTGCACCTGGTCCGTCGCCGGGCGGTAATAGGCCTGCGAGCCGCCGTGGCGGATGTCGATGCCGAGAGCCGCGCAGAACCGTTCGGCCCGATCGATCCGCTCAGCCTCGGCCAACACCGGCATCACGGGCGGTGTGTAGCCGTCAACTTGGGCGCAGTTGAAGACGGTGTAGCCGCGAGCGAACAGACGCCGGGCGGGCTCGTCACGATCCTCGTCGCCGTGTTGGGCGTCCGCCCCGTGATCGGTGGTTTTCCAAAACACGACCAGATGGCCGCGTTCGCCCTTGCGAACCTGGGCGTCGAGCGCCTGCCATTGGCGGTAGGTACCCCAGATACCGGCGGGATAGCCGGCCCCGTGCGCCGCGGCCCAGAGCGAGAGGATGTTGATGCCGCGATAGGCCTTGCTTGAGGCGACGTTAACGGGCGTGGTGATGGCTGATCCGTCGTGATGCCAGGGCATCCGGTAGTCACCGGCGCCGGCTTCGATGGCAGCGATGATCTGGCTGGTGACGCGCTCGTAGATATCGGTCGGTGTGTGGTGGTTGCGATCTTTGGTCATGGGTGCCTCCTTCAGCTCGCCCTCTCCGTCGAGGGCGAGGCGACAGGGGCAGACGCGGGAAGCCTGCCCGTCATACCCTGTTCTCGGTTATGGTGCGGAACGGGGTTGACGGGCTGGCAGCGTCTGCCACACCCGAGCCCTGCCTCGACGGGCGAGCTGAAGGAGGCGCAGGCCATGATCGGCGCGCGGAAGAAACCGACCGGGATGATGCGCGCCTCTCAGCCAGCGTCGTCTCGTGGCGCGCTTCAGGGGGACAACCCCAGCACTAGCGGATCAGGCCAGTTCTTGCCGCAGACCCTCTCGATGACGTCATTCCGGCCCGCGTCCTGCAGCGTCAACACCTGGATGTACCGGGCGGACAAGGCCGCGCAGTTCGGCAATCTCGGTACCGCGCACGGCGCGCAGCGCGGCTTCGAGTGCACGGACGCTCCTTGAGGGCCCTCGGGGAGGACTGCCGGTGACGCGCTTGGGCCGCCCGGAACTCGGCGAGAAGATCAGCCGCACGGTTCGCCGTCGCCCAGCTGACGCCCGCCTCGCGCGCCAGGTTGGAGACGGTGAGCGCACCATCGGTCTCGGGGCGGCCGTCGAGCAGCCGCGCCGTCGCTGCCCGCAACGCCGCCTCGCTCTTGGCGCCGAGCGCGCTCATGCTCCGCCCTCCATCAGTGGTGCTATGAGCCGGCGCTTGTGTTTCGTTGTCGCGCGCGATGGCTTCGCGTTGCAACGGCGACAGGCGACCTACAGCAAGCAACCCTTCGCCCTCGGCGATCGAAGCCTGCCCTGGCTCGCGATGCCGGGCGGTCAGACAGGTGTTCGGGCAGCGATCGGGACTGCATCGACCAGGAGCTGGCATAGCCGGGCGAAGCTAGCCTTGACGCGGCCGGCGGGGATGCGGCCCGTCGCCTCTGCCCTTCTTCCTCACCATTCCTTCCTTTTCCCGCTGTTTCAGAAGTTCATTCCAATCGTCGGAGGAGGGGCGAAGCCGACCCCATGCACAGCCAGCGTCATCCGCGATTACGCGCAGCCGATCAGCGTAGGCATCTCCCTGCGCGTTGGCGTCCGTCGCTGCGACGAGCTTAATCTCCGAGCCTGTTGTAAGCCCGCGCAGAGCGGCCGCAGTCGCCGGCGCCCAGCCACCTCCGGTGCTCAAATAGAGAGTGTCGTCCCGCATACCTTCGATTGCCGCCAGGCTCATGGCGTCAATTGCCGCCTCTGTCACACAGAGGCGAGTGGCCTGACTGCAGCCGAACCGAAACAGGACCTTGGCTCCGCCGGTCGCAAAGCCGCGCCATTCCGGCCCGCGGGCCTCCCATCCGCAAACCCTGCCAGCCTCGTCAGTATGGGCTGCCCACATGCTGCCGCATGGGCCTTCACGCAGGATATCTTGTTCGACCGCAACCCGGATGATGGAGACCGGCAGGCGCCGCTGCTTGCAAAGGTAACGCCAAGTCGCCGAGCCTGACCATGGCGGTCTCCGGCGGGCCCATTCCTCGCAAACAGCCGGTGAGTTCGGGCGCTCAAAATCTTCATTCTGCCATATCGGATGCGATGGCTGGACGCCCGCAAGCGCACAAGCCCGCGCGCACGCATCGAGAAAGGTGCAGTTCTCAAGACGGGCTACCAGAGCGAACACATCGCCTTTCTCGTCACCAAGAGGATCGAACCATCCGCGTCCGCTATGGGTAACGATGATGATTTCGCCGCCATGGCGGTATTTCATGGCACGCGCGGTGCTCTCTTGGGCATCGAGCGTAAAGCCGGACGTCTGCAACACCACCTGGCAGCTCACACTTTCCCTCAGTCGCTCGATCTCGCTTCTCTTCATTTGCTTTGTCCGGTCGCGCCGCGTCCGACCTCCATCTCTTCACCTTACCGCCACTATCGCGGGCCACCTTCAAGCGGCCGCGAAGAGCAAAGGCCGCAAGGGCGCGCCTGGCAATTGACGAATCCGACAAGCCCTCACGAACCAGGCGCGGCGAAGCCTCCCTTGCGGCCGCCGGCTCGCAAGCGGCTGCCGGTACGGCCCAGCAGGCAGAAAGCGGCTCAGTGAGCCGACCATGGATGAAATTCGCAGATGATCTCAAGATCGTCGCCGGCATCGATCTCGTCTGAGGGGAGGACGCCATATTCACCGTCGACTTCAAAGACGGTGACCGGAACCATCAGGTCGCGGGCGAGCTGGAAGGCGTGGGATTGTGCGAGAGAACGTGCGTTCGACATCTTGAGGCTCCATCTGGGAGCGGGCCAATTCCCGCTCGATGGCTCCAAAGAAGGCTTGGGACCGGGCGCGATCACCGCGAAGTCGAAAGCGACAAGCGGCCGCAGCTTCAGCTAGCGGACCCTTCACGGGTTGATCGTGGAAGATCCGGAACCGGGCCAGGACGCCATCGAACGAGAGCGGGATTGGGTGCACCGCCGGGCGTCAATCTGCGATACTGCGCGCTTCGATACCCTGCCGACCTGCAGTTTCGATATCGTTTGCGCCCAGGTTAAACGATGAAGCCACGCCGCGCGGCTCCACCAGTCGGTTGCACGAGGCCTAGATGACGGCTGTCACCAGGATTTCCAGGCGTATACCCGCTGACAGGAGGTCCACAACGACTGTGGCACGGACAGGGTAGGGCGCCGAAAAGTACTCGCGATAGACACGGTTCATGCGGGCAGCGTCGGCCTTGTCGACGAGATGGGCCTGGATCTGCACGACATCGCAAGCGTGCCCCGGCCGCCTCGAGTGCCTGACGCAGATTAGAAACCCTGGCGCACCTGCGCTTCGATGTCACCGGGCTCGCCCGTCGTCTGGTCTTTCGCAATATGGCCGAGCGCACGATGCGGCCGGCCTTCACCAAGGCGCTCAGTGGCGCCTTCGAGGCTTCGATGCCGGTTCGACTTTCTCAAACATAATCCGCCCGCTACGCCTTGTTGTCGAGAACCGCGTGGGCGAGGATCTCGATGCGAAGGCCTTCCGACAGCAGTTCTTTCACCACCACGGTCGCGCGCACCGGGTAGGGTTCCTTGAAGAACTCGGCGTAAACCTTGTTCATGCCGGCGGCGTCAGATCGTTCGGTGAGGAAAACCTGAACCTGCACGACATCGGCCAGTGTGCCGCCGGCGGCGCGGATCGCAATGTCGAGATTTCCCAGTGTCCTGCGCGTCTGGGTCTCGATGTCGCCGGCGACAGGCGCGCCGGTCACCGGATCTTCGGAGATATGGACCGACCACACGAGGTTGCCGGCGCGGACGACTTCGCTGACCGGAGCGTCGCAGGGATCGGAACCAGTGTCGATGACTTCAAACATTCTTGCTCTCCAAGGGATATGGTTTCAATTCCGCCCTCGCTACCATAGCCGCTGCCATTGATGCCACCGAAAGGCGTTTCAGGTAACGCGAGACCAAAGTGATTGATGCTGACTAGATCGGCGGCAAGCGCTTGCGCAGTGTGATGGGCTCGACTGCTCGATGCGGTGAATACGTAGGAAGAAAGGCCAATGGAAGGCTGTTGGCGCGGCGGATTACCATCGCAATTGGCCCGAAGGGCTCATAATTCACCAGCTTGAGGGCATCGGAGCCGCCAGCGACGACCGTCGGCGCAGAATAGGAGCCGGCGTTCCGATCGTCGTCTATTTCAGCGGCTACAGGTTTTGCAAACCTCCGGGCTACTTCGAGGTGGCCACGGCAGGCTTGGGGAGGACAATGGTGGGCGCATTCCCGCTGTCATCTCTTAAAGAGCCGGCCAAAAGATAGGCAGCAATCACGACTATTGAAACCATCGTGGCGCCAACCGGAAGGCCGGTTGAAAACTTTCGCTCTGGCACGCCGTAGCCATATTGTTCATTCATGGCCACTCCTCCCATGGACGAAGGTGGCGCAGGATCGCGGGGCACAGGAACACCCAGTCGACCGAGCGAAATCCCTTGGGGACTATCTACGAAAAACGCCCGATTGCCGTCACCTACTGAAGTTGTCATTTGTTCGCCGTCAGGCTTTTCGAACAACATCGCGTGCTTGAGCAGCGATTGTTCATCGGACACGCCATTGCGGGCCTGATCCGCAAGATAGCGCGAAAGCCGATCTGCCCGTTTGCCATAGCGCGGAATACCGCGGCAAATGCAAACCCGGTTAAAGGTACGCTGAAACATGTCGAGCCCATCGTGGTCGACCTGGGCAACCGATGGCCCTGGGCATGCGGGCGGGGCTTTCGACGTTTCGTAATGCTGTACACCGCTGTCTCGGGGAGCGACCAGTTCGAAATCAATCAGCCTCTTGATCGCGCCACTCTCGCGGATGCCGTTTTGATAGCAATCAAGAATACGTCCGGCGATTGTGTGCGCCATCTCACAATCGCGCGGCAGTCCGCGTTCATGCAGAATTTTGATGAAGATGGTGGCGATCTCATTCATTTCATGGGGGAGAAGCGCCTTGGGATTCGTCGTGGAAGGCATCACGCGACTCCTGAAGCAGGGCGAAAGCGCGTTCACCTTTCGGTCCCTGGCCCGCATCGACCGACAGGCGATCAGTATGTCCCGATCTGGCACCGACGCAACCTACCCAGCGGGGAACTTTTATCCAGGCTCGCCATTTCTTCTTGTCACGGTTGCCGCCAGATGAGCAAACGAAGCAAGCTCCAAGGGTGATCAGTTGACCTTGAGATCATCGAGAGTATTTGGCTACGCGGCGCCCGCACCTGCCACCGTCCCATCGCCAATAGGCCTCCACGGCGGTGAGGGCGGCCCCGACGTGGCAGGCGGAAAAGAAGCCTGCCGCCTGAGATTAACAGAGCACGCCCGAGATACGCCTTGCACCCAGCGTCGAGGGCGCATCGACGGATCCAGACGCCCGGGCGACGCAAGACTGCTTGCGAGCTTACCCGGTGTCAGGAGGTGGCCGATGGAAGATCTCCTGATCTGGGCCCGAGGCAGAGAGAGCGCGAGCGCGAGCACTCGGTCTGAGGCCGCATCGACGAACACCCTTTCTCCTCGCGCAAGAGGAGGGACGCCGAGGGCTTCGCTCTTCAAGGCCGCTGTCCTTAAATCATCTGAGGCTTCGCGGAAGGGTCGGGTGACGGGTCCATATCATCGTCTGTGGGCAGCCGTCCGTTCGGCGTCAGATCATCGACGGCGGTCGGGAGTTCGCGGCTCAAACGACTGAGTATTTCCTCGCGCGGGAGGCCTGTCCTTGCTGAGAGCTCGTCGAGCACCTCGGGGCCAAGCACCTCTGACAGCTGGCGGTTATCGACCGATTTGTTTTCACCGGGCTGTACCCACGAGTTCGCTGTTTCGCCATGTCCCGTCTCGTGGAATTGTCGAAGCAACTCCCCAAGACCGCCTGCAAGACCGCCTCCTGCGGTCGCGCTACCGCCAAAAAGCCCTCCAAGGCCTCCCGGTCCACCCGATCCTGCCTGGCCACTCCCGGCCAGCCCGCCCAGAAGGTCGCCCCATCCACCGCCCTGCGGCTGGCCATCCGGCCCAGGCTGAGGATTACGAAGACCGTTCAACAGGTCACGGATCTTATCGCGGTTCTGGTAGCCCGCCACAGCAAGGACTCCCAAAAGGGCTTTTAACGCGTTGCTTGCCATTGTTCGTCTCCCTGAAAGTGCGCTCCGGCGCAACATGACCGCTCATTCGGCGGCCGCCCGGATCGCATTGAGCGAAAACGCCTTGGGGCCTTGCATGTTCCCGATCGGAGTCCGGCAGGGCGAATGAATGCAATGGACAGCTATTTTAGAGATTACTTTGACATCGCTGCGACTTTGACGTTCAATTGACTCGGAACCACGGTGGCCAGGGGAACAAAGTGCGCCATCAGCATCACAGACATCAGCAGCGGCGAAGACCGCCATTGCTGCGTGAAGCGCCGGCCCTGCTCGTGCTCGTGGGGGTTAGCGGTATTGCTGGACTGACCTCTATCGAGGAGTGGGTGATCGAGCCTTCAGGGATCGTCTCGACCATCGGCCAAAGCTGCGACATCAAGGGGAATATCAGCATCGATACAGGGGAGCGGATCTACCATATTCCGGGCCAGAAGTTTTATTCGGCAACCGTCATTAACGGGAATTATGGTGAGCGGTGGTTCTGCAGCGAGGCCGAGGCGCGAGCCGCAGGATGGAGGCGAGCAAGGCGATAAGGGCGTTTCCAACGGCCAAAAGGAGCCCCATTTGTTCGCCCTGCATGCGGGATCCAGTTAATCAGAAATCAGGCACACCGTTCATGCGGCCAGCAAGCTCGTCACGGGCTCGGCTAAGGCGGCTCTTGACGGTACCGACAGCACAATCGCAGATATCGGCAGCCTCCTTGTAGCTCAAGCCATAGCCTGCGACGAGGACAATCACTTCCCGATGGTCGGGCGCCAATCTGTCGAGCGCCTTGTGCAATTCGCTACTGAGCACGCACCATTCCTGCGGCGGCGCCATCGGGATCGGCATCTCGGCGCAATCAACCGCCCCTGGCGCTTCCCGTCGACGCAACTTGTACTGCGTGCGAAACGCATTATGCATGATGGTGAAGAGCCAGGATTTCAGATTTGTGCCCGGCTGAAATCTGTCGATGCTGCGCAGCGCACGAAAAAGCGTTTCCTGGACCAGATCGTCCGCCTCGAAATTGGATGGAAAGAACGTGCGTGCGAATGACCGCAGCGCCGGTATCAGATCTACGACCTGAGTTTCCAGCGGCAGCTGGTCTTCCTTTTCGGGGGTAAACGGCATGGAAACGAGCGCCTTTCGGTATGATGCTCCTATCAATGCACGGCCGACGCTTATGTTCCGAAACTATTTTAGAAAGCGCAGAAGAGTAGCCTCGCTCCAACCAGTCAGAGGAGGGACCTTTTTGTTTGTCCAGTGGACGACGCAAAAAAGGCAAATAGTGCCCGGTTGGGGTCAACAGGCGCGGGATCTGTTGGTGCAGTATCAGCTCTTTCGATCGCCGCCGCGACCGCCAGACCCCGATCCGCTTTTGCTACTGAAAGACCCTGAGCTTTTGCTGCTGCCGCTTTCCCGGCCGCCGGCTTCGGGCTTGCTATTCTTGTGGCTCTGCTCGCCAGCCTTGCGATGTTGTTCGCTACTGCCGCCTTTGTCTGGCATGACGTTCTTCTTGTTAACCTCAGTCCCAACCGACTGAGACCAGACCAAAACGCGGGAAACCAAGACGGTTCCGAATGCGCCCCTGATAACGCGTAATTTTTCCATCCACATTGCATCTGATGACTGTATCACCGCTTGGATGGGCTACAGTCGGCAGGATTGCCGATCTGCGCCAAGTGGCGAGACATCCAAGAAAAGAAGCGGCCCCGCTGGGGGGAGCGGGGCCAGTCAGCATACTGCCAAAAAAGCTCCACCTGGGGTTCGATGGAACTCAGCCGAGACCAGCGGGGGGAAGGGGTCGTCGGCGACATCGAAACGCATGAAACGTGCAATAGTTCCGAGGAACCAAGGAGTCCCGAAATCATTTGTTAAGCGCTCGGACATCTGGTCGAAGATGGCCGGGATACCGCGGTACTCCGGCCTCGCGGCGGGCGCGTGTGGCAGCGGCGTTCGGGTCCCTGCTGCCGAGCGCTTGAGCTCACCCATGGCCATCTTACGGCGCCGTTCCGCCACAGTTGCGCTAAGCGCAGATACCACCGTCACTCCGATGGCACTGAGGTAGGCAATGGCCCCGCCACCCATCCTTGTCGTTCTTATCTCCGCTGTTCACGAACGAGACGATGTCCAACGTCCAACTACGCTTGGCTGACAAAGTGATACGTCGACAACAAAAGGCCTCTCACTCCTTCTCATCATGGATTATTCGCAGCATCCTGATCATGCTGGCGGCATCCAGCAATGCTTGTGAGACCGCCTCTGGGTTGTTCCTTTCAACAGCCGCAGCCATCGACCGCAGATATGCAAGGGGATCGGGCCATTCGCCATTGGTGTCGTCGCTGACCTGTCCTTGCATGTCTCGGATCGTCACGACGGCCCGTTCAAGCAGTCGGCGCATTTCCAATGTGCTGAGCTGATCGATCTGGTTGGCGGACAGGACGAGTTCGGAGACGAAGGCCGTGGCCAAAGACTTTGTCGTGCCCTCACAGTGCATGACATTCGATCCTCGGCCAATTCCTGTGGATCGGTTGAGGAAAGACCAGCACGCGCCACAACTCCACGTCTCCAGGTGTATTGTTTTCGTGTTGCCCAAACGCAGGCAGAACTTCGTTTTCCTCGGCAAGGATCTCCTGTCCCCAGGTGACATAACGATAGGTGCCGCCGCATAGGCCCGCGGCCTGACCGGCTTCAAACCTCTGGACGAACAAAGGTGCCTTGCTATCGAAGAGGCCCTTGCGGTTCTTGTAGCGCGCCAACTCAACCTCCTTCTTTCCCCGATCGACGTGGCTGGACGCCTATGTAGCGGCGCGGTCCGTTGTGGTCAAAAGCCGTCGGCAAAGCGATTTAGCGCCCACTCCGACACTTGCATTGATCGTGCAGACATGGATGAGCTCCGTCCGGAGCGCGAAATTATCGCCAAAGTTTCAATCTTCAACCTTGTGAAACTTTATATGGACGAAAGGCGACCGAGGGCCGCGCTCAATCTGCCGGCGCCCTTGCCGGCTTGGCATCGAGGCGCTCGCAGCGCAAGCGGACAAAGTCCCCATGGGCCTGAAGTACAGGTTGGACTTCGTTAGACTGGACCGCCGATTTGTCAGCTTGGCTGACCGACCGAGCTTTGGATGAGCCCAGACAGTCCCCCATGCAGAAGGCAAGATGACCGCTTTCGCAGAAAGCCCCCGAACCAACCAATGCGAGCGCTTCGCGCACCGCCCACTTAGAGACTTTGTCGTCGGCTTCCAAGTCTTCGTTGCCGCATCCGCTTGTCAGGTTACCAGTGCTGCGGCAACAGCGCCGACCAACTGGCGCAATTCAGCCGGCTTTTGGAGACGCGTCACATCGATGAAGTCGCTCGGGATGACATTCGCGTCGTATCCGGTGAGGAAGACAAAGGGGATGGCGCGCTTGCGAAGAAGATGCGCAATCACGAATTTCGTGCCACCGATACCGAGGTTTAAGTCGATGACTGCCGCGGTAGGGGTGTTGTCGTGAAGCGCCTGGAGCGCCGTCTCTTCGCTAGGATATGGCCCAAGCACAGTTGCACCGGCACCACGGAGAGCCGCGGCGGTGTCTGCGGCAATATAGTAATCGTCTTCGACGACCAGAACTGTCTGGCCAGTGAGATCGGGCGCTCCGGTCATATCCAAGGCTCCCCCAAAGACGACTGTCGGCATTGGAGCGTCTGTCTCGAGAATGCTCTCACGATCCTTCAGCGGCAATTCAAGATGGCAATGGGCTCCGCTCGGTTCGATGGTGATCCTTCCGCTTCCCCCCAGCTCGTAGGGAATTTTTCCCTCAATCAAGTCGCTCCCGAAACCCCGGCGTATTTTCGGATTACGCGTCAATGCCCCGGTCTCCACCCAGTCTAACGACAGCCAAGGGGCGCCGCGCTTTTCAAAGGTCCGCCACTGAACGGAGACCATGCCGCCAGGAACGGAGAGCGCTCCATATTTCAGCGCATTCGTCGAAAGCTCGTGAAATGTCAGCGAGAGCACCTCCACCGCCTTCGGGGACAACATGATGTCCGGGCCGGAGAGTTCGTACTGGCCTTGATGGTGTGCTTGCGCGCTCACCTCGTTCTCGACCACTGTCTTCAGCGATTCACCCTGGTTTGCTTGGCGTGTCAGCAGGACCTGGACGCGGGAGAGTGCGAGAAGCCGACCCGAAAGGTTCCCTCGGTAATCTTCGATACTGTCCGCGCCGGCGGCGCTGCGGTCGGCCATCGACCGGATCATCGCCATGATGTTGCGAACTCGATGCTGGAGTTCGGAAACCAGAACGCGCTGATGTTCTATGGCGAGCTTGGCTTCGGTGACATCCTCAGCGATGCCGCCGATGCGTTGGATGTTCCCATTGCTGTCACGCAGCGGAAAGTCAGTATTGCGTACCCACCGAAAGGTGTGGTCGGACAGCCGATGAATACGGAATTCGTGTACCACCGACTCGCCTTGGCGTGCCCGCTCTATGTGCTTGAGCGCGCTCTCGCGATCTTCCGGCACGATCAGAGCTGCCCATTTCTGGATGTCACCGAGTAGGTAGTCCCGTTGGCGGCCGTAGATGGTGGTTATGGCGGGGCTGACATATTCCATCTCCAGCCTGGCCGCATCGCGTATCCAGAGCGCGCCGGCAGACGCTTCAGCGAACTGCTGGAAGCGTTCCTCACTTTCGCGTAGCGCGGCCTCCGCGCGGGCTCGCTCGAGGGCCGCCCAGGTGCGGTCGGCGGTTTCATCGATGATGGCATGATCGAGGTCGCTCCACGACCGTGGTGTGTCGCTCATCGCTGCAATTGCGGCCACGACAACCCCATCTTTCAGCAACGCCACTGTCAGCGCAGCGGCGACCGAATTGGCCAGCATCCCGGCGCGCTCCGCCTCGCTCAGCGCCTTATCCGTTGCGACTTCGGAAATGGCGAGCGAGTGCCCATCTGCCAAAGCCGCGGCCTGGGCGAGGAAAGTGGCCGTGTCGTACACGCCGATGTGGCTCGGGCGCTCACCCGCGAAATCGTTTCGAGCGTTGACGAAATTGTCGCGTGGCCTATCCATTTCGACGTATCGCATCCGGTCGACGCCGAGATATCGGCCAAGAAGCCGGCAAGCGGTTTCCTGGATCGCTATCGGTTCAGATAGCGGCCGCAACGCGTCACTAAGTTCGAGCAGGAACGCCTGCCGCTCCTCGCTTTCGCGCAGGGCGATCTCGGCGCGTTTGCGTTCGGTGATGTCATAGAAAACGCTGACCAGACGCCTGCTTCCAGAGCCGCCGACGCGCGCTGTGGAACTATGAATCCATCGTCCCGTGGGTTGGTGCCACTTTTCAATCTGTTCGGCCTCCCCAGTTTCAACCACCCGGCCGAATGTTTCGATCCAATATGGCTCTGTCCCAGGCATTACCTCACTAGCCAACTTGCCTGCGACATCTTTCAATCCGCTCTGCTTTTCGTAGCCAGCATTTGCTTCTAGAATCTTCCAATCTACGGGCCTGCCAAGGTCATCATAGATCATTTCAAAAATGCAGCAGGCTTCAATCATAGTATCAAACACCGCACGAAACTTAGTCTCGTTCCCGCGCACGACAATGTCGGCATTCTTGCGAGAGGTGATGTTTTCGAATACGGAGGCAACCAACTTGCTGCCTTGGCCTCCGATTCGGGAGGCATTCACGCTGAGCCAAATACTATGTTGCGGCGAGTACTCCTCTATTCTTCCCGGGGAACCGGTTCGCAGGACGTTGTCGTAAAAATCAAACCAGTAATCTTCGACCGTGTGAATTTCGGACAGCCGGCGTCCCCTCCAAGGCGCGATCCCGGTTGTTTTTTCGTAGGCGCGATTGAAGTCGACGCCTAAAAAATCCACCAACCGACCATCGGCATTGTATATCGCTTCCTGAATGGAATAGCCGGAATCTGAGGTATCAAAGAGGGCGCGAAAAAGGGCAAGACCGTCGGTCGCTTCGGCCAACTGTCGGCGCAAATCCTCCATGAGGGCGTTTTGATCCATGGCCAAGCATTGCATAGTTCGGCTGTTGCGACGAGTCGTCGCTAGCGAGGTGGACGCCTCAGCCCGCCGCAACGATCGATAGACTCCGCTAGGCTCGGTTTTGTGCGTCGGCGACCTCTGGGTACGCTCCGCCGTGTCCCAAACCACACTGAAACCTTCGCCGTTTCCCGCTTCGGTCAACAATTCGATATCTTGCGGAAGATGGCCGAGATAGCGGCTAAGCGTGGCGCACGGCTAAACGGAAGCGTTGCGCCCCATCCCACCGACAATGAGGGGGCAAACAACCTGCCGGCGGCCGGCAAAGTCCGCGAAATGATCAATGCGCACGCGCCTCGATAGAACTCTATCGCGAGTGGACGTAAGGTGAAGCCGGCGAAGGGAGGGCGCCATCTCCGTGAAACACAGGTCGTGTTCGATCTTTAGTCCGAACAGAAACGTTCACGTTGTTGTCAGCTGGGCGATGCTGACTGAGCCAGCTCAGGAGGACCCATGCCCGGATCGCACAGGGCGCAGCTGAAGTCCGTTCACCCGGATCAATGTCGGTCGGCTTGGCCGAGCCGGCCGGCGACCAAAATAATGAAGCGTATCGGAGCTTTCAGCATGACGGCACGCGAAGCGTGAGAAAGCGGGAATTCGCGTCACGCGACGGGCGGAAAAGGAGCCGCCGCAGGAGCTTCAGCATAGCGGCCCGCAGGGGAAGCGGGACCGACTGCTCCCGCCCAAGCGTTCCGTTTCCTAAAAGGTCGTAGGCGAGCTTGAGTGACGGGGGCCTTAGGCGCCGCTCAATCGCTGGATAGAGACCAGGCGCCGGCATCTTGTGCAATGGAGTAGGCCTGTCGTCCCTGGCATATCTAAACGAGAACCTGCCTAGTCGATCAGGTCAGTTTGAATTTGTCGCACGACTTCGGAGTGGCGACCACAGCATGCGACAGCAATTCCAAGGTAGCGCGTGCGCTCCTCCATGATGGCTTCGGCAACCATCGTCGTCGGGTCTTTATTTGACCGCGTAACAGGTGTTCTGCCAACAACTCCACGCAGCAATGACTGAATCATCCGGCGTCACGATTGGGGCGGGCCTCCCGTTCCCGTTGCGTCATTTCGCCGTTCGGCCGTATCTGCGGGCCTTTTACCGCCGTGGTTTGCAGCGCCAGTATCGCAAAGCAGACTTGCTGTGATTGACTTGATCTTCTCTATTCCGGCAATGGTCGTCCTTGGCACCGCAACGTCAGACGACGACAGTCGAAAGCACTGACATGGGGCTTGGCCGAGTACCGTGCCCAAACAGGCAGGTAAGCCGGCGACGGTCAAAACCGCTCGAGCATTCTCTTGAGCTGTGCGTTCTGGGCACGAAGCTGATTTGCCAGCAATAGCCGAAGGCGTTTGTTTTCGGCGTCAAGCGTATCCAGATCATCTGCGTCAATCGGCGCAGTCACCGGTTCCGCCGGCAGCACCTGAGGATCGTCTTTTGCGGCTCCCGGCAAGACCCGAGCAACGCGTTTGCGCGGAGCCTTTTTAGGCGACTTGGCAATCTTGGATACTGTCGGCAGCTCGATCGGCGCTTGTTCGGGATCTGCCACCTGATCGATCTTCGATACTGTCAGTGGCTCGACTGGGGCGGCGGTGGGTTCGGCAACTGCGGCGATGACAACGGGCGGTGATGCCGGGGGTTCCGTGCTGCCTGCGCTCAGCGGGTTTGTCAGCATCTCAGGAGCGACAGCTTCCACCACCGGTGCGCCCGCAGGGATCTGAGCGCCGGTCTGAGCCTTCGGGTCGGTGACTTCTGGGACAGTCGTTTCAGCGGTCCCGAACAGGTGAGAGGATTGGTCTTCAACCTCGCGCGCAAGGGCCTTGAAGTCTGTATCACCCCAAATCGAGTTCGCCCCGTTCTTTGGCTGGCGGCGACCGGATTTGAACTCAACAACGAATTTGCGTTGTGGCGTTTTCATAAGTTTTGCACCTAGAGGTAGCTTGATGTGCCGCATTTTCCCTGCGGCACAAATACAGGGCGAAGCTTCGCGTTTCAACTGACCTAAGCGTGAAGCAGTATTGCACTCAGATCAACACGGGCAAGGCTGTGACCGTGTCCGTCGGGAGTAGGCAAGCTGGATACCGGCCGGACTTCAGCGTCTTGGAGCGGCTGCACGTCAGTGCGTCGCTCGTTTCAACATTAATCCAGTCCGAGCCGCTTGCGCAGGTCGGAATTCTCCGCGCGCAGCTTTTCCGACAGAAGCTTGCGCAATCGCTCGTTCTCGGCTTCGAGTTGCACGAGTTCCGCAAACTCGTCGCCAGCCGGAGCGGGTTCCGCCGTCTTCTTGCTGCCGATCTTCTGGCTAGTGACCTTCTTGCTATCGGCCTTCTGGCTGCCAACCTTCTTCAGGCTGCTCTTCCAGTTATAGTAGGTTTGCTCGGATATGCCTGCGCGCTTGACCGCGCCCTTGAGCGTGCTTGCGCCATCTGCAATCTGGGCTTCGATCAGCTCGAGCTTCTCAAGCTTCTCTTCCTCGCTGAACTTGCGTGTCTTGCTGACTGCCTTTGCCGCCGGCGCCTTCGTTGTGCGAACCGTTTCGGCGGCCGCCTTTTGACGTTTCGGTGCAGCTTGCTTCTTGGGTTCTGGTGCCTTGACGGGAGTGGCATCTTCAACAGCCACAGTTGCAGGCGCCGTATTTTCTTCGGCCATGTGTACGTCCTCGTTGGAGTTTCCCCGTTTTCAACCGATTGAAGTGAAGAGTCAACACAACTCCCTCACTCAGCGTTGCGTAATGGTTTCCGGGTTCCTGAAATCACTGCCCTTGCGCCACCAAATTCACCTGAATTTCCTTCCTTGCTTGATCACTCAATTGGGTCTTTCAACTTCAATGCTCGCACTCTAATAAAGCGGCATCCAAAAGGGTGGAGGAAAGATGAGAAAGCTAGTCGCAGGCAAGCTACATGGCATCTACGTGACCGAGGCAAACCTCAGCTATCATGGGTCGATTACATTGGACCCTGATCACTGCGAGCAAGCCGGAATCCTGCCGATGGAATTTGTCGAAATCTGGAACAAGAACTCCGGTGCTCGTATATCTACCTATGTCATATTGGGGGAGCGCGGCTCCAGATGTTGCATCCTCAATGGGGCGGCTGCACGCACCTGCCAGCCCGGCGACCAGGTCATCATCTGCAATTCCGTTTATCTCCACGAAAGCCAGCTTTCGTCGTTAAAGCCCAAGGTTCTGACCTTTGATGAAAACAATCATATTCGTGACCGCCTGAGCTATTCGGTCAATATCGATGCGGCGGGGCGCTATACCTTCGACATCCTCGATGAACAAGACACCGCACTCCCCATTCCGCTGATGGTATCGGGGACGTGACCGGGTTCATCAAAAACGCTTGCAGGTCAGCGACGTGACTCCAAGAGACCGGGTTGCGTCGTTCACCCAGAACCTGCCGACAGGAAGAAACGCCCAGAAGTGTCCTCCGTCCCAGCAGATTAACGGGAGAAGCGCATACCAATTGGTGCACCCGGTCTTTGCGTTTTTGCGTTGTTCGTTTAAGGGCCGGCCACTGTCGCCCGATCGTGTAACGAGACCGTATGGCTTTTCCTGTGTCCGCCGAACTGAATGAACAGCAAGCCGAAGAGGCTGCAAAGTTCCTGCAAGCCATCGCCCACCCGAAACGGCTCCTGCTCTTGGCAGCTCTGTCAGACCGGCAATTGTCTGCCGGCAGGCTTGCGGCTGCGGTCGGACTTCCTGCAGGCATGGTCTACAAACACCTCCACAAGCTCGTCGAAATCGGCATGCTTTCTGTGAGCGTCAAGGCTGCGGGCATGCGCTTTTCCATCGCCTCACCAGAAACCGTACTCAAGCTGGTGAAAATCCAGGCAGCACTGGCCGCACAGATCGCCGCCAACATCAGCTGAGGTCGACGCTGTCAGAACGACGGACATTCGTTTCCTTGGGCAGAAAAAATGCCCCGCCTGAAAGGCGGGGCTAGCGTTGCGTCCAGATGGCTCACTGGAGGCAGGGAAAATTCCAACAGAAATCGCTCATATACGGTAGGCGCGCGACCCTTCTGAAGGAAGGTCCGATTTCCCGGTTCTGGTACGGTTTCAGGAAATATTTCTGGCCGGACGGCCCACCGGAGGAGGGTTCTTGTCGTGCAACGGTCAGAAGTGAGCCAGCATCAGCAAGCCAGAAGGCTTTGGCCCACGGCGAGGGAGGCCCTGGACCTGAGTGTCCGAACCAGCGGGCACGCTAGGGTCCGGACTCAATTGCACCAGTTCGAAATCAGTTCGATCGGCTGTCATTCCAGCGGCTCGGCATCGCCTGCGGCCGGGATCGTGAGCGCTGTTAACGCGATGGCGCCGGCGGGCCTGGGCTACCTGGCCGCAATAATGCTGACCGCCATCACAACGATCGTCGCCATTGGGGTCAACAGCGGTGTCCAGATACCGAACGTTTCCCTCATCTTCGTGGTGCCCGTCGTCATTGCAGCCGTAGGGTTCGGTTTGGGACCATCTGTGTGTTCGGCGGTGCTCGGGGCACTGTCCTACAACTTCTTCCTGACCGAACCGCGCTACCTGCTCCTGGTCGATGACGCGGCAAACATCTGGGCGATCAGCCTCCTCCTTGTCGTCGGATTGATTGTGAGCGGCGTTGCCTTCACCTCACAACGAAGAGAGAAGGAGTTGCTGGCGTTGAGACGCGATGTTGGCGTGCTGCAGGAATATTGCCGCGACATATCTAAGACACACAACAACGCACAGGCTGCCGTCTCCACCGCCGCCCGGGTGCTAGCCGATCTCTTCCAGGTACCTGCTTTCGCCGCGATCATCGCGGATGATCAGGTGACATCCCTCAAATGTGCCGGAGACCTAGAGCCGAAAATTGCCGAGTTTGAAGCGGCGCGGCTATCCGTTGCAACGGGATCAGCACAGCGAGCGGGGGTCTACCCGACCCTGGATTCGCGCTTCGATTTCTGGCCATGACGATAACGGGACAGAGCATCGTGCTTGGTCTCTCCTTCGATCCAGACAGGCGTCCGGCTGCACCAGACGTTCTGGTCGATATCGTGCGCAACGTCCTGTCGCTGGCACTTTAATGCCAAAACTCGCGGGATCAACTCAAGAGCCGGCAGGCGCGTTGAGTTTTGGTCACCGATGACCGTTAGGATCCTTGTCGACGTCAATCAGCCATGGCTATGGGTCGACAACGGCTCCTAATCTTTTCTCGAAGCTGATGATCGTCTTCGATGTTCCCTCGACAAGAAGTGCTGCCTTTCCATGCGCCCGACCGGACCGGCTGGACCGGGTTGCAAGGGCAGGGAGGGGGCGGGTGGTGACGCTCCCCTTCGGCTTTAGCTTTCTCAGTAGCAATTGTTTTGTCGCCGGTTGATACTCGCTTGCACCTGCATAGGGCGAGTAGGGATCACAGCCGCACGATGCTTCCAGAAATCAAGCTGCATGGTGACGTCGATGTCGCCGCACTGTCCCCACTTCTTCGCGGTATGCTTCTTTCGGTTGCCTATGCTGACGGTGAGGGCGGCATAGGATTGACGGCGACCGGCGCCATGAACCGCAAGTTCGTGCATTGGGCCGCTGTGCACTTCCTTTGGCCAGGCTTCACAGCCGAAGACCTCTACAGCATCAACAAGGTGCTCAATGAAAGCGACATGCCGCCGCTTTGGGTGGTGCGCGACATGACCCGTCATCTGAAGCTTCTTCGTCGGAAAAAAGATGTGCTGCTGCCAACCAGACGCGGCCGGGAGTTCCTGGTGAACCCGCAAGCCTTCTTCGATCTGATCGCCACGGATTATCTCTATTCGTATGTCCATACCACTGAGCGGGAGGAGGAGGTCCGAGCGCGGTTACGCTGGTGGCGCATGTTCCTCAATCTTCTCAATATCAAAGCCAGAGAAGGGTGCACGCCAATAGACGTTGTGAAGATCCTCTATCCAGACTTGGCGCCTCTGTCGGACACCGAAATGACCATAGAAACCTGGAAGTTGAAATCCGACCTCCAATATGGCGTCTTTCGGCGCTTGTGCTGGCTCGGTGTGCTCTATGAGGCACGAGAGGGGCTCACGCTCCTCCAGGATGGAGCCTTCCACAAGACGCCACTTTGGCCAGCTTGCCTGCAGTTGGAATCGGATATGCAGAGTGACATCGGCGTGCATTGACGCTCTTTATTCCGCCGCTGGCTGCTTCATCAACGCTTTCTCTCATCGCGCAATCACCGCCGGATCGTTCATGAAATCCGTCCGCTTGCCCGGCCTGCGGCCACGCGGTTTGTAGCCGTTCTTGTCGCTGTTCGTCTTCACAACCGGCTTTTGCTCCTGGTCCTGGCGCTCCTTGATGTAGGTCAGGAGTTCACCGAGCCTTTTGTTCTCGATGATCGCCGCATGCGTCACCCGCTGGTCCTTGTCGAACACCCGGTAGGGTAGGGAATGCCCCTTCCAGCGCACATCCAGCCTGCCGTCGGCAAGCGCGTAGGTCTCGACATAGCGACCGACCAGCCCGCGCGTCACCGCGGTCTCCTCCAGCATGATCCGCTGGCGCTCGAACGAAAACGTCAGCTGGGCACCGACATAACGCTGCTCACGTTTGCACAGAACGTCGCGTAGCCGATCCGGGGCAAGGTTCAGCGGTCGATGCAGATCCTCAACTCGGGCAGGGGTAATGGCAAACTGGCGGTTATAGCGCTCCATGAACCGAGGCAGGAAAGCGTTGCCATCATCCATGCCGCAGATGCCCTCCAGACGCAGATCCTTGATCAACCGGTCCTGTAGCGTCCGGTTCATTCGCTCGACCCGGCCTTTGGCCTGGCTCGAGTTTGCGCAAAGACTCTCGATGTTTAGCTCGCAAAGCGCACGCCCGAACTGGGTCATGCCCTGACCGCCCTTGGCATCCTTCTTTGCCACTCGGAACACCGAATGCTTGTCGGAATAGAAGGCGACGGGAGCACCATGCGCCTTCAGATAGAGCTCGAGCGCCTCGAAATAGCTGAACGCGCTTTCCGAGCGCACAAACCGCAACTGCATCAGCTTGCCGGTCGCATCATCGATGAACACCAGCAATGAACAGGGATCACCGCGATCCTCAAACCAACGATGCTCGGATCCATCAATTTGCACCAGTTCGCCATAGGCCTCGCGCCGCAATCGTGGCTGATGGAACGTCCGTCGCTGCTTGCGCGACAGCCACAGGCCGGCCTCCGACATCCATCGGCGCAAGGTCTCACGCGACACCGTCAGACCATCACGCTCCGCAAGCTTCTCGGCCGCCAGCGTCGGACCAAAGTCTGCATAGCGCTCGCGCACGATCGCCATGGCGTAATCGCGCATGCCGTCACAAATTCGATTGTTCGATGGCCGGCCAATCGCCTGGTGTCGGATCGACGCCGCACCGTCGACGCTGATCCGACCCAACAGACGCCGCACCTGGCGCGTACTTAAGCCCAGCACATGTGCCGCCGACACCAGTGTCATGCGCCCGGCGATAACTTTCGACAAAACCTCGATCCGCTGCAGATCACGCTCACTCATCGCAATCAATCCCATCCGCAATCTCCCAGGTCATCAAACCCGGGGAGAGTGACATTCTTACTTTGCAGGATCAGGACACTTTAACTTTGCGGGGGAGAATCTAATCCAAGTGCAACATTGACGGGTGAAGAGTAGGGCACTACGCGCATTCGCGCAAATGCGCCATGAAGACCTCGGTGGGCGTTCGATAGCCCAAGCACTTACGCGGGAGCGCATTCATATGGTGGGCGAGGGCGACGAGCTGTTGCTGACTGACAGCGGAGAGATCGGTATCGCCAGGCATGAAGCGGCGGATGCGCTTGTTGGTGTTTTCCACGGCACCTTTCTGCCAAGGCGCACTGGGGTCGCAAAACCAGCTCCGCGCGCCGATGCCATCTTCCAAAGCCCTAAAAGCGGCAAACTCCGTGCCGCGATCAAAGGTGAAGCTCTGCCGGGCAAAGGCTGGCAAAGGTGAGAACGTTTCGATGATCTTGTCCATGATCGGCCGTGAGTGCCGGCTCGGATTCTTGATCATCACGGTGTAGCGGCTTTTGCGCTCGACCAACGAGGTCAGGTTGGCGTTGCCGAGATCACGTTCGAAGATCAACAAGTCGCCCTCCCAGTGCCCGAACTGCGAACGATCGCCAATGAAATCAGGACGTTGCGATATCCTGCAGGCAGCCGGAAAAGTGCCGTCGCGCGGCTTCCTCGAGCCGCGGGGGCGGCGTTTGCGGCGGCCTTCCGACAGATGCTGATAGAGCTCCAGCGCCTGATCGTCCTTGCCGTAGATGAAGCGATAGATCGTCTCGGTGCAGACCCGCACGGCGCTCACGCCATCGGCGAGCAGACGACCGGCAATCTGTTCCGGTGACCAAAGTGCCTTCAGCTGCTCGATCACCAATTCGCGCAATTGCGGGTGCCGCACGAGCTTCCTCAAACGCTGCCGCCGCTCTTTGCGGATGTCGTCAGCAACGGTTGGGAAGTAACCGCTATAGTCGGGCAGCTCGCGATCGTGGAAGGTGTTGCGCCGGATCTCACGGTAGATCGTCGATCGATGACGACCAAGTTCGCGCGCCATTTCTTTGATCGGCACTTTGCGTTCGACAAAGTGGAAGAGGCGGCGTCGATCGGCCAGATTCAGCTGCGAATAGCGTCGGGACATTCCAAAATCTCCAGGGGGAAATCATTGAAATCATTGGCATGTCGCACTTCAAATTAGAATGTACCCGGCTACAGACGTTTATCGCATAAGCTTAATTATGGAACTGCGCGGTCATTTTACCAACGTTCCTAGAGATCCGAGCCCCGGCCGAGCTTTGAGACGATGTCCACGTAGGACTGCATTGTTGAATCTTGCTTAACCAGCGCGACTTTGCAGGCCGTCCTTCGTTAGCAGACAAAGCGGATCCCGTATCGGCGGCAGGTCGCCGTCCCAAACGCAGCTAAGGCGTTAACCGACATTGCTTTTTAGCAGACGACCTACCTCGACAGCCACCTGGTTTGGACTGAGTCCCGTGACACCGAAACGTTCGTATAAAGCTGCGACCATCGGATAGAGGTAGTCGGCCAGGCGGTCCGTTACCTCGGAGGCGGCAACCTCTGTCTCAAGCACTACTTCATCGCTTCGGGCGCCGCCGCCTTCAAGACGAAGGTCGCCAAAGGGATTGGCCCAACTGCGCAACACACGTCCTGCCAAACCTGTGTACAGGACACGAAATCTGATGGTGATCTCGGCGCCGTCATCCGCCATCAAATGGGCAAGGTTTGCCGCGTGCAGCAACGCTTCGCCCATCCGCCAAATCGGCAAAGAGGTATCGAAGATCGTGTGGGGCGGAAATGTCTCAACGCTGTCTTCTTGGTATCCTCGCATGGAGAACATTCGTCCAGTCGGAGAACCCCGCCAAAAATCACAGTGTGCAGGATCTGCCAGGGCCAAGCGGGTGGTCCCGTCGCCTTCAGGCCGAATCCAGCATTCGATGAGACCGTCCATTTCTCTCGGCAAGAATTCCTGCCGTTCTGACAACATAAGAAATACCGGCCAGCCCGTATGGCGCGTCTCGGCTTTCTTTAGGACGCGCTCGAATTCTCTCAAGGTGAACGCCTTCAGATCACCCTTCAGTTCGTAGTCAAATCTATACCAACCGTCGGGGAAGCGGCCGGGAGAACGGACTGGCAGTTTATCGACAAGACTTCGCCAGCGGGCAAATGCGTCGCTCACGAATGAGTCCTGGGCGCTTTCAGCGGAGGCCTCTTCGATCATGCCCACGGTCCGCAGAATATCGAAGGCTTTTGCCAATGTCAGGGTTGTTTCGCCCCTATCGAAGGAGGCCATGGTCGGAATGCTCACGCCGGAGAGAGCTGCATGCTCCTTCTGGGTTAGCCCTTCTGTCTTGCGCCGGCGCAGCGCTTCACTGACCAGAACTGACCAGTTCAGCGGGGGTACACCCCCAATATCCTCTGACATGAGTTGCTCACGATCTCTTCGTAGCTAGTTAGAAAACCTTCGCCGCCCTCGGCTTCGGGAGGGCGGATGATTGGAGCCGCCTTTACGACATTGCGTCTGAGTTCGGCGAATACGATGTCGACGACCCGATCGGGAAGCCCGATCGAGCGGCCAAATCTCCTGAAGTGGGCATCAGTCAAGACGTCGAGATTTATCTTGTCTCCCCCGAGCGACAGTGCCAACGTCTGGTCATATCCGTCGTAGATTGCAGTGTTCAGGACATCGTAGGCGGGAGAAAGCCGCAGTCCTGTCGACGTTTCCAAGAGCGAAAAATTCTTCAAATGGGCATCGCAATTCCCGACGATGGCAAAGGCGACGAGCCGTCGGAAGAAGCGAAGCAGATCGATCTGGGACCTCGTTGAGTACCTCTTGATCACCTCGGCGGCATCCTCATAGGACGCGTTATATTTTCCGGCGTAGTCAGCACCTCGTGGCACGCTCAGAATCTGAGCGAAATCCTCAAGCCTCAGTTTGCTTTGACCCTTGCGGTCAAAGCGCGTCACTATTAACGCCTGCTCACGGACAGCTGGCACGAAAGATAGCGCAAATTCGTTGACTTCTCCTTTGCCAAGGACAACTGCGGCCCACTGCAGGCTCAGATTTTCGTTTCGTACTAGGGTGGGCAGACGTTCGGAATTGAATTTCGCGATATAGGGAGCCGGTCCCGTTGCAGAGGCTGGTTCGAATCCGCCTGGCGTCTTGACGACCAGAAGTTTTTTCTGGTGTCCAGAAACAGTGCGGCCAGGGTTGGCCGTCGTGGGCGTCGCGTTCCCAAAATCGACAAGCTCCTCTGTTGGCACGACGCTCACCGCACCGATACAGTCACGCCCATAGCGAAGCAGTAGGCCAAAATCGTCATCCTCCACGATATGAGCCAATCGCGCTTGCTGCTCCCGCAGCCATCCCTCAGGCCCAAGATGTTGGAAGAAGGGATGCAGACCATTGATCCAATCGTGCTCCCGGCGTTCGCTCGAAAAACAGCAGGCAATGTCGCCCCTCCATTCCGCATCGTAGGAAAAACGCGTTCCGCCGCTCGCCGTTTCCGACAAGACGCCTACGTCCTCGTCTTTGAACAGGATTCTCGCAGCTCGTCCTTGTATAATTATAGCTTGCTCGTCCTTCCTTTTATCGCCAAAAGAGGGCTATAATGCGCTTTTGCTTTTTTGATATTTTAAATTTTCGCACAAGTCAAACTATAACGCGATTTTTGTGGGCTAGACACAACTTATGAAATTATGAATTCGTTACGTCACCTAGATTGAGCCAATTCGACAAAAACAAAGCATAATTTGATTAATCTCCATCATCAATCACTAGAGAAATCAAACTTTCATTTCTTGCCAGATTTCCGAGTGCTTACGATTCCCAATCGCGGCCCATCAAGCCGGTATTGTGCAGGGATGGAAAGGCGTCAATGCAATGAATGATCGGGCAAAGGCGCGATAATATTGGAAGCCACCAGGTGTCCATCAACAAGCTATAGGAGGCGGTGGGCGACCGCTTCCTGCACGGCATCGTTTTTACACGATCGCGACCGCGTGACGCCATTCGGCGAAAAAATTGCACGCTGCACCGCTTTCGGTCCTATGGACGATGTAACGTCGCGGAGGCCCAGCGGAGCGGTATCCGTGCAATCTCTTGGAAAAAAGGACCGCGCAGTAATACCTTGATGAGATCATTCCTTATCGGGCAATGGCGATGACGACGAAAGTTACAGCCAAAGGGCAAGTTACCATTCCAAAATCAGTGCGCGACCTCCTGGGAATTGTTCCTGGGAGCAAGGTTGATTTCCGCGGCGCGCAGGATGGGAGCATCGTTCTCGTCCACGACGCCAAAAAGCAGCAGCCCTGCCGCTTTTCCAAACTGCGGGGGCACGCAGGCGAAGGGCTGGACACTGACGCGATTATGGAACTCACCCGTGACGAGCCGTGATATTCGTCGACACAAACGTGCTTCTCGATGCCGCGACCGATGATCCGACATAGGCAAATAGGTCTGTAGCGCAGCTCGTCGGAGCCGACCGCGCCAACCGCCGGAACTACTCCCCATAGCCCGGCCGCCTGAAGGTTGAGCGGGCTGAATGTCGCGGGGCGAGCCTTTGCCAGCTTCAGAAAGATGACCGGGCCGTGCACCACCGGACGGGTGAGCCGGCAATCGGAATGGCCATCACCCCGACTGCTCGAAAGGTTCGCGCATGCGCCTACCGCTGCACCAAGGACCTTGCCTGTGCAAGAAAGCTTTCGAACTGCTCGTCCGGCACGAAAGATCCCCCCGTCGTCCAGAGGATGTGCGTCGCGCGTCCCATCTTGTCCCGCATACCGCGCTGCGCGCAGAACTCTTCGCCGCGCGGGTGGCGCAGGAGGAACTCGGGGCCGAACAAGGCCGCGGTTGCGGACGGCTCGAGGCGTAAACCCTCTGCCTCGTACGCAGACAGCAGCGCCTTCAACAAGTCGGCGTCGGGAGCAGTGTAGATGCCCGCCAACATTTCTCGCATGACGGTCGCAACGAACGCAGACATCCGCGCCACCGCCATCCCGTCAGCCTCGGTCTTGTTGGTAAGGCCGACGTCATAGACCGACACCAGTTCCTCGGAGCCCGACATCATATGCACCAACGCGCAAGGCGACTGGACGGGTTCGACGAAGAATGCATGGACATTGTCGCCGAAGACTGCTTTTGCCCCGAAGGTCACACCCCCTGGAGCGCCGCCGATGCCGCAAGGCAGATACAGAAACAAAGGGTTGTTTTCGTCGACAGTTACGCCCAGATCCTTCAACTGCTCAGCCAGTTCGTAGGCCGCGACGCTGTAGCCGAGGAATAGGTGTCGAGACTTTTCGTCGTCAACAAAGTAGATGGACGGATCCGCTTCCGCGACGACGCGCGCGTTCTCCACCGCAGTCGTGTAGTCGGCCTCATGTTTGATAACCTCGACACCGAGGCGAAGCAGGCGATCCACCTTCCACTGCTTCGCATCGAAGGACATGTGAACGGTTGCCTTGAAGCCCAGCGCCCGGGCGGCGATGCCCACGCTCAAGCCAAGGTTGCCGGTACTGCCGACGGCGATCGTGTATCCAGAAAAGAAGTCTCGCGCTTCGGCCCCGGCGAGTTTGCGGATGTCTCCCCCGTCGGCCAGCAGGCCATTTTGCCTCGCCAGTCCCTCGGCGAAAAGAAACACTTCGTAGACCCCTCCCCTTGCCTTGATGGAACCGGCCACGGGAAGCTCGCTGTCAGCCTTCATGAACAGGCGACCGTACTCCGGCGAGCCATATTCCAGCGCGTGTCGCAACGCCTTGAGCTCGAGCAGTTCGGATCGGATGACGCCGCCGGTGGCTTCGAGTTCTTCGAAACACGCTGCGAGCAGTGGAGCCAGTCTCTCCCAGTTCCGTTTGGCGTCCAGGACATCGGAAGGATTTACCGGTAAGTCTCCTCCGTCGATTGCGCCCGCCTTGTACTTCGGGTTCACCCATAGGGTCGGCCACGCCGAGGCCACTTCCTGGAGAAGTTGCGCGTTCGGTACTTCGACGGTCATCGCATTATCCTGTTGCCGATGGTTGATTGCCATGTGTTTCGCTCAGTGCTTCAGAACGCGGGCCAGGAAGGAGCGGGCACGGTCATTCTGCGGATCGTCGAAGAAGGTATCCGGCTTCGCGATCTCCAGGATTGAGCCCTGGTCGATGTAGACAACGCGGTCGCCGACCTCGCGGGCAAACCCCATCTCGTGGGTGACGATCATCATGGTCATGCCTTCAGCGGCGAGTTCGCGCATGACATCGAGGACCTCCCCCACCATTTCCGGATCCAGGGCGCTGGTTGGCTCATCGAAGAGCATCAGATGGGGTTCCATCGCCAGCGACCTGGCGATGGCCACGCGCTGTTGCTGGCCGCCCGACAATTGTCCCGGATACTTATGCGCATGCGCCTTCAGACCCACGCGCTCCAGGAGTTTGATCGCAGCCGCCTCGGCCTCTTCCTTGGATTTCTTCCGTACACGGATCGGCGCGATCGTAATGTTCTCGACGACTGTCTTGTGCGGAAAGAGGTTGAATTGCTGAAACACCATCCCCACGCCCTTGCGGATCTCCGCCAGTTCGCGCTCGCCTCCTAGTCTTCGGTCTTCGTCGACGGGCATGTGATAACCGTCGACCACGAGACTGCCGTGCTGGTACATCTCGAGGCCGTTCACACAACGGATAAGGGTCGACTTGCCGGAGCCGCTCGCCCCGAGAACAACCATTACCTCGCCGCGTGTCACTGTTAGGTCGATGTCCTTCAGCACGTGGTGCGTGCCGTAGAACTTGTTCATTTTTTTCATTTCAACGATGGTGGTCATCGCTTTCACTCCATGTTTGCCCGCTCAGCGACTGCCGACGGCCATATGTGCTTCGAGCTTGCGCGCGGCGTAGGTGATCATCGAGCCGGCGAGGAAATAGGTCAGAAGCAGGAAGGAATAGACTTCGTAGGTTCGGTCGCCGTACTGCGGGTTGGCGAGGATCATCTGGCCCGCTCGAAGGAAGTCGGTAAGGCCAATGATGAAGACGAGCGGCGCTGCATTGAAGATATCAAGCACGTTGCCAACAAGCGGAGGCACGACCACGCGCAGCGCCTGCGGAAGAACGATTGAACGGTTGATATCGAACTCACTCATGCCGAGGGAGCGTGCAGCCTCGGTCTGACCCTGTGGGACCGCCTGCAGTCCGCTCCTCACATATTCCGCGACATATGCGGAGTAGAAGATCGTGAAACCGATCATGCCGCGTGCGACATCTGCCAGGTTCCATCCCGTGGCCAGGACCGGCATCAGGATCCAGATCCAGTAGACGACCAGGATCAGCGGTAGAGATCGCATGATCTCGATGTAGCCCGTGCAGATCACGCGAACGCTCGAAAACCGACTGCGACGGCCGAACGCGAGCAGGATGCCGATTGGAAGTGACAGAACAGCGGTCACCAGCGTCAGCAATATACTGAGGAGCAACCCTCCCCACAGGCCAACGCCTGGAGGCGCCATCACGGCGAATATGGATATGAACCCGGTAAACGATGCAGGTAGCAGGACTTTGCGTGCCAGGGGCACATACGAGGTCAGCGCCCATCCGCACCCCAGGATCGCCACGACCAGAGCGGCAGGGCCGGAAACCTCCATTCCTTGTCCTGAAACCGCAAGCGCGAGCGGCGGGACTGCCAGAATAAAGGCATGGTGGACGCGGAAACTGAACACGCAGCCGAGTGCGGCCCCGAGAAGCGCACCGATGATCCCGACGGCCGTCCACGCACGCCAGACCTGATCGGCCGGGAAGATCCCGATCATCAGGACACGCATGCTCTGCGGGATGATATCCCACTGCGCGGTCGTAAATGCCCATGCAAGAGCCGAATATATGAGCCAGAGCGTCCCCGGGATGACGATCAGGGAAAGGAGCGCGTCGAACGGCTTGGCAAAGAGGTTATGGCGTGACCACTTGAAAGCGTATGCGATCATCTTTTTGCTCCCACGACGTTCAGACGCCTGTCGGCAAAGGAAACGACTGCACTGATCGTCCAACTCAAAAGCAGATACGACGCCATGACGATGACGATGCCTTCGAGGCTGTGGCCAGTCTGGTTGGCGACAGTGCCATAGATGTTGAAGAGGTCCGGATAGCCAATCGCGATCCCGAGCGCGGTGTTCTTGGTCAGGCTGATGTACTGATTTCCGAAGGACGGGAGCACGACACGAAACACCTGGGGTAGGATGATGTCGCTGATCGTGTCGCGACGGCTTAGACCGAGCGACCCGGCCGCTTCCCATTGACCTTTCGGGAGAGCGTCGATCGCCCCGCGGACAATCTCGGCGATATAGCACGCGCTGTTCACAACGATGGCCAACAGAAGTGCGGCCATCTCGGGGCTTAGACTTGTGCCGCCACTCGCCTGGAAGCGCGAAGCCACCGGATAATCGACCGACAACATGTCCGTTGCAAGCAGCACACCTATCATCACCGCGAGTGCAATCATACAGGCGCGTCGCATCTTGCCAACCGGATCGAAAACCGCTCCGGCAAACGCCAGCCAGGTGGCCGTCGCGAGCGCAATGGAAATCGGCGAGCCATCCCCGGCCCAGGAAAGAGAAGGAAAATGGAGGCCCTGCTGGCTGATAATGACGCCACCGTACCATTTGGCGGCGGAGGCGAGCGGTGGGAACTGCAAAACGACGGCGAAGTACCAGAAGACCAATTGGATCAGAAGCGGAGTGTTGCGGACGAACTCCACGATCCAGAAGCAGAGGTTCCTGACGACCCAGTTGGTCGAAAGGCGTCCGACCCCGAAGAGCGTGCCCAAGATCGTGCTGAAGACGATCGCGAGCACTGCCACCTTCGCCGTGTTGAAGATGCCCGTGACGAAGGCCGCACCGTTCGTCCTGTCGGACGTAAAGGCCTCGAACACCGGAAGGATCTCTTCCCCGAACGAAAGCGTCTTGCCTTCGCTGATGTCGAAGCCCGCCGTGTTGGCGAGGAACGCGAAGCTGAATTTGATGCCCTTTGCGGCAAGCCCTTCTTTCACGCAGTAGGCCAGGACACCAACCAGAGCGATCGCCAGGGCGATTATCGCGAACTGGATGGCGTCGTAGCGCAACCGGTTACGCAA
This sequence comes from Ensifer adhaerens, assembly GCF_020035535.1. Lineage (NCBI taxonomy): Bacteria > Pseudomonadati > Pseudomonadota > Alphaproteobacteria > Hyphomicrobiales > Rhizobiaceae > Ensifer > Ensifer adhaerens. The sequence goes on along the minus strand of NZ_CP083351.1, from coordinate 593,612 downwards.
CCGCCGCGCCTGCTGTTGGTCACGATCGACGACACCGGGTGCCGCGCTCGTCTCATTGATGCTCATATCCGGGCTCCAAACGCCATTTCGGGCTGGAGCGGCAAATGCCGCGCCAGCCCGTTGTCAGGTTCAATTCCAGAGCGGGGAATAGATTGCGCCACCCTGGGTCCAAAGGGCGTTCGCCGTGCCCTTCCGGTCGAGATACATCCTGGTGTTGGGACCGAGATTGCGATCGTAGATCTCGCCATAGTTGCCGACGGCCTTGATCGACTGAGCTACGAAGTCGTCGGCAAGGCCGAAGTCCTTGCCGTAGCCGCCGCCAACGCCCAGGAGCTTTTGAACGAAGGGATCTTCGCTCTTGAGCTTTTCGTCGAGATTGTTCTGGGTGATGGCGGACTCTTCCGCTTGGAAGAGACCGTAATGGACCCAACGCAAAGCATTGCGCCATTTGGAGTCGTTTGCGACCACAAAGCCACCGAACGGCGACTTGTCGAGGGTGTCGGGGAGGATCAGATAATCGGCAGGCTTCGGCGAATTGCCAGCCCAAGCCGCAAGCGCGGATTTATCCGTGCTCATGGCGTTGCAGCGGCCGGAGTTCAGTGCTGCAAAGAGTTTTTCGAGGTTCTCATAGGTCAATACCTTTGAGGTCGTCCAGCCGCGAGCCTTGAAGGCATTGGTAAGGACCATCTCGGTGGAGGAGCCCTGCGTCGTGCAGATCGTCGCGCCCTCGAGGTCGCTGAACTGCGTCACCCCGGAATCGACCTTCACCATCACGCCGTTGCCGTCGTAGAAGTTGATCGGCAGGAAATCGATCGCGATGGCGGATTCGCGCGCCGGCTTGATCGTCGTGTGGGCGAAGACGACGTCGACCTGATTGGTAAGCACCGCGTCGAAGCGGCTCTTGTCCGTCACGGTGATGAACTTGACCTTCGACACGTCGCCCAGAACTGCGGCCGCGACGGCTTTGCAGAAGTCGACGTCCAGTCCCTCCATCTGGCCGGTCGTGGTGTTCAGATAGCCGAATCCGGGCGCGGTATTGTCGGTGCCGCAGTTCAGGACGCCTCGCTGCTTCACCGTATCCAGGACGGATGCGGAAGCGCTTGTCGCTGCGAGAGCCAGCCCGGCGAATACCCCGGCTGCGAGTGCTTTCATGAATTTCATTTCAGTTCCCCTTTCGGACGCTCTGACGGGTTGTGGGGCCTAAAGACGGAGCACTGGCGGGGACTGATTTCGATGTCGGCCGCAGCGGCTATTGCCGTTCTGAAGCAAAAAATGTTCCCGCCGGTTCGCCGGTGTCGCTAAAGCCCCATCGATCGGCAGGGGGACGATAAGGGGTCGATTCGTTTAAATCTACTTAATTTCCCTTGATCATTACATAAGCAAAACTGATGAATGAAATGCGCCAAGGCGAGGCGCAACCGCCCCGAGACTACCCAGGCGTGTCTATCTTAGGATCGAACGGGATCTTGCTCGGCAAAGAGCAGTAACGTAGCCAGGAGTCGGACGTGAGCGCGGCGGTGAGCGCTACGAGCACGGCCGATCGCCCGATGAAGGCAGGCCAAAGCTCAAGGGCTCAACACCCTATGGTTTGCTTGAAATGATGGTCAGCCCGCGCCCTACTTGCGCGTAATCTGCTCAATGAAGACCTGCATGGCAGGGCTCCGCTTCTCTGCTTTGCGAAAAGCCAGGAAGATCTTGCGGCGGATTTCTGGAACGACCTTGCAGACCCAGACATCCTCCAGGTCATGGCTGGCCCGAAGGCCCGGTAGCATCGAGATGCCGTAATTCTGCCGGATGAGAGCGATCGTTACCTCGAACCCTTTGCAACGCGCGACGATATTGGGCTTGAAGCCGGCGGCCTGGCAGGCATCGGCAAGCATCGTGTTGTAGGTGTCCGATGCGGTGTCGATGGCCCAGCGCTCGTTTCGCAGTTCCTTGAGTTTGACTGTCGGCTTTTCGGCCAGCTTATGGTCCTTCGATACCATGACGTTGAACACATCCTCCATCAAATAGATGGTTTCAATGTTGGGGTCCAAAGCGCCCGTTGGCATGTTGAGGTCGTCAATGATGGCTACATCGGTCTGCCAGCTTCTGAGTGCGGCCACGCTTTCCGCAGGCTCCATTTCATCGAACTGGACGGTGAGGTGCGGGTGCATTTCGGCAAGCTGATGGACCACTCGCGGGATCAATGCGGCCGCAACTGACGGGAAAGCCGCCACCCGCAACTCGCCCGAGATCACGCTTTTCAGTTCCGAGATATCGGCTCGCGCAGACTCGATTTCTGACAGAATGTTCCCGGCGCGATCGACAAGCTTCTGCCCGGCAAGCGTCATGACGACGCCGCGCCCCCGGCGCTCAATCAGTTTGATGCCCACCTCTTCCTCAAGGAGTGCAATCTGTTGCGACACCGCGGACGGGGAAACATAAAGAGCCTCGGCCACAGCCGCCATTGTCTTTCGGATCGAGAGTTCCCTGAGAGCCCGCAGACGCCCAATGTCCATGCCATCCTCCCGTTCCGACGCTCAATTGTTTAGCATATCTGATGGTATATGCAAATATTATTAACTTTTTCTGGATTGTGACGCCGACTAGTTTGCCCTCCAACGAAATGGATACCCGATATTGGAGAGGAACAATGGAAAACGTCGCAAAGGCATTTTTCGAAACGCACGTCGAAGAGCGCGATCCGCTCGTTGCAAACGCTCTTGCCAACGAGCGTCATCGCCAACAGAACCAGATCGAGCTTATCGCGTCGGAGAACATCGTCAGCCGTGCGGTCCTCGATGCACTTGGCCATGAGATGACCAACAAGACGCTCGAGGGTTACCCCGGCAATCGCTTCCACGGTGGCGGCGAATTCGTGGACGTGGTCGAGCAGGCTGCCATCGACCGCGCCAAGGAACTCTTCGGATGTGCCTATGCCAACGTCCAGCCGCATTCCGGCACGCAGGCAAACCTGGCGGTCTTCTTCCTGCTGATGACCCCTGGCGACAAGGTTCTTTCCCTCGACCTTGCTGCAGGCGGCCACCTTTCACACGGCATGAAGGCTAACCTGTCGGGTCGATGGTTCGAGGCACACAACTACAATGTGAACGCTCAGAACGAAGTCATTGACTATGACGAAATGGAGCGCGTCGCAGAAGAGGTGCGCCCGAAGCTCTTGATTACCGGCGGCTCGGCGTACCCACGTGAACTCGACTTCGAGCGCATGTCGAAGATCGCCAAGAAGGTCGGTGCGTACTTCATGGTGGACATGGCCCATATCGCAGGTCTGGTGGCAGGGGGTGCGCACCCCTCCCCGTTCCCGCATGCCGATATCGTCACATGCACAACGACGAAGACACTGCGTGGTCCGCGCGGCGGCCTCATTCTGACAAACAACGAAGAATGGTTCAAGAAGCTGCAAGCTGCCGTCTTCCCGGGCGTCCAGGGATCACTTCACAGCAACGTCCTTGCGGCAAAGGCGATCTGCCTGGGTGAGGCACTGCGAGATGATTTCAAAGTCTACGCCCACCAGGTCAAGGCAAATGCCAGGGTACTTGCAGAAACGCTCGCCGATCGCGGCGTCCGGATCGTGTCGGGCGGCACTGATACGCACATCGTGTTGCTCGATCTTTCCAGCAAAGGCCTCAATGGCAAGCAGGTCGAGGTAGCGTTGGCTCGTGCCAACATCACCTCGAACAAAAACCCGATCCCAGGCGACAGCCCTCGCCCGCCCGAATGGGTCGGTATGCGTCTTGGCACGTCGGCGGCGACCACTCGAGGCCTGAAGGAAGAGGAGTTCAAGGCGCTCGGCAAAGTGATTGCTGATCTCATTGACGCTGAAGCCGCTGGAAAGATTGACGAAGTCGTTGGTAATGCGAAGGCGGTCGTCGCCGACCTCACCCACCGCTTCCCGGTCTACGGACACTGAGCTCCACCCACCGACGCTCCGAATTCCTGACGCATGCCGCGCGAGCAGAATGCACCGCGCGGCATGGTCATACTCAGGCGTCGCGATGTCCCGAACCGGTCGACAGGAGAGCAACGAGATGGGAATGGATAGATTTCACCGCGCTGAGGTGATCGACGGAAAGACCTTTGCGAACGGCCTTTTGAAAAGCATCGAGACTGACGTCGCCTTGCTTCTGGCAGAGACCGGTGCTGCCCCGGGCCTCGCTGTCGTGCTCGTGGGCGACGACCCGGCGAGCGCCGTCTATGTTGCGTCCAAACATCGCCAGACCGTTGCGGCGGGCATGAAATCGTTCGAACACCGACTGCCGGCAGATACCACTCAGGACCAGCTCATGGCACTGATCGGCGCATTGAACCAGGACCCTCAGGTTCACGGGATCCTGGTGCAGTTGCCGCTGCCGCGTCATCTTGACCCCAACTTAGTCATTCAGGCGATCAACCCCGACAAGGACGTTGACGGCTTTCACATCTCCAACGCCGGGCGGCTCGCGACAGGCCAGCCTGCCTTGATCCCCTGCACGCCACTTGGCTGCATGATGCTCCTCCATGATCGACTGGGGGCGGATTTGGCTGGATTGAACGCGGTCGTACTAGGCAAGTCCAACATCGTTGGCAAACCAATGGCGCAACTCCTGATGAGCGCCAATTGCACTGTGACAGTCGCCCATTCAAAGACGAGGAATACGGCCGAGCTTTGCCGCGCCGCCGACATTCTGGTCGTGGCCGTTGGAAGACCGGGGCTCGTTCGCGGAGAATGGATCAAGCCAGGGGCCGTAGTCATCGATGTCGGCATCAACCGTATCGTCGAAGACGGGAAATCCAGGATCGTCGGAGATGTCGCTTACGCCGAGGCGGGGCATGCCGCGGCCATCACCCCCGTCCCTGGAGGCGTTGGCCCGATGACGATCGCCTGCCTCCTGTCCAACACACTCACAGCTTTTCGCCGCCAACAAGGCCTCGTTGCATAAATCGCCAAGAACGGTACCCATCACATGACCAGCACCAAGCCTCGATACGCGCTGCGCGTAGCCTGCCCTTCCATTCGCGGGGTAACGGCCGCGATTGCGTCCTATCTCTCCGAAAATGGCTGCAATATCTCCGACAGTGCCCAGTTCGACGACGCAGACACCGGACGCTACTTCATGCGCGTCAGCTTCCAGCCTGAAGAAGGGCACAGCCTCGACCAACTCCGCGAGGGGTTCGCGCAGATCGCGGCCAGATACCAGGCTGACGCCGAGTTCTTCGACGAAAGCGCAAAGAAGAAGGTGATCCTGATGGTTTCACGCTTCGGCCACTGCCTGAACGACCTCCTTTATCGCTGGCGCATCGGCGCGCTGCCGATCGACATCGTTGGCGTGATCTCCAATCATCTGGACTATCAACGCGTTGTCGTGAACCACGACATACCGTTTCACTGCATCAAGGTGACCAAGGATAACAAGCCGGCAGCCGAAGCCGAGCAAATGCAAATCGTTGAAGATTGCGGTGCCGAACTTGTCGTGTTGGCGCGCTACATGCAGGTTCTCTCAGACGAGATGTGTTCGCGGATGTCGGGCAGGATCATCAACATCCATCACTCATTCCTCCCGAGCTTCAAGGGTGCGAACCCTTACAAGCAGGCATTCGAGCGCGGCGTGAAACTCATCGGCGCCACGTCTCACTATGTCACTGCCGACCTCGACGAAGGCCCGATCATCGAACAGGACACCGTGCGTGTGACCCATGCTCAAAGTGCCGAGGACTACGTCAGCCTCGGCCGCGACGTGGAAAGCCAGGTGCTCGCTCGCGCGATCCACGCGCATATCCATGGCCGCGTCTTCATCAACGGGAACAAGGCTGTGGTCTTCCCACCTTCGCCAGGCTCGTACGCCTCGGAACGGATGGGCTGAACCAAGCCCCGCGGAAGAAGGTTCCCAGGTGCACCCCTTGGTCGGCGATCGGGCCAAGGGACTTTTGAGAGTATCACGCTGACTGGCCAGCGGGCAGAGGTGCACCAACCTCAGCCCGTGGCGTCAGAGGCGCGGCCGGCGATTGGCAAAGCCCAGCCTAGTCCAGCCATCGCTGGCAAACGGAGTCATTTCGACTTGCACATCGCGGCCACCTGCGACCCATTTGCTGGCCATGTCAGGTTGATCGTCTCCGCCAGAGCAAAGACCCGCTCCTGAATACCGATGGTGCGTCGTCTTGCGTGCGCCCAATCCACGTCAAGCATGACACCGTCGGCTTTCGCTCGACGTCCGCTGACCCCGACACTGTCGATGTCTTCCATCGGGGCGAAATTCAGCACGCGATCGGTACGCAAACGGGAGGAGGTCAGCGCGCTTGCCGACGGTGACCGAGCCCGTGACGTCCCCAGCCCAAGCGCCTTGGCGGACCGATCCGGCGTCTACGCCCAAACCCACGCCATCGCACTTTCGGATCACGGCGAACACCGGGTCATCGATGCCTGACTTCGCCGCAGGAGCGCAAGAACGTTCTAAAAACAGGCATTCTGGACAAGAAACTAGAGCGCAATAGCAGCAATATCGAAAAACCAGACCCGCAACCGATCAGATCAGGGAGAAGCCGATGATCCTGGCAATCAAGCCACCGTTCCGCAGCCTTCTGATCTCGCGCGCGCATGCTTTCTGCCCGCAGCCAGCTCGCTGATCGGTGCGTTATGTCCGATGGACTTTCCCTTGCGAGCGCTTGGCCGCCTTCTTGCCTCGTGCTGCATGCTTGCTCCTGCGCCTCGCCCACGGACGGACAATCTCTTTGTCACGATGGATCACTAGATGAAGATCCGACCACTCGCCGGCAGCTTCAGAGACAAGGAGGAATCATGAGCCCACCCGACGCACGTTCCTCGGCGCAGCCTCGTCGCTTGCCCTGCCTGCTCTCTTTTCGTCGGCCCGCACCGCCGGCGCCCAACAGTCCGGAGACACCACGATGACGCCCGACCTCATTCTCCACAACGGCCTTGTCACGATGCTCGACCGCGCCAATCCGACTGCCACCGCCGTTGCCATCGCCGACGGCCTCATTCTTTCGGTCGGTGACGACCGGACGAAAGAACCAGCGATCCGCTTTCTGTGACTGTTCTTCAAACCAGGCGTTGGAGCGTCTGGCTTTCATCTGAACCGAGGTGCTCCAGGTCACATCACTTCACGTCGATTGTTGCAATATTCGCAACTCCATCGAAATTCTTATTGCACTTGTTCGGCGCAATCCGACCCGATACTCCTGTTTTCACCAGACAAGTTCACCACAGACTGGCGAAGACAGACACCGACACCCTTCTTCCCAACCAGCTCAAAGAGGAGATATCCCATGGCCAAACTCGAAGTCCTGACCCCGCAGAACAGCCAGCTGATCTTCATCGACCAGCAGCCGCAGATGGCCTTCGGCGTGCAGTCGATCGATCGCCAGGTGCTGAAGAACAACGTCGTCGGTCTCGCCAAGGCCGCCAAGGTCTTCAACATCCCGACGACGATCACCACCGTCGAGACCACGTCCTTCTCCGGCCACACCTATCCCGAACTGCTCGCCGTCTTCCCGGAAAACGACATTCTCGAGCGCACCTCGATGAACTCCTGGGACGATCAGAACGTCCGCGATGCGCTGGCGAAGAATGCCGCCAACGGTCGCAAGAAGATCGTCGTCTCCGGCCTGTGGACCGAAGTCTGCAACACCACCTTCGCGCTCTCGGCCCTCAATGATGTACCGGATTACGAGATCTACATGGTGGCCGACGCCTCCGGCGGCACCTCGGTCGATGCGCACAAATACGCCATGGACCGCATGGTCCAGGCCGGCGTCATCCCGGTGACCTGGCAGCAGGTCCTGCTCGAATGGCAGCGCGACTGGGCCCGCAAGGAAACCTACAATGCCGTCACCTCGCTGGTGAAGGAGCACTCGGGCGCCTATGGCATGGGCATCGATTACGCCGTCACCATGGTTCACAACGGCGAAGAGCGCACCCACCACGGCAAGACCATCGGACCGAACCCGGCAAAGTAAGTATCATCGGTTCCCCTGGGCTGTCGCCCTGGGGAACCGCATCGCCTGTCAAAATTCGTTTTCAAGGGGCGTACCGCGGAACGTTCGCTTCACGCCCGGCGGTACGATATCAGCATCGACCGTTGCGTTGTCGCTGCAGTCGTTGCTCTCGTTGCCAGGGCGCGCAATCAACTAGGGGAGCGGCATTCGATGCTCACGATACTTCGCGGGAAAAGCAACTCGCTGGCGCTGGCCTTCATTTCCGGCTTCGCCGACGCACTCTTCTTCATTCACTTGGGCGGTCTTTTTGTCGGGCTCGTCACCGGCAATGCCGTGCTCCTCGGGCTGGGCCTGGTCGGACACGAGAAAGGCGGCTTGCGTGGTCTCCAGATCATGTCGTTCCCCCTCTTCATGGTGGGCGCAGGATTGGCGGCAATCATGGTCGCCTGGATCAAGCCTCTCGAGCGGGCAACGTTCTGGACGCTCATCATCGCGGCCGTTGCATTCGCGACGTCCGCCCTTCTGGCAATCTTCGATGCCGGACCGCTGTCGGCTTGTGCGTTGCTCGCCGTCACCGCGATGGGAATGCTGACGGCGATAGAACGTCTCGACCCGAGACTCGGCCCACCATTTTCGCTCATGACGGGCAACATCGCCGGCCTTGCGGTCGCCACGGCCCGTCGCGTCATTGGCTACAGCGAGAAGCCGGAGGAATGGGGGCAGTCGCTGACGTCGTTCATCCTGGTGTTCGGCTTTGTGATGGGGTGTGCTGCCGGCGCGTTGGCGCAAGTCACCGTGGGTGTTGCAGGAATGCTCTTTCCCGCCTTCTTGTTGCTTCTCGTCGGGTTCTTCTATTCACCGCAAGAAACGAAGAAGCCCGGCTGAACCGTGGCATCCGTCGCCTTCCCCCCCCTGCAATCGCGATCTCAAGAGGAGGCCTGCCTTGTCTGCGATAGCCGCCTTTAGCCTCGCCCCGCGCGATCGCGACGAGGCCAGCCGCAGCTCGACTTCGCTCGAGTTGATGTTCGATCTTGCGACCGTCGTGGCGGTGGGTGCCGCCGCTCACAGCCTGGCGCAGGACATCGAGGCCGGCGCATCCGGACCCGGTCTCATACGCTTCGCCTGCAGCTTCTTCATGGCCTGGCTGGCTTGGGCGAACTACACATGGTTTGCCTCGGGCTATGACAACAAGTCTGCCGCCTTTCGTGTGCTGACGATGGTCATCATGTTCGGATCGCTTACCCTTGCCGGCGGGATAAGAAGCGGCCTTGGCGATCAGCCCCATTGGCTCGTCCTCATCGGTTTCAGCATCATGCGCCTCGGCATGATCGCCCTTTGGCTCGGCGCGGCGAATGGCGATCGGCAGGCCCGCCCGGCGGCCCTGCGTTACGCGGCCGGGATCGGCGCCATGCAGGTCTACTGGAACACCCTGATCGTCACAGTTTCGCCGGAAGCGCCGCTCTACTTCCCGCTCTTTGCACTCGGCGCCGCCGGCGAACTGGCCATACCGCTTTTGGCCGAGCGCGGGACCGCGAGCAACTGGCACCATGGTCACATCATTGATCGCTACAACTCGTTCAACATCATCGTCCTTGGTGAATGTTTTGCTGCCATCGCCTTGATCATCTCAGATCCGGCGACGCCCGAGCTCAGACATTTCTGGTGGGCGACGCTCTGCTCCATCATCGCATTTTCGATGTGGGGATTGTATTTTGACCGCAACGAACAGCTGCTTGGCCGTGAAGCTCGCACCGTTCTGACCTGGGCCTACGGCCACTGTCTGCTTTTCGCAGCCGGATCGGCGACGGCCGCCGGTTTTGTCGTGTTTCTAAGCGCTGCCCGCAACGCGACCGTTTCGCAACAGCTCGCCGCTCTCGCCTTCTGCATCCCGATCGCGATCTACCTGACCGCCCTTTGGCTCGTCCGCGACCGGGCATCCAGGCATGGCTCGATGCATTGGCTTCTCCTGGTGGTCGCAGCGCTCGTGCTCGCAAGCGGGGCGTTTGCCTCCCACGCTCTGGAAATGAACGCAGCTTTGCTGGCGTTCGCTGTCACGATACGCCGTCGCCTATATCCGGCACCCTTTCGCGACGGCAGCGAACACAACTGACAATCCGCGAACGGCAAAGTAGGCTGGAGACAATGATGGGGGATCAAAGGCCGATGTCGTTGTCAGCGACCATTTTTGTGCGCTATCCGGGATTTCGATCCGCAATCATGCCGCTCCTTTTGGCGTCCAGTCTCCTTACCGCATGCGTCGCCGGGCCTGAGCGTGTCTCCGTTCCGGCAGAACAGGCCTCGACTGTTAAAATCGATGAGGTGGACCTTGCCCGCTTCTGGGGAGACGAGGTCACGCCCACGTTGCGCTCGCTCATTACACAACAGTACGCACAGACGCAGACTGCTGTTCGATCAGGGCATCGGCCGTCCACCGCCACAGACCATGTCGACTTTCTTGCGATTTCGGGCGGCGGCGCCGACGGTGCGTTTGCTGCAGGATACCTGACGGGCTGGACCGAGCGAGGCAATCGACCGCAGTTCGAGGTTGTGACAGGGGTCAGCACCGGCGCCTTGGCCGCCCCCTTTGCTTTTCTTGGTCCGGGTCATGACAACGAATTGCGCGAAGTTTTCACGCAGTACGGTGACCGCGACATCTATCGAAATCTCGGGCTGTTCGGCGTGATGGGCCGAGGCCTCTATGACAATTCGCCGTTGCGGCAGTTGATCGGCCGCTATCTCACCGAAAAAATGGTCGAAGAAATCGCAGCGCAATACCACATTGGCCGCCGTCTTTTGATCCAAACCACCAACATCGATGCCCAGCGTCCCGTCGTTTGGGACCTGTCCGCAATCGCCGCCAGCGCACGCGCCGATCGTCGAGAACGCATGATCGACATCCTGTTGGCGTCCGCCGCCATACCCGCGGTATTCCCACCGGTCCGCATCGATGTGAGGCTGGACGGTCAAGTCAGGCAGGAATTGCATGTCGATGGCGGGACGGTGGCGCAGCTCTTCTTCGCCCCGCCCAATATCGAGCTCTCGGGTTATGAGAAGCGCTACTTTGGTCATGCCCGGTCGCGAACGCTCTATCTGATCCGCAACGGGCGATTGACGCCCGAATATACCGAGACGGAAGAAACGGCGCTCGGGATCGCCCGCCGCTCGATCGAGACCTTGATCAAGTATCAGACGATATCCGATTTGACGCGCTTGCAGCTACAAACGACGGCCGCGCGCGGTCAGCTCTATTACGCGTCTATCCCCGATCGTTTCACACTGAGATCGAAATCCGAGTTCGATCGAAACTACATGCAAAAGCTTTTTGCTGTCGGAAACGAAGAGGGACGTCTTGCGCGCTGGCGCAAGCAGCCGCCGCCTACGCCGGTGCAGGCGGCCGAAGGGCGCAATCCTGGCTGATGTTTTGCGCCGATAAATGCCACGCTCGCTGGGCAGTTCCTGAGCCTGCGGGGGTCATCGGAAGAAGAGAAACTGAACCAGCATTCCGAGCGTGAGCGCGACGGCCAGAACCCCCACCGCGACGATCAGCGTATGGTTGTTCCGCAACTTCCTAGCTAGCCAAAGATAACGGGCAAGCCAACAAGGCACACACTGAGGTACCAGCTCGGCTGGCGCTCGAAGCGCCCGTTCGCGCCCATTGTTGCCGAGATCCGCGCGGCTGCAGCCATGAAGTCATGGCTCTATGGCCGGCGGACACAGCGAAAACCGATATGGGTTGTCGCCGCGTTCTCCTCCTGGGGATGGCGTGCTTGAGGGCGGTAACGACGGCAGTAGTTTGGTGCGCAGAGATGCGATCCGCCTTTGATCACCCGCCTTGCGGCCCTGATGTCGGGCCGTGCCGGATCGCGGCTTGCCTCGGCGCTGCCACCGCGCGGGTTGACCGGAACGCAGCAAGCCTTTTCGGCCGGGGCGGAATGGCGTGTCGTCCAATAGTCGCTCGTCCACTCCCAGACATTGCCGATCATATCGTAGAGGCCGTAAGCATTCGGCGGGAAGCTGCCGACTGGCGAGGTCCGCTCGAACCCGTCGCTTTTGAGATTTTCAGTCGGAAACATGCCGTGCCAGGTATTGGCCATGCAGCGGCCGTTTGGGATGAATTCGTCCCCCCAAGCAAACTCCTTGCCTTCGAGGCCGCCCTTGGCTGCAATTTCCCACTCCGCCTCCGTCGGCAGGTCCCTTTCCGCCCAAACGGCGTAGGCCATGGCGTCGGCATAGGCGATCTGGACGACCGGATGGTCGAGCTTGCCACGCAGGTTGCTCAGGCCCCCATAGGGCCGACGCCAGTTCGCACCGAACTTGAATTTCCACCATTGCGATGGATCGCGACCGGAGACCCGCTTCGGTGGGTCAAAGACCACCGACCCCGGCTTTAGCATTTCGGGCGGCGCGCCGGGATAATCTTGTGGATTGGACGCCTTTTCGGCGAGCGTAACATAACCGGTAACCTCCACGAATGCGGCAAACTGCCGGTTCGTCACCGGTGCCACGTCGATCCAGAAACCATCGACCTTCACCGGATGGGCAGGAGCTTCCTCGGGATAATGATGGTCCGAGCCCATGAGGAAGCTGCCCCCGTCGATCCAGACCTGTTCGGGAGCGCTGACCTGCATCCTTATTCGACCGACAGCCGGTCGGTCAGGCGAGACATTCATGCGTCACCTCACCCTGATGCCGGGCCAAGACGATCCGAAAAGCCTGAGCACGCTCTCAGTTCAGCTGGACCGTCAGCTTGTCGATCGTCCCGGTGAAGGCGAACGGCACCTGGTAGTCCTTGTCATCGACACCGGTGCGCGTATCCATGCCGACATCGAAGGTCTCGTCCCATGGCATCAGGGCGGGGACAGTGTGCGGGATGTTCTGGCTGGCGACCTCCTTGCCATCCACCTTGAGAATGCCCGTACCGCCGCTGCCCATGGTGTGGCTGTCCGATGTGAAGCCGAACTCGATCGTATGCTTACCGGCGGCCAGCGTGTCGGGGCCCTCCCAGCGGAAGCGCTCGATGTCCACGAAATTGTAGAGGAACACCGGCTTTTGCTTCAGGATGTATAGGCCGAAGCCGCCAAAACGGCCGCCGGTGGTCACGAGCATGCCGTCCGCGCCATTCGCCGGGATCTCGATCTCAGCCGTGATCGTGTAGGACTTGTTCAGGACGTTCGGAGCATTGCCACCGGGCACGCCGGAAACGACGCCTGAATAGGTGAACAGCTTGCGCCCCGCGGTCGCGCTCGGCCGCGGTGTCATGAGGCGCTCCAGGATCGAGTTGTCGAGCGGGAATACGTTGTACTTTGCGGCTTCCAGCAGGAACAGTTCCTGCATCTGATGCAGCTTGTCCGGATTGCTCTGAGCAAGGTCGTTGGCCTGCGAATAGTCCTCTTTGAGATTATAGAGCTCCCACTTGTAGCCATTGACCACTTCCGGCATTGGCGCTTTGCCCATCAGCCAAGGTGCTGCCGGCGGAGTGGTACAGGCGTACCAGCCGTCGTTGTAAATGCCGCGGTTGCCGAACATCTCGAAGTATTGCGTGTGGCGCGTCGAGGGCGCGTCGGCGTTGGCCTTATCCCACGTGTAGGCCATGCTGACGCCTTCGATCGGTTTCTGCGCCACGCCGTTGACCATGGCTGGCGCCGGAATCCCGGTCGCCTCGAGGATCGTCGGAACGATGTCGATCATGTGGTGGAACTGGGTACGAATGCCGCCTGCGTCCTTGATGCGGGCGGGCCACGCCATTGCCATGCCTTGCCGCGTACCGCCGAAATGCGAGGCGATCTGCTTAGTCCATTTGAACGGTGTGTCGAAGGCCCATGACCACGCTACCGACATGTGTGGGTAGGTCTGGTCGGAACCCCAGGCATCATAGAATTTCAACTGGTCGGCGACAGGGATCTCCATGCCCTCGATAGTGATCACCTCGCTCGGAGTGCCGAGCGTGCTCCCTTCCGCGCTCGTGCCGTTGTCGCCCTCGATATAGATGACGAGCGTGTTGTCCAGCTTGCCCATGTCGTCTACCGCCTGGATGACGCGGCCGATCTCATTGTCGGAATAGGCGACGTAAGCTGCAAACACCTCGGCCTGGCGGGCAAACAGCTTCTTGCTGTCGGCGTCGAGCGTGTCCCATTTCGGCAGGTCATCGGGCCAGGCGGTAAGCTGCGTATCTTGCGGGATGACGCCAAGACGCTTCTGGTTCGCGAAGATCTGGTCGCGCACGGCATTCCAGCCCATGTCGAACTTGCCCTTGAACTTCTCGATCCATTCCGGCGTGGGATGGTGCGGCGCATGCGTGGCGCCGGGTACGTAGTAGACGAAGAAGGGCTTGTCGGGCGCAGCCGCGTTCAACTGCTTGATGTAGTTGATAGCGTTGTCGGCCTCGTCGGTAATCAAGTTGTAACCGGGCTTTCCGACCCATGGAAATATCTGCGTGTGATCCTGAAAGAGATAGGGCTCCCACTGGTTGCTATCGCCGCCCATAAAGCCATAGAAGTAGTCGAAGCCCATGCCCGACGGCCATTGGTCGAAGGGACCGGCGCTGCTGTACTGGAATGACGGCGTGTTGTGGTTCTTGCCAAACCATGAGGTGGAATAGCCGTTCTGTTTCAGAATGTTGCCAATCGTTGCGTTGTCCACGCCCAGAACCGAGTCATATCCTGGATAGCCGGTCGCCTGCTCGGAAATCACACCGAATCCGGTCGAATGATGGTTGCGTCCGGTGATCAGCGCTGCCCGCGACGGCGAACAGAGTGCGGTTGAGTGGAACTGCGTGTAGCGCAGGCCCATCTGCGCCACGCGATCAAGCGCCGGTGTCGGGATGACGCCGCCGAACGTGCCGGCAACCCCGTAGCCGGCATCGTCCGTCATGATCAAAAGGATATTGGGTGCGCCCTTGGGTGGGACGATCTGCGGCGGCCAATACGGTTTTGAGTCCTTTGCGCTCAGCCCGATCTCGCCGCCGAAGGTCGCTGGTGGGTTGGGGAGGTAGCGTCCATCGACGGTCGTCGTGGCGTCCGGTGCGCCCGGTGTGCCGGTGATTTGTTGTGCGTTTGCAGCCCAGGCTGAACACGTCAGAGCCGCCGCGGCGACCTGGGTCAAAAGAGCCAATTTCATTCGCATGGTGCACTCCCTGGTCGCTACCATCAGATCGAAACGGTCACATCAGCATGAATTGAGGGGAACTTCAGTCGAACGAGTACATCAGAAAGTATTAGCTGGAGCCTAGGCCCAACTAACTCCACAAAGGCCAAACAGAATTAGCAACAATGATATACTGTGGCGGGGACATACTCTGCATCTGCGCCATCACTCCACCCACGCCATTAACATTAGCATGGGCTTAGCGGTGCGGCCAATTACCCCATATGACGGAAGCTTCGAATGTAGCGACGGCGCACGAGCGCCTGGGCGCCGCTCAACGTCTCACCGGCGCTGTCATTTAACTGCGAGATCGGGCCGCCAACAGAGATGCCCCCGCAAACATCAGCAGCGCAGGCGCGACCGCTTCCGGGTCAATCTCACCAAGGTATCCGAGCTTTGAGAGGCCCTGCCCTGCTCAGCGTTTGAAGCCAGTAGGTCAAAGATTTCGCTGCGCGCTTCAATTGAAATCGGGAAGTAAAAGTCACACCGCGGGGTCCTGACTCTGCCTAGCGGTCGAAGAGATGGCGGAGCTGCCGGGGCTGCGATCGCAGATACTGATCGGGCGCCAAGACCCGCTCACCGAAATGCGCCGCCGCATGCCAGGGCCAGCGCGGATCGTAAAGGATGGCGCGGGCAATCGCGACGAGGTCGGCATCGCCCATCGTCAGGATCGCTTCGGCCTGCTCGAACTCTGTGATGAGGCCCACGGCAATGACCGGTATCCCCACGGCTTCCTTGACGGCGCGCGCAAAGGGTACCTGATAACTTGGACCGATCGTAATTTGCTGGTTCGACGCAAGGCCGCCCGAGGAGACATGAATGGCTGAGCAGCCACGGGCTTCAAGCGCCTGGCAAAAGGTAACGGTTTGCTCGATATCCCAACCGTTCTGCACCCAGTCGGTCGCCGAGACCCGCATCGTCACCGGCCGGTCCGCCGGAAATGCCTCGCGAACGGCTTCGAAGACCTCAAGAGGAAAGCGCATGCGGTTTTCGAGCGACCCACCATAATCATCCGTGCGCCGATTGGAGAGCGGCGACAGGAACTGATGCAGGAGATAGCCGTGCGCTCCGTGAATTTGGACAGCGTCCAACCCGAGAGCGGCGGCGCGCCTGGCAGCATCGGAAAAGGCCGCCCGGACCTGCGCAAGGCCACTTTGATCGAGCGCCGCCGGATGGTCATAATCCTCGTGGAACGGGACAGCGCTCGGGGCAACGGTCTTCCAGCCCCCCTCACGCTTCGGATTGATCTGGCGTCCGCCTTTCCATGGGATTTCGCTGGAAGCCTTGCGTCCGGCATGGCCTAGCTGGATCGCGATCGGCATGTCGGACCACCGTCGCACGCCGTCCAGGACACGGCCCATGGCGTGCTCGCAGGCATCCGAATAAAGCCCGACATCGCCATAGGAAATGCGGCCCTCAGGCAGAACTGCCGTGGCCTCGATCGTGAGCACCGCCGCTCCCGACAGGGCCAGATTGCCGAGATGAATGAGATGCCAGTCGTTCATCTGCCCGTCGGTCGCCGAATATTGGCACATCGGGGCGATAACGATGCGGTTTTGCAGCGTAAGCGATCCCAATTCAAAGGGTGAGAAAAGCCTGGTTCCGCTCATGATCATTCTCCAGAGATCGATGGGGCCGGTCGAACCGACACGCCAATGTTTTCGCCGTTTGTCAGCGAAGTTGCAATCTCGGTGTCAAACAGGCTTTCCCGGAGACTCCGGCTCGAGGCGCACTCAACTGTCGGATGTGATCCGGACCTCGCGTGTTGCTGCGGGCCCGGTTTTTCTCCTTTCGGCAGGTGAGCGAACATGTGGGGCTTGATCTGGTTGATCCAGGACGTCACCGCCGGCTCCTTGCCCAGACAGTCCTGTCAGAAGGTATAACCTGTTCGCCGATGGTTGAAGCGCGCGCCGCTAAAGCCGCGGATGGCGTTGGCTTCGGAGATGTCCTGGGCGAGCCAGAGGGCGCGGGCATCGTCGGCCGCTTCGATCAGCGCGAGGCCGTTACCATCGAAGCTTTTGTGCTGGCTCGCCTTTGCGAGCCGGCACAGGCTCGCGGTGACCAGAGGGTGTCTTGACCTTTCTTGCCGCTCCTTCAACCAACGCGGCTTTGGTTCGATTTCGACCGGCGCGTTTTGCATCATAGAGCAGCTTGTCGGCGCGTTCGTAAAGTGTTGAGAATTCTACAGCGGCACCTGGCGGTGCGGACGCAACGCCCATACTGGCGGTTACGGGGCTGCTAAGTCCAGGAACTGCGTTGGCGACGATTGAGGAAATGGCCTGGCGTCGACGCTCCGCCCTCGCTTCTGCGTCGCCGCCGCGCACAAGAAGGACAAACTCCTCGCCGCCAAGCCGGTAGGCTTGAACATCCTCATCTGCCTGAAGCGCCTTGGCCGTGGCTCTCAATACATCGTCGCCAACAACGTGACCGTGAATGTCGTTGACTGCCTTGAAGTGATCTAAATCGAGTACCGCAAGTGTGCAGTAGCCCTCGGCACGCATCGTTTCGAACTTCTCATCAATGGCTCGCCGGTTAAGCAATCCCGTTAGGGGGTCGCGCTCAGATAGGCGCTCGAGCATATCCGCTTCAAATCGAGCATGGTCGCGCTGGCGCCTAATCGACATGAAGCGATCCGCCAGCCCAAGTGTCGTAAACAGGACCTCGCACACGCAGCCCACATAAAACAGGAGCATGGCGTCGTGCGACTGCAGCCACGGAACGACGCCGGTTACCAGACGCACCAATCCGGTAAACATCATGGGTATATAGCCGATCGCCTGAAACCCGGCCGCCCGGCTTCCGCGTCTCAGCGCGTCTGCAAGAGACAGCACAAAGACGACAAGCACCGGGGCAAAGGCCGCAGTGTACAGGGTAGACTGAATCGGACGCGCGACGAACGGAAATGCTGCGTGGAAGGTGCTCAGGAACAGCGCCCATCCTGCGCAGTAGAGGAGTGCGTGACGCAGGAGCGGCCGCAACAAGCCTGGTTCGATGAAGCTGCGGGTGAACATTGCCCCGGAAGCAATTGTCAGGCCGAAGATTATCGTGGTCATCCAGCTCAACGTCATTGCCGGCGGATCGAATATGACGACGGCAAGACCGGAAGAGACCAGGATGGTCAACAGCAAGCAGACCGCGAGCGCGGCATGCCATAGGACGAACGGCTCTCGCAGGACTCGATAGAACGCCGCGTTGAAAATGAGCGGCATAGAGAGCATCCCGGCAAGCGCCGCCAAAAGAAGTAGCGACCGCGTACGGGAAATGTCTATGGGAAGGTCCGATGGTCCAATACGGGCGTTCTCAAGCGTCATCGTATGGCTTGGCAAATCAAAAGCGACCACAATCTGCGTCGTGTCGCCGGTGACGCGTGGAAGTGCTGCCTTGAAATATCCGCCGGACAAGGCGCTTAGCAGCTCGCTCGAAGACAGCGAGGCTTGGTGGATGGAGCCGTCCCGATCGATTGCCAGCAAATGGACCGCTGCAAGTGCGCTACGCCTTGAGAAGAGATACTGGGGAAGGACATCACTCGCTTCGATTTCGAAGCGCAGTAGTATGCGATCGCCCTCAATCGAATAGGCGTGATCCCCGCAGGTCCAGCGTTCCGGGGAGACCGCAAGAGTTGCAAGATCGTCCGAAAGCCCCGCCGATTTCCAGCAGGAACTGCTAATCTCCGCGTTTCCAGCCGCGCTGAGTGGTTTGAAACCCAGCGATGCGAAAAGCACAAGGCTGAGCCCTGCCACAGCCAGCATTTTTTGAACATATTCCCAGATCATTGCCCGACGTTAGCCGCCAATCGTTGAGACGCAGTTACCCGACGGGTGCTAGTGTCACCAACAAGGAAGATGCTCTGACGCACCCACGCTGGAAAGCATCTGGACGGTTTTGAGAATTGGTTGCCGGGGGCAGGAATGCTGCTAGCCCACGCTACCCAGGTAAACCGCTTTACTGTTTCACGACCAGCACAGTCTCCAAACGGAAAGATGGTCCGGGCGCTGTCGGTGGGCTATTGTTGCTTGTTCGGTTTGTGTAGCCAGGAGCATCGGGCAGCAAAAGGGGCGAGGAGATGAGTATCCTCGGAGAACGCAGGCTGGTGGCAATCTTCGTTGCCGACATTGTCGGCTACTCACGGCTCGTCGAATTGGACGAGACGTCAACTCTCGCGGCCGTCACAGACCTGCGCCGGACCCTGTTCGAGCCTTTGCTGGCGCAACATCACGGTCGCCTCTTCAAGCTGACGGGCGACGGCCTGATCGCCGAATTTGGGTCCGTCGTCGAAGCTGTAGCCTGCGCCGCTGCGGTTCAAAAGCAACTGCCTGAATGTCAGACGCAGATACCGGCTGAGCGTCGGATTGTCTTGCGTATCGGCATCAATCTGGGCGACGTCCAGGTGGATGGCGAGGATCTGCTGGGGGACGGCGTCAACGTGGCTGCCCGATTGGAACAGTCTTGCCCGCCAGGTGGCCTCCTTATCTCCGGAACAGCCTACGACCAACTCTCTGGAAAGCTCGATTGCCGATTCGAGTTTGCGGGTGAGCGGCACCTGAAAAACATCGCGCGGCCGGTTAGGACTTACGGCTTGGTGCCAGACAATGCCCCCGACGGCGCGAGAACCGCCTGGGCTTCAGGCGATAGACCGACGGTGGCGGTGTTGCCCTTCGAAAACATGAGCGTTGATCCCGAACAGATCTATTTCAGCGATGGCATCAGCGAAGACATCATCACGGAACTCTCGCGCTTCCGCGAACTCATGGTCATCGCCCGAAACTCTTCCTTCTCGTTCCGCGGGAAAAACGTGGACGCGCGCGAGATCGGACGTTCGCTCGGGGCCAGATACCTGGTCGAGGGCAGTGTGCGCCGGGCTGGCGGGCGCGTTCGCATCACGGCCCAGCTGATTGATGCTACGAGCGGTGCCCATTTTTGGGTCGAGCGATACGACCGCGCACTCGAGGACGTGTTTGCCGTTCAGGAAGAAATTTCCCAGAGCATCGTTGCAATGGTAGCCCAACGGATCATCCAGGACAGCGAAGTCGCAGCCCGGCGACGCCAGCCCGAAGACATTCAGGCCTATGATCTCTTCCTCCAGGGAAATCGACTTTCTGACGTATTCACACCGGAGGCCCAAGCGCGTGCGCAAGCACTATTCGAAGCGGCACTCCGCATCGACCCGGGCTTTGCTCGAGCCCATACGGGCCTCGCATGGATCTACCTCAATCGTTCGGTCGAGATGTGCGTCGGAGTGCCGCGAGACAAGGACGAGAACCGGATCGCAGCGTTTCACCAGGCCGAAGAAGCAGTGGCGAAAGACCCCAACGATGCGCGCGTGCACTCCACCTTTGGATACATGTGCTTGATGCTGCGCGACTTCGAGCGGGCCGAGCGGCATTTGGGCCTTGCTCGGGCTTTGAACCCGAATGATCCACTGATCCAGATTTTCTGGGCCTGGATCCAATCGTGCAATGGAAAGCCCGAACTGGGCTTGCACGCCGCCGAGATTGCGTTTCGGCTTAACCCATGCCACCCGTTCTGGTACAATTTCTATCTTTCGCACATTGTGTTTCGGCTCGGACGCTACCAAGAAGCAGCCGATCTATTGGAGCGACTGATAATGGACGCACCAAGCCGGCGACACCCTAGATACATGGCTCTGCGCGCGGCGGCCTTCGGTCATTTGGGGCGCCTCGAAGAGGCACAGCGGTGTGGCAGGACGTGCATCGAGTCAGTCCGCGCGTTGTGGCGCGGCGATCCGTCTGCCGGCCCAAGTGAATACGTGGATTGGCTCGTGGACGCGTTATATTTCCGGCGGGCCGAAGATGCAGACCGATTGCGTGAGGGCCTACGCCGCGCCGGATTGCCGGCCTGACGATGTTGTCGCAAGCTAAAGCTTCCAATTCGCAGCCCTATCGACCCGCCGCCCGTTGATCCGTGGACTAAGTCTGCTGCGGCATTTTCAACCTTGATCCAGGCGAACAAGATACTCGCGCGCTATCGCCGCCATACGCTCTCGTGTCATGGCAACGCCGTGACCGCCGTGCGTTGTGCCAACATCGAGTTCGAGCAACCGCCTCATTGTGCCCCGATAGTCACTCTTGTCGCAACCAGGCAAGTTGTCGACCAGCGTCCCTTCATAGATGGCATCGCCGGAGAAGAATGTACCGTCATGTTCGTCGAGCAACCCTATCGAGCCCGGTGAATGACCTGGGAGATGCAGGACAGTGAACGACCGGTCCCCGAGATCTATGCGGGCACCATCGTCCAACACCTTTGTCAGGACCGCTGGAGTGATCGAGAACCGCTTCTGTTGCCATCGCTCATTCGGGGCGACCGCCACCCCGTCTTTTTGCATCCGAAAGTACTCGGCAAGTGTCTGACTGTCTCTCATGCCCGCAAAGGCGTCTGCCTCCAAGGAGTGTCCCAGCCGGTACTCAAACTCGTGGAACGATCCCACATGATCAACGTGGACATGGCTACGGCCACGATCGGCCGGTCAGGGTCTGTCGCCAGGAAGCTTTGGAGCGAACGTAGTCCCATTCCGAAGTCGACCACGAGGTCGGCTTCTTTGCACCTTACGTGAAAGATGTTTGCGCGAAAGAACGGGTGGACGAAGGGCTCCCAGATGCGGGCTATCGTCTCCGATATCATTTCGCGCTCGAACCAGTGGTTCTGCTCGGCCACAGGCTGCTCCTTAATGTTCCGGCGGCAGTCGCGCGGGATGCCTTCATCGGCGCATGCTTGGAAGCTGGCATGGCAACGTCAGCGGTTGCCAACAACTATCATCATGCCGGCCTGGTCCCCACTGCAACAAGCCAATAGCTCGACAATGCCAGGGCTCGACATTGGTTGGCAGCGGCCGCTCTGAAGGCAGAGGTACCTTGGACGTCATCCTTCGTCATCGGTTCGGCGATCATTGCAGGCGTTCTAGATGAAAAGGGGTGAAGAACGCCACTGTTAAACCATCTCTGCCTCCTATTGACAAAGTTATATATATCCATAAGTCTGGATATATGGATAGCAATACAGCGATCGCGGCGCTCGCCGCACTGGCCCAGACCACCAGGCTCGAGACCTTCCGGCTTCTCGTCCGGCACGAGCCCGATGGCGTGCCGGCCGGCGAACTCGCCCGGCTTCTCGACGTCCCCCAGAACACCATGTCCGCGCATCTGGCCACGCTATCGCGTGCGGGCCTCGTCACAAACGAACGCCAGAGCCGCTCGATCATCTACAGGGCGGACCTTCAGGGGCTGCGTGACCTGACACTCTTCCTGTTGAAAGACTGCTGCGGCGGTTCGATCGAACTCTGTGCGCCGCTGATCGCCGAACTGACACCCTGCTGTGCGCCCAAGGTGAAGCCATCATGAGCGACATCCGCTTGGAGCCAGTTCCCGGAAGCCATGCCGCCCTGAAGCTGGCGCTCTCGGTTTCAGGTCTTCCGATAGAGGACGTTGAAGACCCTGGCCGCTCGTTCTTCAGAGCGCTTTCATCAGATGGCGGCACGGTTGGATACGCAGGCATCGAGACGTGCGGCGATGCGGTCCTGCTCAGGTCGATGGTCATCTTGCCCGAGCATCGCGGCAGGTCTCTCGGCAGTGCGCTTACCAACGAAATGCTCAAAGCCATCGACCCTGCCTCTACTGTCTTCCTGGCCACGACGACCGCCGAGCCGTTTTTCGCAAAGCTCGGCTTCGTCGTCATCGAGCGAGGCAATGTGCCGCCCGCCGTTCTTACGACCCGTCAGCTTTCGGGCATCTGCCCGGCATCGGCAACGATCATGCAATTCAACAGACCTCCGACCTAACCACGGAAAACGACCATGACCGACAAGACTTACAACGTGCTCTTCTTGTGCACGGGCAACTCCGCACGTTCTATTCTCGCCGAATCCATCCTCAACAATGAGGGTGGTGGGCGCTTCCGGGCGTTTTCTGCGGGCAGCCGGCCCAAGGGCGAAGTCAATCCGCATGCGCTGAACGAACTCGAAGCCCTTGGCTATTCTGCGACTGGCTTCTCGTCGAAGAGCTGGGACGTCTTCTCTGAGCCCGGCGCACCACAGATGGATTTCATCTTCACGGTCTGCGACAGCGCGGCTGGCGAGGCCTGCCCGGTATGGTTCGGTCATCCGATGACCGCGCATTGGGGTGTCGAGGACCCCGCGGCCGTTGTCGGCTCCGAGGTCGAAATCCAGCGCGCCTTTGCGACGGCCGCCCGTTTCCTCAAGAACCGTATCATGGCCTTCGTCAGCCTTCCGCTGGCATCGATCGACCGCCTGGCGCTCGAAACGAAGCTCCGCCAAATCGGCGCGATGGAAGGCTCGACGGGAACTCCGGGAAAGATGGCCTGATGTCGACGTTTCAACGCTATCTCACCATCTGGGTGTTCCTCTGCATTGTCGTCGGCGTTGCCCTTGGCCATCTGATGCCCGGCGTTTTCCAGATCATCGGCGCGGCGGAGGTCGCCAAGGTGAACCTGCCCGTCGCCATCCTGATCTGGCTGATGATCATCCCGATGCTCATCAAGATCGACTTCCGCTCGCTGGCGCAGGTCAGCACGTACTGGCGCGGCATCGGCGTGACCCTGTTCATCAACTGGGCCATCAAGCCGTTCTCCATGGCGTTGCTCGGATGGCTCTTTATCGGATGGCTGTTCCGTCCTTATCTGCCGGCTGACCAGATCGACTCCTACATTGCTGGCCTTATCATCCTTGCGGCTGCGCCCTGTACCGCGATGGTGTTCGTCTGGAGCAACCTGACGCGCGGCGAGCCGCTGTTCACGTTGTCCCAGGTGGCACTCAACGATGCGATCATGGTCGTCGCCTTCGCCCCGATCGTCGGACTGCTTCTCGGACTGTCGGCTATCACCGTACCGTGGGACACGCTCGTTCTGTCGGTCGTCCTCTATATCGTCGTCCCGGTCATCATCGCTCAGGTCCTGAGAGCGCGGCTGACCGCCGACGGCACGACCAAGGCGCTGGACGCCATGCTGGCGAAGCTGCAGCCGCTTTCGCTTGTGGCACTGCTGGCGACGCTCGTCCTCCTGTTCGGCTTCCAGGGCGAGCAGATCATCGCGCAGCCGACGATCATCGCGCTGCTGGCCGTCCCGATCCTGATCCAGGTCTACTTCAACTCAGGCCTGGCCTACCTCCTGAACCGGATGTCGGGCGAGCGCCATTGCGTCGCCGGGCCTTCAGCCCTGATCGGAGCCAGCAACTTCTTCGAACTCGCGGTTGCCGCGGCGATCAGCCTGTTCGGCTTCCGGTCCGGAGCAGCGCTGGCGACCGTCGTCGGCGTGCTCATCGAGGTTCCCGTGATGCTCACGGTCGTCTGGGCCGTGAACCACACCAAGGGCTGGTACGAGGCAGCTCCCTCTGTCTCCCGCAACACCATCACCGAAAGGACATGACAATGGACGTCACCATCTATCACAACCCGGCCTGCGGCACGTCCCGCAACACGCTGGAGATAATCCGCGCAGCCGGGATCGAACCTGATGTCATCGAGTATCTCAAGACACCGCCGGCGCGCGACGAGTTGGCAACGATGATCTCTGACGCCGGGCTGACCGTCCGGCAGGCGATCCGCGAGAAAGGTACGCCTTATGCGGAATTGGGCCTCGATGATCCGAAGCTGACGGACGACCAGTTGCTCGACGCGATGCTGACGGACCCGATCCTCATCAATCGTCCGTTCGTCGTCACACCACTCGGCACCAGGCTCGCGCGCCCTTCCGAAGTCGTTCTCGACATCCTGCCGGATGCGTTCAAGGGAGCCTTCTTCAAGGAAGATGGCGAGCAGGTCCTCGATCAGGAGGGCAAGCGCGTTGTCTGAGACCTTTCCCGCCTTGGAGGAGCGGCATCTTCGCCAACCTGACATAGACGCGTTGCGTCCAGCGTTTTCGACGCACAAGCCGCGCATCCTGATCTTCTACGGCTCGCTCCGGGAGGTTTCCTACAGCCGCCTGTTGGCGCACGAAGCCAGACGTCTGCTCGAGCGGTTGGGGTGCGAGGTGCGGATGTTCGATCCGAGGGGGCTTCCGCTTCCCGACGAGGCTCCGGTCAGCCATCCGAAAGTGCAGGAGCTGCGCGACCTGTCGCAATGGTCGGAAGGCCAGGTCTGGGTTAGCCCCGAGCGCCACGGCGCGATGACGGGCATCATGAAGGCCCAGATCGACTGGATTCCCCTGTCGCTGGGATCGATCCGGCCGACGCAAGGCAAGACGCTGGCCATCATGGAAGTCTCCGGCGGCAGCCAGTCCTTCAACGCCCTGAACCAGATGCGCGTGCTCGGCCGCTGGATGCGGATGATCACGATCCCCAACCAGTCGTCCGTCGCCAAGGCCTACCAGGAGTTCGACGCCGACGGCAGGATGAAACCGTCGTCCTACTACGACCGCGTCGTGGATGTCTGCGAGGAACTGGTGAAGTTCACGCTGCTGACACGGGACGCTTCGGCGCATCTGACCGACCGTTATAGCGAGCGGAAGGAGCACGCTGCCGAGTTGGAGAAGCGGGTGTCACTGAGGTCGATTTAGTCAAACGCCATCGGCAATGTTCCGATAGCGGTCATCTTGCAATCGCAGTGACCGCTATTTGGCCAAAGCGAACCAACGCCTTGTCCGGTTATGGCGGCCCATTGCAGCCTTTCGAAAGACTGACCTAGCGCGCATGACGCAAAACTATGCACGAGGCGATATTTCCAATAGGCTATTCAGCGATGGATGACGGGCGTCATCTGAAGGCATCCGTTGCCGAGGCACAAAGAGTGACGATACAGCTTCGATCAACCCTCACCTGTCCGAATTGCGGCCAGCGGGCTACGGAAACGATGCCCACCGACGCCTGTCAGTTTTTCTATGATTGCAATGGATGCGGTACGATGCTCCGGCCAGAATCCGGGGACTGCTGTGTGTTCTGTTCCTTTGGCGACGCGCCTTGCCCGCCAATCCAGGAGGCCAAACATAACAACGGAGCCGCAAGTTGTTGCGTCGGTTCCTAACGTGGGATGAGAGGCGAGGCTGACATCCCTATTGGACTATGTCGGCGCATTCCGGGCGAAAGACAAGCGCCAACGCTGCTCTCTCACGGACGCAGAGGAGTTCCACGATGAGCGAAGACGCCTTCAACATGTCGATCCCCAAGTTCCTGAAAGAAGTCGGTGTCACCTCGCAGCGTAAGATCGAAGAGGCGGTGCGCGAGGGGCAGTTCGGCGGCGAGAAGCTGAAGGTGCGCATGACGCTGACGGCGGAGGGCACCGGTCTCAACCACGTAGTGAACGGTGAGATCGAACTTCCATAGGTCTGGCGAAGCAGAGATCGAAACGCCCATGCCGATACTCAACAATGAGACCAAGATCGGCCAGGCATCGCGCCCGCACTGGTCCGGAAGCTTCAATCTCCCCACCGAGCCAAGCCTACAGCCCGCGCACCACTGCCCCAAGGTCGTTCTCGACAAGCGTGACGTTGATCGGACGGACTTCGCGTGCGCGACATGAGCAGAAAACTGGCCGCACGCCGACGCTGCAATAAATGAGCTTCATCGAGGGAGGCAATGATGGGGAAGAGTGCGCCGGATTTCAGCCTTGAGGGCAAGGTGACTATGGTGACGGGCGCGAGCCGTGGCATTGGACGTGCTTGCGCACTTGCCTGTGCTGCAGCAGGCTCAGATATTGTCTTGGGGGTCCGCGATGTCGCAGCATCAGCGGGCCTGATCGCCGAACTCGAGGGTGCGGGACGAAAGGTTCTCCCCGTAGAACTGGATATTCCCAAGAAGGCCCATATCGCACAAGCCGTCGACGCGGCGGTTTCTGCATTCGGTCGGATCGATGTTCTCGTCAACAATGTCGGCGTGGCCCCGGGCAATCTCGCGGAACTCGTTGAGGAAAAGGACCTTGACGAGATACTCGATGTCAACATCAAGGGCACCTTCCTGATGACACAGGCAGTGGGCCGTCACATGATCGCGCGAAATGGGGGCCGGATCATCAGTATCAGCTCACAGGCCGGTACGGTCGCACTGCGCGGAGAGACAATCTATTGCATGAGCAAGGCGGCAATTAATCACCTCACGCGCTGTCTTGCAGCCGAATGGGCACGCTATAATGTCACCGTAAACACCGTATCGCCGACGTTCATCCACACGGATGGTACAGCACCGTTTCTAGCCGATGCCAAAAATCGCCAAGCGACGGTCGATCACATTCCACTCGGCCGGATCGGGGAAACCGATGATGTGGTGGGTGCCGTAGTCTTCCTTGCATCGCCGGCTGCGAGCATGATCACCGGCGCGAACCTGCTGGTGGACGGCGGATGGTCCATCGCCTGAGGCCACGGGGCCGAACGTTCGTCCGTCATCAGGCAACGCTGTCGCGACGCACCGATGAGGCGACAGCGACGAACGCCAGGATTCCGAGCGTACCCAGCGCGGCGATGACGAAAAGGGATATGGCGGTCCCGAACTGGGTCATCGCGGCCGCGAAAGCAAACGGGGCGGCCGCGCCAGTCGCCAACCTTGCGGCAGCCATCTTGCCCGTGATAGCGCCATAGCCCGCTGACCCGAAAAGATAGAGCGGCAGGCTCCCTTGAGCGATGCTGTTGATCCCCGACCCAAGGCCGAGACAGATGGCGAAAGCCACGGCACCAGGCAGCCAATCACGCGACAACCCGAGTATCACCGCACCGACGACCATCAGCGCCGCGGAGACAATCGCCAACGCAGGCGGCGACAAGCTCTTTCCGAAGACCATGTTGATCAGACGGCTCATGACCTGTGCCGGACCGAACAGCGAACCGATCACCACTGCCGCGCTACCAAGTCCGATCCTGCCGAGCATCGGCACCATGTGCGCAAGGATCGCGGCGAGTGTGAAACCCGAAAGCGAGAAGGCTAAGGACACCAGGAGCATACCGCGGCGACGCGCCTCAGGTTCGAGCGCGCCGATGACGACCTCGCGGGGTCTTGCTCCCTCCTGCTTGGAACTCGCTCTTGCACAGAGCATGATCCAGCAGTGAAGCGGCATGCAGACGATAAGGTTCAGCGCTGCAAATGCCAGGTAGATTTCCCGCCATGACAGGTATCCGGTCAGGACCGCGGCGATCGGCCAGAAGATCGTGGATGCAAAGCCGCCGATCAAGGTCAGATACGTGATGCTGCGCGAGGCCGAACGGGGTTCGCTCTCAACCAACGTCGCAAAGGCGGCCTGGTACTGGACCATGCCCGAAGAAATTTCGAGGAGGACTATCGCGAGCGCGAAGATTGCGACCGACGGTGACCAGGCACACAGCGCCAAAGTGCCGGCGGAAAGCATGGAGCCTATCGTCATGACGGCCGCAGCGCCGATCCTGTCCATGTACCTTCCGATGAACGGAGCCGACAGGCCGCCGATGAACAAGGAGAGCGAAAAGACGGCAAAGACCTGTTCCAGGCTGATGCCCAGGTCGTTGGCCATCCCAGGTGCCAGGATGCTGAAGGAGTAGTAGAGAGTGCCGTAGCCGACGATCTGCGTGACACCGAGTGCGCAGACGATACCTGCTGGAACCTTGATCGTGTGCAATGCCGGTTTCCTCGGTGGCCTACGCTTCGGACGGGCAGCATCCCGTCGACCGTTCTACCGATCCACGGATGCCCGGATGTCCTGCGCAGCAATCCTCCATCAGGAAGGTCAGGAGGTCGGCAAGTGTGTCGTGGCTTGCGCTGTAAACAATCGAACGCGACGCCCGACGCTGTGAGATCAAGCCGGAGCGGTCCAACTCCTTGAGGTGAAATGACACGTTCGATGGGGAGACGCCCATGCGCTCGGCGATCGCGCCGGCGGCGAGCCCATCCGGGCCCGCGACCACCAGCGTTCTGACGATGGCCAGCCTGGTTTCCTGGGAGAGTGCGGCGAAGGACGCGAGGGCTTGACGCTCATCCATATTTCAACAATCCTTGAATCGTTGAAATTGAGGATATACGCAAAAAGTGCGCGGCCGACAATATCCATTCAGACAGAACCGACACCTCGCCTTGGGACTGTTTTTGAGGATTGCCATCAATAGCCACCCCGCTTGCTGACAAGCTCGAGAGGCATTACGCCTTACGCCACTCTAGCGCAGCGCTATTTGCGCGCCTTTCGTTCCTTTCTCCCGTGAGCAAGCGCTGTTTTCAGATTGTCGAAGGTATAGCCATTGGCGGATTAAACCGCGCGTGGCCAAAGTGTCTCCTTCTCGCCGCGGAATTTGGTGTGGTGCTGAGGCGATTGTCTGAGGTCATTACCTTCAACATCGGGTCGGCCTATGCATTTCCCACATGGGAGCGCTGAGTTTTGAGCGCTGCAGCTTACCAAGGGCCTGAGCTATAAGGTGTTCGTCGAAGCGGAACGAGGCGCCACGGACTGGCAGCCAGGCTTCGAAAGCCCATTGAAAGGGGGATCCAATGAACATCGCACGCTCCATCAACAACTGGCGCAAGTATCGTCAGACGGTCACCGAGTTGGGCCGCATGTCGAACCGGGAACTGCGCGACCTCGGCATCGAACGTGGTGACATCGACCGTGTCGCACGCACGGCCTTCGCCCGCTAAGGCGACCTCAAAGACTGAATAATTGCCAAGCGCCTGCATCTCCTGCGGGCGCTTTTACTTTTTAGGGGTTTCGATTTTGGTAGCGGGACCAGTGCGCTATCCCAATATGCGCACAAGAAGGTTCCGAAGTCCGGGCTGACCAACTTCGTAGGCCGCGATTGAAGCCGGCACCCAGCGGCTCGAGCGGACGCTGCGTTCCGGATAATCAGAAGCGATCGCGCGAACCGCAATCAGGTGCACGCGAACCCGGTAGACCAGAGCATCATCGTCTTTGGAATACGTAAACCCACCCACTGAATGTTCAGTTGCAACCCCAACCACACCCGCCTCTTCGAATGCTTCACGGGCAGCTGCGCCCTTGGTGGTTTCTCCGGCTTCCAAGTGGCCCTTTGGAATGCCCCAGCGCCCGGTGCTGCGACCAGAAATCAAGAGTACATCATATCCATCAGTTGCACGCGCTCGGCGGTAGCAAATGGCACCCGCTTGAACAACCGCGGCGGGGGCGGGACGCAGGGTACTTACACCGGTTGGCAGCGCAGAGGCGAGTATCGTTTGCATCGTCGCTCACTCGTTGAGGCGAATGGAAAACAGATGAAGGCTCGGCTTATACGCCAACAGTTTTAAGACGGAACTTCGCGGAACTCAACACAAGGATCCCGAAATACGTCGCTCCATCAATGAGCGCCAGCTCGACCCGAAAGTGTTGAGGTCTTTCGGTTATCGTCAGCGGAACGACGATTTCACTATGATTTTATCGGACACCTCACGAATTGACGTCCAGCGCCCCTTCAAGGTCGACGATCAAATCATCGGGGCTTTCCAACCCGACCGAAAGTCGCAGCAGATCGGTCGGGCAAGGCGATCCCTGACCTTCGATGGATGCACGGTGTTCAAGGAGCGATTCAACGCCCCCAAGCGAAGTCGCGCGCTTCCAGAGACGGACGTTGGCTGCGGTCCTGATGGCCGCTTCCTCACCGGCCCGCACCCTGATCGACAACATGCCGCCGAAGCCCCCAGACATCTGGCGCGCTGCCAACTCGTGCCCGGGATGAGACGGAAGCCCGGGATAAAGGACATCCAGAATACGCGGATGGGACGCAAAACGTGCAGCCAGCGTCAAGGCCGATGCGCTCTGGGTGCGGACGCGCAGGTCTAGAGTGCGCATCCCTCGCAAAAGGAGGAATGCCTCGACAGGCCCGAGGATTTGTCCGAGCATCGACCGGTTGCGTCTGATGCGGCCCCAGAATGCATCGTCGCGTTTCGTGCTAAGCGCACCCGCGATCACGTCCGAGTGCCCATTCAGGTACTTCGTTGCCGAGTGCATGACGATGTCGGCACCAAGCGCCAGGGGCTGTGAGAGGATCGGAGTTGCGACCGTCGAGTCTACGGCGAACTTCGCGCCTGCCGCTTCGGCCATTGCTGCAACAGCGGCAACATCCGTTACCGACCACAATGGGTTTGAGGGAGTTTCGACCCAAACAAGCTTCGTGATGTCGGGCTTGATCGCTGCGGCAACGGTGTCGAGATCCGTCATGTCCACGAAGTCGACGTTCAGCCCCCATGCCACCGCATCGTTCATCAGCCAATTGCGAAGCGCCCAGTACATGACCTTTGGCGCGACCACATGGTCACCTGGCTTAAGTGCTAAGAAAACGGCGGTGGCTGCCGACATTCCGGAGCCAAATACAAGCGTGGACGAAGCGCCCTCAAGCATTGAAAGGACGCTTTCCGCCTCACGCACCGTCTCGTTGTCCGGGCGGCCATAGACATTGCCCGACCTGTACTCGTTATCGGGGTCCCGTATGAAGGTCGATGTCACGTGGATTGGCGGGGTAACGGCACGCGTCGTTTCGTCGATCTTTCCCATCGCCTGTGCAAGCAGGCTCGCCTTCGACCAGTTCATTTCCATCTCCGATTGAAAGACAAATTGGACTATTTAGCGTGATAGCGTAGGTTACGCGCAGCGAACTATGGAATGGCGACTGCAGGGCGCCAAGAACGAATTCTAACAGGTGGTGCAAATGTCGCGTCAGGAAGGTCCACAGACCACGCTACAGGCTTGGCGAACGGCCGGCGCGCTGTCGGCCGATGACCATGATGTTCTCGCGTTGGTCGGCGAACGCTTCTCGAAGCTCTGCTTGGCGCTCCCAAATGGGACGATCAGCTCGTTGAAGCTGTCAATGCACGCGCCAAGACGCCAGGTCGCGATGTGGCCTTCTGATGTGTCTGGGCTGATAGCACGTTCAGGAGCAAGAAGACCCGTCTCCGTTCGACCAGCGCTGCATCGCTGCTCGATCGGGCAAAGCGGGAAAAGGTAGCAGCGCCGCCCCCTGACAGGCGGGACCTGCGCACCCGGACTTACCGATCCGATCCCCACCAGCCGGACGCCAAAGGGAACCGCACGTCGGGGTCAGATCGCCTTACCCTCAGCACCTTGAGATTAGGGCCAAACTCTAGACTCAACCAGCAGATTTATATTGACTACGCTTGGTCATGATTCCGATGGTCCCGCGCCGAAATATGCACGACATTGGATTGACATCGCTGCGCAAGACCTCCCTTCTGTCGCCCCCAAGTACCGTGCAAATTGCTTTGATCATTCTCGTCTGGGCGGAGGTGAGTGTTTCGCTTGGTCGATGGTGAAAGCTCAGGGCGATGCCACAATTCGATCACTGGCGGGGCCGATGGAATGAACAACAGCAACCGAGCGGGAGGCAGGAGCGGGAGGCTCTTCGTGCCCGATGTGCAGGCGCTGGGAAAGCTCAGTTCGAAACAACACCTGCCGTCAAACCAGACCACAGTTGCCCAGTTGGATGGGGAGGAACACTTGACAATCGAGACTGTCGGCGTTGTCGGCGCAGGGAATATGGGCAGCGGCATAGCGTGTGCCTTCGCTCTTGCAGGGTTCGACGTCACTTTGACGGACGTCGATGCGAAAGCCCTCGTTCCCGCGGTCGCTAGCGTTGCCGCGAAGATCGACGAAATGATCGCAAGCGGGAACGTTGACCTTGCCGATAAGAAGGGCGCCCTGGCCCGCCTTTCGACAACCACGAACCTCAGCGATCTCGGCACCAGCGACCTCATCGTGGAGGCCGCAGCGGAGATCGAGGCCGTCAAGCATCGGATATTTGCGGATCTGACGCCCCACCTGAAGGCTGAAACAATTCTCACTTCAAACACGTCATCCTTCTCGGTCACGCGCATGGCTGGCGTAACCAATCGGCCCGAGCAGTTCATGGGGCTGCACTTCATGAACCCGGCCCCTTCGATGCCACTTGTTGAGCTTATCCGCGGCATTGCGACCAGCAAGGAAACATTCGACACCGTCGATGCAGTCATCAAGCGCCTCGGCAAAACCGCGGTTGTCGTCGAAGACTACCCGGGTTTCACGGTCCATCGGATCCTCATCCCAATGATCAATGAAGCGGTCTATGCTCTTTACGAAGGGGTCGGTTCGGTTCTCGATATCGACAACAGCATGCGCTTCGGTGCCAATCACCCGATGGGACCGCTCGAGCTTGCCGACTTTATCGGTCTCGACACCTGCCTTTCCATCATGACGTCGCTGCGCAATGGTCTGGCAGATAGCAAGTATCGCCCCTGCCCTTTGCTCGTCAAATACGTCGAAGCCGGCTGGCTTGGCCGAAAATCAGGCAAGGGCTTTTACGACTATCGCGGGCAATCGCCGGTGCCCAGCCGCTGAAGCTGCGAGCGACGAATTGTCGTCGCTGACTATCCTTCACGTCACGTCAGCGCATGCGCGATCACCGATAAACCCAGTTGTCCACATGTGAGCGCGTTGAAATAACTAAAGATTCTGCCATACCCCTAGCTTGAATCGCCGACACATGAACATTAGGCTGTTCGCAATTAACCAGGGGGTCATGATGCCGACGGGCAAAGTAAAGTTTTTCAATGCAGACAAGGGCTTCGGCTTCATCACACCGGATCAGTCCGGCGTTGATGTATTCGTTCACGTCTCCGCACTTCAATACGGCGACGTGCTAAGAGAAGGTCAGGCGGTATCTTACGATCTCGGACAGGATCGCAAGACCGGGAAAACAAAGGCTGAAAACGTCAGACCTTTTTGACGGCGCCTTGTTAAGGGGGCCGGTAGCACCCTGACTGATTTCCGCGACATGCATTGCAGGCGCGGAAATCAAATGACCTTCCAAGGGGATCAACTAAACGGGGCGCTTCCGCCTCAACGTTGCTCGGCCATTTGTTCAGCCTCACATGCAGTGCCGAACCGTCGGCCGCAAAGCACCGAAGGTTCCCAGCTCGAACCTGCCCAGCTTCACTGTACCTTGACGGCGACTAGATATTCCCTTCGATCCATTGGCGTACAGTCTTCCTTTGCCTGCAGATGAAAGAAAAAACTGCCGGTCGGGAACCTCTCTCAGCGACCAAGGTTTTTAAGACGTCCCGACACCCTTCCCCCTCGGGACGTATTGTACATGCATGCTTCGTGGCCCCGTCCTTTCTCAGGCGGGGCCATTTCTCATGGCCCGCAGCCGTCACATCGGGTCATTTCCCTTCATCGCATTCGACATATGCGTCTTGCACTTGTCGCTCTGGTTTGACGCAAGCGCTTTCTTTGCCATCGCCAGTTCCTTGTTTGCGTAGTCCTTTTTCATCTCGTCTTTCATGCCCTTCACATCGTTTTCGAGCTTGGTCATGTTCGATTGGTCACAGACGATATCGGACAAAGCAAAGGCAGAAGGCCCGGCAAGGGCAAATAGAAAAGCCGCAATCCCTAGCGTCTTCAGCATCGTTATCTCCTCTTCAAAGCGCTCAACGTCGTGCCAACCAACGAGCGAAACCGCTGTTCCCGCGGCGAGGACACATAATCGTGATCTGACACCTGTCGGGCTCGGTTTTAAGCACCACTGGCACTCGTCCATGTCGGAACCTCTCATAACTCCGGTGGTTGGTCTGACGATCGATGACTTCTCAATCTCGACGGGGACCGAAAGCCCAACCCCAAAGGTCTTGCCGATGGCAGTTCGACCACCCACGCGAAATGTTACAACTTCTGAAATATGGGTGAACGGGTGCGGAACGGGCTGAGCACGAAACATGCTCACGCAGGCGGCGTTCGCCCAAGTGGGTGAAGAACATACGCGAACATCGCTAAACATCTGCGATACTTAAACAAACCACGATCGAAGACTTAAGTCTGAGCAGCCGCGTAAAAGGTCTTAGCCGCCCTATTGCCGAATCCAAACCATCTCACCATTACTGGTTGAGCGTCAGCCGCACTTGGCGCTTGTGATCCCCAGAGCGCGCCCCAGCCCCAAGCGACGTTGCGCTCTGGGTTTCCAATCGAACCATCCCTTGAACCGAACTATGGCGTTGTTGCTCTTCGCTATAGGCATGTTCCATGCGATCGATCTTCATCGATCGCAGGCGGCCGGTCGAGCGGAGGAAGACAAGCATCGCCTCAACGTCGTGGCTGCCACCTGGAGGCTCGCCACAGACGACAGGACGTCGGGCGAGCTTCTGCGCCCAGTAACGTATCTCGCGTTCGGCCGGTGGGTAATAATTCCCGAGCCGGTAAAGTCCGTTTTCTGTCCGCGCCCACCGCGGAGGCACCATGTCGTCCATCTGCACGATGGGATCCGTGGCCCCATGCTCGCCGTTGTTCGTACCAGGCTGGCCGAAAAACCATCCATATAGCCAGGGACGCGGGCCGCCCCCACCCTGCTCCTCGATCAGCCATCCTTCAACAATAGGAGCTGTGTCGAACTCTCTAACAGTTGGCCGCGCTGCTACGAACGGATCTGTTTCGGGCGAATAGACATCGAGTGCGACACGTGGGCCTTCGAGATGATCACCCCGACCAAGTGCACCATCTGCGTGGTCGCTGCAGAGGACCTTCCAGCGGCCGCCGAATGTATTCAGCTGTCCCCGGCGTCCGCAGATCTCGCAGACGTTAAAGGGATCGCAGTGATGCCAACCGCTGAGCATCAGTGATCGCACGGTGAGCCTCGGGCGCGAGGTCTGCCGTGGCAAGGTCGATGCACAAGCCCCCCACCTTCCCCCTCACCTCTAACAGCGTGAATGAGCCGCCTGTAGCCATGGCTTTGTCGGCGTCGACGAAGAATGCGTGCAGGATGCCCAGCCAACCGGCGCCGCATTGGACCGCCAATGGACGTTCGTCGAACCCCAGGTGCGGGTATCGATCGCTCAAGCCGGTGGTCAGGCTCATGGCGCGCCTTTCATTTTCGCTTCCCTTCGTCCCCGTTCGAGCGGATTGAATGCGGCTCGAAGATTGTGGGACGGGTTCGTGGCGGACACGACGGCTTGATATCGCCCTTCACGCGATTATGCCAGTGTTCGGTTAACGACCTCGAACCTGAAGCCGCCAGTGACCCCGAGTGGTGATACGGATCTCCTCGCCGAGGGGTCGCCGGGAACCGCTGCTCGAAAGGCGATCCAACTTCTCCATTGTTGCCCTAGGGCTCCAATTTACCGGACGCCGGCTTCCAATCAGACAAGAGTAGAGGAAAGGTCTGTTCCAGAGATTTGTAGAGTAGCGGGTCAACAAACTCTTTTGGCCAGACGTCCCCGCCGCAACCTCATTCAGCCGGCTGGATTCGCTCAAGATGCCCCAACCCCGACTGCCTCGGCCCTCGAGATCAGATCCTCTGTGCGCTGCAGACACGATGTCTTCGCAGCGATCCACGGCAACCTTGTTATCGACAATGACCGCGCAACGATCGAACGACTGTGGAATCCGTTCGTCGCTGCCTGGTATGAAGGTGGCAAGGGCGACGCAAAGCTGGTTCTCTTGCGACTGGAACCTGAGCACGCGGAAATCTGGAAGGATGCGTCCAGCCTTTGGGCTGGCGTCAAAATGTTGTTCGGCGTGGATCCAAAAGACGACTACAAAGACAATGTCGGCCAGGTGGATCTTAGCTGAGCGCCAACCCTCATTTTTCGCCGAGCCCGGACCGACGCCATGGTAAAAAGTTGCTCCCCTCGTATCCTATGCTCCAACGATGCGACGAGGGGGCCCCGGGACTGAAGGCGCCCCCAACGCTTGCTCTTTCTGGTAGGCTGTCCCGCATTTATCACGCTGTTGCATTTGAGGCGCACCAAGCGCTGCATATAGACTGTTTGCATGGCCTTCCCTGCCCTTCTCGTCGACTTTGGGTCGGTGATCGGGTAAGCAACGAAGGTCCACTTTGCGGCGGACCGAAGCAGACGGCGCATCACGCCGACGTCGCAGCCGGCCACCCTTGTCTTTCGTATTGCGGGGCCGGCTGTCCTTGGCTTGCAAGGCTGTATTTTCAGGCAAACTGCATCTCTGCTGGGCGCCCTACGGGCGATCCCTAACCATGTCATGCGGTGGTTTTCTGGCTGTGTCATCGAGAGCTCCCTTCGCGCCCTCGATCGCACCCTCTGCAGCTGCATCGGCAGTCGCTGCAAGCTGATCGCGAACCCGGTCAGCAGCCTTGCCGGCAGTCTCATCCTCCAGCGCGGTTGCGGGCAGCGCGGCACCGATCGCAGCACCGATTGCGAAGGCAAGCGCACCTCCAACGAGAGGCTGGTCGCGGAAGTTCTTCAAGATGGCCGCATTCAACTCCGCTCCTCGGGTCTGGGCAGTCTGGCCAATACCCCGGGCACTGTCTGCCATCGACCGGCCGGTGCCAGCTATGCTGTCTGAAAGGCTGCTTGCTGCACCTTTCATTTCTCGCCAGGTTGACGACGCCCATCCGGAGGCGTCGTCGAAGACGTTGCCTGCCTCGTCGCGGATTTCATCGACGGCGCGTCCCGTGGCGTCGGCAAAGCCGCGATAGACCGTACCTTGAGGGTCGACGAAGTGACCTGCCCTTCGACCAGCGGCATCAGTGCGGGCCCTAAAGCGATTGCCATTTTGATCTTCGAAATGGCTATATCGCTCACCGAAATTCGCCTCGACCGGCCCAACGCGCCGCAAGCCGCCATTCACGGACGCGAGCGGATAGTCGTCTACACCATTGTCCTTCACTGCAGTTTGGGGCGCCCGGGACGCCGGGTCTGCAAGGAGCCAGGCCAGACCGATACCCGTAAGCGCAACGGGAATGGGATTTGCCTTCATCGCAACGCCAAGGTTGCTCAGGAACTCGGTTCCGCCGTTGCGCCTCGCATAGGCAAGGAACTCATCCATCAATTCGCCAGGCGACATCCGCTCCTGGATGGCATGAAGCTTCTCTTCAATCCTTTGCCGATCGGCTTCGATCTCGCGCTGTAATTCGGCAGGTGAATGGGTGTCGGCGCTCATCGTACTGTCTCCTTGGCCACATCAAGGTCACGCTGGAGGGACGCCGTTGTCTTGTCGAAGCGAACACTGCGGTTTCCAAGCTTTGTGAGGCTGCGCGAAATCATCACCCATGCAAGGATCGCCACGAAAGCACCGACGATAATCGCCGATAAGGCGTGGGCGTTGGCTTCATGCATTCCCTGCGCGATCAAGAACGCGCCAAGCCCCACCACAACGGCGCTTAAAAGCACGCCAATGGCTGCAATGGCAAAGATGAGCCCAACAAGGAGCGTCTCAAGGCTGCCGATTGCCCGATCGAGATTTTCGCCGGCCTCCGCCTTGGCGAGATCGATTTCCTTTCGGAAAAGCCCGGAAATATCCGTCACCAATCCTGTCATGAGATCCGGCAGGGACCGTTCGTCACGAGGGTTAAGCATCGCCCAGCTCCTTTTCAAAGTCCCAATCGCCATCCTTTCCGCCTGGAGGGCCAGGATTTGGTCGAGGTTTTTCCGGATTGTTGTGGGTCCGCTCGGCTGAAGCCGACAGGAAGCGACTTGCCGCCAGGCCGGCAATCGCTGCCATGCCAAGAAAGGCCAAAGGCTGCTTGCGCCCGAAGTCTTCCGCCATCGACGCTATTTCGCCCAGTTCCTTGTCTTCGCAGTCGTGCGCCAGCCGTCCGATCGAGTTGCCGATCTGCTGCGTATAGCGTCCAAGTCCTGGCTGGTCCGACTGGCGAAGTTCAGCCCCGACCTTTTCCATGGCGCCTGCAAGACCGCGAAGTTGACGGGCAAGCGCACTCTTTTCATGATCCACGACCTGGGACGCGGCCGCCTTAGCCTGGGTGGCCGGTCCATTCGCTGGTGAATTTCCACCGGCTCGATTTTCGGTCCGCGTTTCAGCCCGCCAATCGATAGAATTGTTGTCAACGTCTTCCTGTTGCCGATTACTCTCTTGCGACGGCGATAGCCTTTCTTGCAACTGGGGTCTGCGATCCCTGGGGTCGTCTATCATTTCGGTCTCCTCCTCGAACGGGCTGCAGCCCGGCTTAGTGCGCTTCAAACCCGCCAATTTGATCCTTGTTCCTTGGATTTTGCGCGGCCAGGAGGTCCCCTAGAGGAATTGGAAACCCTTCTTTTCCAATGGCGTGAGCGAAACGCAATGCGCCAAGGAACAAGATACGTCGACACCTGCCTGTGGGGGATGCAGCGCCAACGCTCGGGACGTTCCTTGAGCAGGCAAATCTCGACTACTTGTCCCTTGGCTGGGTGAGGTCGCTTCCCGGTGATGAACGCTTTCCGGCCCGCTTGGCTGAGACCGCTTGCGCCAAGGTTCGAGCAGCATTGCGGATCTCGTCCTGCACTGCCTCATCTGCGTCCAGTTCCTCATGGCTCGACCCATAAGGTTTCCAATAGCCGATGTAGCGGTCAATTTCGGCCAGCGGCCCGGCTGCTTGAAGCTGCATATCGGACAGCCAGTCCGAAAGGCTGCGCCGAACATTCTCGACGCCAGCAGCATCGCCATGGACCACGACGGAAAAGACCCTGCCCGCGAGATGCCGCGGGTAGCTCCAACCTTCTAGTTCCAGCGCCTTGGCCAGTGCCGCGTTCTTCCCCTTGGTTGATGTCGGATCCGAATTGCCTCCATCAGCGCAAACAAGCCGGTCCATCATCAGTTTTACCGGTGAGGAAACCTGGTACCAGTTGACCGGCGTTATGATCATCACCCCATGCGCCTCAACCCACATCGGATAGATCTCGTTCATCCAGTCGTGCACCTGCCCGAGCGAATAGTTCGGATAGCACGAGCAGGGCCAGTGGCAGAGTGCTGGCGAGGTCGAAAAACACGCCTTGCAGGGGTGGATGCTTCGCCCATATTCCGACGCAAGCCGATTGAGTTCGAGCACGGTCGTTGCCATGCCGGTCATGTCGTCAATCGTCTCCTTGGCGATTTTCACCAACCGGTATGTCTTCGACATTTCGCCGGGGCACGTATGCTCGCTGCGCGATGATCCACTGATGAGGAGGATGCGGGCGGGGGCATCAGGGTCATCGTGGCGTTTTTGCGCATCCTGGATGTCCGAACGGGCTGCAAGCCAGTCGATAGAGAGATCGTAGTCCGGGTCCTTGAAGGCGGCGCCCGCCTTTTGCGTTCGCGGGGCTTTTCGCTCCTGTTCGTAAGCGTCCCATGCCGCGGAAGCGATCTTGTTGAGTTCCTCTTGAAGCGCCTCGAAGGCCGGATCCTGAAACCGGGTAAGGAAACGCCGGCGAAACTCGGCTTCCTCCAGTCGTGGACTTGGCGTTCCCTTGCGCGGTTCGGTCGCTGTCGAAGGAACATCGCTACCAGAAGGTTTTCCCATCAGCTTGATCCCCGTGGTGGATGCCTTCCCAATCGGTCAAGCCTGGGATTGTTCCTTTCAGGGCGCGTTGGAGGTGGTGGTCCAGATCGCGCGACCGCAGCGAGCTCGCCCAATAGTTGACCCGCGAAGCAGAGATTAACTCCTAATACTCATTGAACGATCTGAGAACGCATTGAGTACGAACGTGGATTTCTAACCCGTTGTGATTAGCAAAAATTCGGGTGTCCTAGGCCCCGGCGTCAGACAGCTCCTTGGGAAAGGATGGTCAATTTGCGGCAGGCACTGGCCCAAGATGGTGAGAAGCACAGCCGCTAGAGGCGTGCTATCTTCAACCATGCGACCGAGCACGCACTATGCGAGAAGTGACGGACTGAACATCGCCTATCAACGGTGAGAGATTTGGTGGTTGGCTCGGGAGCCAAATTTCACCCACGAGGCGAAACCGCACTGCGTGATGTTCCTGGCATCTGGCACATTTATGCTGCAGAGGTCACGCCATGAGGCTGCTTCGGCATTGCCAGCCGCCAGAGGACACTTAGTTTGCTGCACAAACGGTGTAAGGAACTTCATTCACTTTCAGAGGAAATCATGGAAACGATCGAAATCAGCAACCGCAGCGATTTTGCACTCTGGGCAATTGAACGCGCGCAGGAAATCGTGGCGATCGAAGGCGCAGCCCTTGCGATCGCCGCCCGCGAAGCAAACGAAGAAGCGTTGACTGAGACCGCAGCGGCGCTCGGCAAGGCAATCAGCGATGCCATGCTTGAAGTCTTCGATGGCCTCGTCGGCGAGTAGGCTCAGCCACCGGGAGGCGCCGTAACTACCTTAATGGAGGGTGACGCCACGCAGAGGCATGGATGTGGCCGACGCCGGCGGTCGGTCCAGAGTAGCGTTTCGATCGAGATTGGCGTCGGCAGTCGTCAAGGATCGGATGCGCCTGTCGCGTTCTTTTTCGCCTGCATGGCCGCCTCGATCTGCTGGATGACCTTGATCGCTTCCTCAAGGATCGCACGCATTTCATCATCGTAGAGATGGACCGGTACTCCGCCGGCACGAATGACGTCCATGGTTTCGAGTGACGCAATTTGTCGTTCGGGCTGTCCGAGCACTTCCCAGCCCTCCTGGATCGTGACGTAGGCACGGGCGATCACGCTGAGCTTTTCACCTTCCGACAGGGCGTCAACGTGGAGCGCGGCACGGGTCAACTCGGCAATGACGTCTTCAGTACTTTTCATGCGTCCCCCAGCCGACTGTTGCGGTGAGACCAGCCTCTTTGCCAGAAGATGCTAACGTGTGGACCGGAGAAAATAAGGCCACGGTCCTATTGTGGGGTCCTGACGACGGCAGTCCGTGCTGCCTTGCTCCAGCGCTACTCGCTCGCAAGAGCGACCATCCTGGGCTCAGTTTTATACGAGAGCGCGTGCGCCGACTTGTTTAATGCCCCTTTTAATGGGCCATAAATCCGGTTCTCTGCCATAAATGACCCATTAAAAGGGTCAAACAAATTCAAGTCCCCTCACCTTGCAACGGTTACACGCCGAGAGAAATTGCCATGCCTTCCGGGGCGGCATACATCGCCATGTTCCTGCGCGATAGATCGAGATGCGCGCGAACCAACGCTTCCGCCCGGTCAGGGCTGGTAGAAGAAATGAACCCTGCCCTTCTCAAGCGATGAACGGTCATTGAGCGGCCCGAGATGGAAGACACCGCCCTTCTCCTCGACATAGGCCTTGATTTCGCTGTGATCCGGGTTGCCGGCGGCGTCAAAGCGCAAGCCAATCAGGTCGGCGACGAGCACGGTATAGGCGCGCGTCGGATCGTCCTTGCGCATCGAACCATCCGATGTCTTGAGCGCTTCGAAGGTAACGCCCTTCTTGGCCAGTTCCTCTTCAAGGACGACGATCTTGGCCCGCAGATAGGCGTATTTTAGATTTTCGAGGAGGGCGACGACGTCTTCCGGCTCGCGGATGCCGCCAACCCAGGCGCGATAGTCGCCTGGCGTGCCCGGGAAGGCGTTGACGTAGCGAGCAGCATCAAGACCCCGTTCGTACTCGCCGTTTGGATGGGTAATGCCCTCATAACCGAGCAGTTGCTTCGAGCGGGCAATGATGCGGGCGTGGATGTCGGGATCGAAAATCCCGTCGTCTTCGACCTTCAGGAGCGTCACTGCGGCGCCGCGGCGCTCAGGATCGGTCACCGTCAACGACAAAAGGGCGTTGGACTGGACCCATTCGTCGATCGCCTTGCGGTTGGCTGCCGAACGGCGGTTGAGGTCAACGACAGAGCCGACCCGGGCTTCAGACTGCAAAAGCCCGAACGTAGTCTCGGCAAAGGCAAGCGCGCTATAGGTGTTGATGACGCCACCAAGCATGCGGTCTTCGCTGGCGTCATAAAACGGTCCGGCGTCAACAGAGCGCTTGGCTGAAAAGGGTTGTCTCGGATCGACCGGCGGAGCGATCTTGAGCTGGCGCGGGATCGCCCAGGGGGGATCTTGCTGGTTCTTCTCGATGAGTGCCAGTGCATGCGGCGTAAACGAGGCGACGAAGTAGCCCGACACACCGCCGATCGCCTTCTGGAACGGCATGAACAGGCAGCATTTGGCCATCACTGCGGCCACCAGTTCGGGCTCCCACGGCATTGCCCCGAGCATCGAGGTCGCATCGAACACCGCATGACGGTGTTGCGGATCGCCGTCGATCCACTTCAGCAATTCGCCGATCTCGCGGCTGGTATAGGCATTGGCACCGGTCGTTTCGTGACCGACACCGACGAAGATCGAAACGCCAAGGCTGGTCAGCTCTTCTGCGGTTGGAATGATGCCTTCGCTGTCGGCGAAATGGATACGGCTCTCGCAACCGTTTTCGGCGAAGCGCTGCATCTCGATCAATTGGGTTGCCCAGGACTGGCGGAAGAAGCCAGCGGCCCTGGACGGATCGCTTTCCGGTCGCGGTGTGTCGACATAAATGCGCTGCGAGGCGTCATTTGCGTTCATCAGATGTTGCACGCAGACAGTAAAGCCACTGTGTCCGCCGCCGAGCCCGACGGCCATGCGATTGGTCTTCGGGAAACCGAAGTAGCGATGGATAGACCGCATCATGTCGGTGAGGATTTTGTCGGCCGGATAACCGCGGTGCATGCTGCGGGAGATCTCGGCGGTGGTGAAGCCGCCAATGTCATTCCCCCTGTCGTCAAACTTGCGATAGGTCTTCTCGATCCAGGCATCGAACGCCAGGCGCCGAAGGCGGCTGTCCACTTCGTCGGTGGCCGCATCCGTAATAGCTCCGACACCGAAGAAGGGATTGGATGGCAGTCTCGGAGCTCCGGAGTTTGTCAACTCGAGTGCCTTCAATCGCTGTTCCTGCATATGCGCAATGTTCATCGTGATCTGACTATCCGTTCTCGAGGCGAAGGATGACGCGCATAGTGGATGGATTGTGCGCCCGAGCCGACTTCATATGCGCCGCACGGCGCGCGAATTGCGTCATTGACGAAGTCGCGCAATGAGGTCCGTCAAGAGGGCGCCCTTGGGTGGCGCGGCCATTGTCGATCATCGGCCACAGGTTGTGAAGCGGTGACACTTTTGCGT
Source organism: Ensifer adhaerens (assembly GCF_020035535.1). Taxonomy (NCBI): domain Bacteria; kingdom Pseudomonadati; phylum Pseudomonadota; class Alphaproteobacteria; order Hyphomicrobiales; family Rhizobiaceae; genus Ensifer; species Ensifer adhaerens. Next base: position 549,802 of record NZ_CP083351.1, on the reverse strand, counting down.
AGCCATTGACTCGATCCTGTCTCTGGGGACAGGTAGGTCCTATAAAATACTCGCGACTGACGACGACTTGGTGTCTGGAGGAACTTCCCCAATTGAACAAAAAAAGCTCCGAGTTGGAAAACCTTGCGCGTGCGTTCTATCGGGATCACAAAAAGGTGCTGGGCCTCATCAAGGAGGACAATGCCGGTTCGGGCTTTGAGCCCGCCGTGCACAGGCTGTTTGGCAACAACCCGGCGCGAGAGAAGTTGGTCAGAATTGGCAACAGCGAGTTCATGTTTTCTGGCCTTACCAGGAGCCAGGTCAGCTTCCTGCCGGCGCGATGGCGTCAGGAATTTGACAAGACGAGGAGCACATGGCGTGGCTGCGAAAACTGGTGGGCAGGCTATCCGCTTATCAGCCTTGTCGAACTGCGGGCCGGCGATCTCGATGCCAAGGGATATCTCAGGCTGAATGCCGAAGTCGGCCCTGTTTCGAACCATCGTGTGCGCGCAGGTATCATCGAAGCCATCAGCACGGCCGCATCGGCAAAAGGCCTTAAGCGGATCCAGTTCTTGCCCGGTGCCTCTGACAAGGGACGGCTTTATTCGCGGTTCCTGCGGCGAAACTCGATTGCTCTGAGCGACATCAGCGATCCCGGAGAAATCGAAAGAAAATTCGTTGAGCTCATCAATGGCTTTGACGCGGAATTCGAGCTGGTCGCAGGCGCGATCGCGCAATTCCGACACCTCGACGACACGCTTTAGGCTGGCTGACAGATAAAGAAGCGACCCGGAAATGCGAGGTCACCACACCGCTCTGCGTTAACCATTTGTTAACCGATTCTGGTACAAAAATTTTAATGAAAGTGTTCGGCTCGACACCTCAAACAGATGTCGTGCGGGCAGCCTTGAGAACGGGTCTCCTCGGTTCTTGGGGTGACGGTCTCGCCATTATGGCGAGCACCCTCGTGGTTAACCGTTAAAAGTGTCCCACCATTGCTAGCCTTATTGTGCCGGACTGGTCGTTCAAGTCCGGGAGCTAGCCTATTCTTCGGGGCTTTTAACTTGAGCAGCATTCTAACAAATACCGCGGCAATGGCCGCGCTTCAGACATTGCGCACGATCGGCGGAGCTATGGCCGATACCCAGCAGCAGGTAAGTTCGGGCCTCAGAGTGCAGACCGCATCCGATAACGCCGCCTATTGGTCGATATCGACGACAATGCGCTCGGACAACAAGGCGATCTCGGCGGTAGCCGACGCACTCGGCCTTGCAGCAGCCAAGATCGACGTCGCCTACACAGCGGTTGATACGGTTATCGGGGTGCTCTCGGAATTCAAGGCCAAGCTCATTGCTGCCAAGGAGCCGGGTGTCGATGCCGCCAAGATCCAGGGCGAACTCGAACAACTGAAGGGCCAGCTTGTCAGTGTCTCGAAGTCGGCAAGTTTCAACGGCGTCAACTGGCTGGAGACCGACATTGCCAATATTAACGACAGCGACCTCAACAAGGTCTCGCTGACCTCGTCATTTATCCGGTCGGCGGATGGCGTCAGCATTGGCAAGACCGATTTCCATCTGTCAGAGATTGCGCTTTTCAACAGGACAGGTGGCGGTCTCCTACAGGCCGATACCCGCAAGATGCTGACCCTGGGCGGGATCAGGAACTACGACACCTATATGGATGCCCAAGGGCTCATCCATATGGACACGACAAACACCGCAAGCGGGGATCGCGCGGTCAAGGATTTCAATTTCACCGGGCCACTGACATTTGGCGCGAGCGACACCATCAGCTTTAGCATCACGGTCGACGCTGATAATCCGGCCGACCTGGACCCACCCCATAATCCTGGCAAGACCACGAACATCATCATCGACCGAGCGATGGTCGACACCCTGTTTCCGGCAGCAAATGGCGTCATTTCCAGCTATACGCAATACGCCTCGCTGCTTAACCACGCACTCGTCCAGGCAAATTCTGGGGCGCGGGCCACAACCTACTTTGACAACAACGGCGTTCCGATCCCCAATCGTATTGGCATTCAGACGCAGGAAAACTCCGGTCTTGATGGCTCGTCGGTCGAAATTTCCGGCTTTGCCAGCACTGTTGGATCTGGCGGCATGTCCGACTCCCTCCATTACGGCGTCCGCGGTTCGGGGATGTCACTCGCGTTTACGCCTTTTGAGGTCTACCCCGATGGCGACAACCTTGACGGCGTGGAAATGCGTTTCAGCTTCAGCGTGAACGGCGCACCATCAACGGACCACGTATTCGACCGCACCTACGTCAATTCGCTCCTTTCGAAGACCAACGGAAAAATCGAGACGTCGGACGAAATGGTGACCTTGCTGCAGTCTTTGATCAGCACAGACTGGCCGGATGTCATCATCGAGGCAACGAGCCCGTCTGCGATTTCAGTCCGTTCGGACAAGGCCGTGGACCGTCTGTCGGGTAGCAGAACCTCGATCGGGTTTACCGGCATCAAGGTCAGCATCGAGCCGCTCGCCGAGCAGAACCTGGTCGACATCGATATTGTCGCCAACCCGCAAAAGCTCGACATGTACATCGGCTATCTTGAGGTCGTTTCGGCTGACGTGATCGATGCTGGTGCGACGCTTGGCGCGCTTAAGACCCGCATCGACCTGCAGGAAGGCTTCGCGCAAACACTGATGGACACGATCGACAAGGGTGTCGGCCGTCTCGTCGACGCAGACATGAACGAGGCCTCGACAAGGCTCAAGGCACTTCAGGCGCAGGAACAGCTGGCAATACAGTCACTCCAGATTGCAAATTCCAATGCCGGCAACATCTTGCAATTATTCCGATGATCGCCCCAGGCTCCTATTATAAGTTGTAGGCGCAACGGATTTGCGATACGAGCGCGGTGTTTATCATACCGCCTCGTCCGCATCAGGAATTGCAATGAACGCGTCTACCTTATCCAGCACGGCGGCAACGGCCGGCGTGCTGACCATCTGCTTGGCCTTGACCGCATCGCCTGCCTTTTCCATCGACAAGATCAGCTTCGGCACCGATTGGCTGGCCGAGGCAGACCATGGTGGATTTTATCAAGCGCTTGCCGATGGGACCTACGCGAAATACGGCCTCGACGTTGAGATCAAACAGGGCGGACCGGGCGCACAAAACCGCGCTTTGCTTCTGGCAGGCAAACTCGATTTTTATCTCGGCACGCAGCAGGAACAACTGACCGGTGTCGAAGAAGGCATTCCCCTTGTCGATGTTGCCGCCTTCTATCAGAAGAACGCGCAGGTCATCCTGACCCATCCGGACGCCGACATCGAAACGTTCGGGGACATAGCAAGGCTCGAAACGATCTACATGACACACGGCGGGTTCGGCGCCTATTTCGAGTGGATGAAAGCCAATTTTACCGGTTTCCGCGACGAGCAATTCAAGCCCTACAATTTTTCATCCGCTCCGTTTCTGGCCGACACCCGCTCCGCGCAACAAGGGTTGATCACCGCCGAACCCTATGAAATCGAGCGACAGACGGGCAAAGAGCCGAAGATCTTCCTCCTTGCTGACAGCGGGTATGCGCCCTACGCCACGATGATCACAGTCCAGCAAAACCTCATCGATCGAGACCCCGATCTCGTGCAACGCTTCGTCGATGCCTCAATCGAGGGCTGGTACAATTATCTCTACGGGGACAATGCCGCTGCCAATGTGCTGATCAAGAAAGACAATCCGGAAATGACCGATGGCCAGATCGTGTATGCCATCGACAAGATGAAGCAATATGGGATCGTCGATTCCGGCGAGGCGCTCACCAAGGGCATCGGCTGTCTTTCCGCCGAACGCTACAAGCAGCTGTTCGACGCGTTGGTGAAGGTCAATCTGCTTCAGCCCGACACCGACTACACGAAGGCTTTTGATCCCCGCTTTTCGTGCAAGGGCGTCGGCATGTCGCTGAAAGAGAGATCTTGAGTTGGAAGCGTCGGATCATTTCCGAGGGTCCATCAGGGCTGCTCGCTTTCATGCCAGCGGCGAAGGGCGAGCGACGACATAATGGATGAGAGATAGAACATCGCCGCCCCGAGACCGGCAAGCAGGACGAGGCATGCAAACAGGCGCGGCATGTTCAGCCGGTATTGCGCTTCCAGCAGTCGAAAGGCCAGACCGGCATTATTACCGGCCTGCCCAGCCGCAAATTCTGCGACAATTGCCGCCACAAGCGCAAGGCCGCTTGCGATCTTGAGGCCTGCGAAGAAGCCAGGAAGGGCTGACGGCAGTTTCAGATAGAAGAGAGCCTGCCAGCGCGACGCGCCATAGGTTTTCAAGAGGTCGGTATGGTTTCGGTCAGCGCTTTTCAGTCCCTGCAACGTATTGAGCATGATCGGGAAGAAGGTGACGAGAAACGCACATATCAACTGCGCACTCCAGGGTGTCGGCGCATAGACCAGGATCAACGGTGCAATGGCAATGATCGGCGTTACCTGCAACGTTACCATGATAGGCGACAGAACCGTCTCAATCCATCGAGACTGTGCCAACATTACAGCGGCACATCCCCCTCCGCAGATGGCCAGGAGCAGCGCCACAAAAGTCGTTTGCATCGTCACCCAAAGCGCCGGACCCAAAACGCCCCAATCGGCAACAAGTGCCGCAACGACGGCATCGGGCCGCGGCAAAACGTAGGCCGGGATTTCCGACAGCTCGACATAGGCCGTCCAGCACGCAATCAGCGCGCATGCAGCAAGAAGATGCGCAAAGATGCGAAATGGGACTGCGTCCGGGGATATTTTCAAAATCTGCTTTACCTGGCCCTGATCAACCGAGGATTAGCGGGCTCTGGTTTCCCGAAGCTTGCGAGATGTCATCGGGCTCCATTCCAAATAAGGCAGTCGCAAGCAAAGTCCGCGATTTCCAGTTGGCTTTGAAAGTCAGTCGGCTGCCGTCCTTTTCTCCTCAGCGAGAAATCCACGCACCGCCAGACGACGGGCAGTCCTTGGATGGGGAAACTTGACGGGCTGCGGTGGTTCCGCCGACAGCGCCTCCCGGATGGCGTCAGCGATCGCAGAGACGACAAAGTCGGCTTGCGTTTCCTCAACGAGGAGCGCGTTTTTCGAAGCGTCGGTTTGATGGAGGTCCTGCCACAGGACTATGCCGACCCGCGAAGCTGGAGCCAACCGCTTGAGCCGACGGACAAGGAATTTGGCATGCCGCATGGATTCCCGGTCAAGGGCAGCAAGAACGATCGCGTGTCGCCCGTCGATGGGAAGCTCTCTGATTTTTTGTGGCTTCAGACCGTCGTGGCTGAAGTAGCTAACGTCGGCGCCTTGAACCCGCAGAACCTGGTGGAGCATCATCGCTGTGACGTCATCGAGTGCGCTGCGGCCTCCAAGGCAAAGCACGGATCGCCCTTCGCCCGAGGGAAGTTCGTAATCCTTTTCTTGTTCATCGGCGTCGCGCTCGGGATCTGCGCTTTTGTCTTCGTCTTCCTCTTCGAGCGCGATCTCCTCGAGGTTGGCAACCAGCGTGGTTGCGCTGTCAGCAACGCGCGCTCTTTGCTCTTCCGTCAAGGCACCACGGATACGATCACTCTCGGCAAGAAGCAGCGCCGGGATGGCGACCGTGTCGTAGAACTCGACGAGGTAGATTTCCTCGAGCATCTCCTCAGCGTTATCCGTTGCCTCGTCCGGGTCCCCTGCCAGCAAGCGCTGATAAAGGCGCTCCTTTGGATTGAGGACTGGCTCGTTACCCAACAGAATTTCGAGAAACTCGAACTGGCGGACATGCCGGCCGAGCACAACCAGACAAACGGTCAGTGGGGTGGATAACACCAGTCCGACCGGGCCCCAGAGCCAGGCCCAGAAGATGGCGGCAACGATGATCGCAAGTGGCGACAGGCCGGTGCGGGAACCATATAGCCAGGGCTCAACAATGTTGTTGCTCACAAGTTCAAGCGCAATGAACAGCCCGAGCGTCAGGACCACCAAGCTCCAGCCGGGTGCTGCCGCGAATGCCAGGAACAGAGGTAAAGCAGCAGCAATGACCGGTCCGATATAGGGCACAAAGCGCAGCACGATCGCCAGCATTCCCCACAAAAGCGCGTTTGGAATCCCTAAAAGCCAGAGGCCAATCGCAAGCGGCACCCCATAGGTTATGTTGACGACGAGCTGCATAAGCAAATACTGGCCCACGCGCGCTGCCGCATCCTGGAGCGCCTCGGTCGTTCGATGAAGATCGCCGTAGCCGACCAGGCGGATGAACCGGTCGCGCAGATCCTCGCGCTCAAACAACATGAAGATGACAACGACGATGACGAGGCCAGCGGTCGCCAAGGGACCAAGGAGCGGATTGATGACGCTCATCAGGATCTCAATGGGGCGCTGTGGCGAAAATATCTCTACCAAAAGTGGCTTTGGTTCAGGCACCGCAGCCGGCGACAAAGGCACATCTTTTTCAGGCTGGCTGAGCTCGACGCTGATCCGCTCCATGACCCGGCTCAGCCGATCGAGTATCTGGTTCTCTGATCCGGCTTCTTTAAGAGAGCGGACCTTCTCAACAATGTTCGACTGGTACTTCGGCACATCCCGAGCGACCTCGCTGATCTGCAGCGCGACAATGATGCCGAATGCGGTCAGGAACAGGAAAGCCAGCGTTACGGTTCCGACAACCGCGACTGAACGGGGGCAGCCGGCGCGGCGTAGCCTTGAGACGACCGGCGCAAGAGCAAAGGTCAAAAGGATGGCGATCGCCAACGGCAGGAAGACGTCGCGTGCAAAATAGAGCACCGCAACGGTTGCGGCACTCGCTGCAAGCGTTGGCAGCTTCGAAGTGTCGGCCGGGCCCCCTAACAACGTCACTGGATGCAAATCGGCGGCCAAATCGGCCGGCTCTTTTCCAATCTTGCGCGAAAATCTCAGCATCGAAACTCCCGTGACCATTCACTCGTGACGGAACTTGGACTTTCGCTGTCCCGAGCGCCCGCTTGGGCTCCGGGGTCTCAACCGCCGTCTTGATATATGGCGGTTCGCCGGCGTGCCGGGCCGAACCGCTCCAACCAAGAAGGTAATATTAGGACAGGCGCACAAATATGCCAAACAACGTCGCCGCGACGGGCAGGCCGCCTAATACGACGGTGCCGTGATCTTCGGCAGCGCTGATCCCTTTCACACCAACTGAAAGCTGTGGGCAGGGCCCGCGCGCCTAGTGGAGCCTGAGAATAGTAACACGCAGGTCATAGCCGAGAAGCCCGCTCGCGCAAGCCGGTGAAATACTCGCCATCGGCCGCTTCCGGATGATCAGAGGCGGCGCCATCGAGCAAGCGGCTGCGGGAGGCGAGCCGGTCTTGGTCTTTGCTTATCAAATCCCGGATATATGCACTGATCGTGCCATAGCGATCGGCGACCTGCTCGTCCGCGAAGGTCTTCAGGTCGTCCGGGAGATAGAGATTGATCGTGTTCATGATGATGACATGGCTTCAAAGGCATTTGCCAAGGCAACTGATAAGGAGAATGGCCGCCGTATTGCGGCGACCATTCCAAAATTTCGGGTTCAATGGAACCGCTGGTTATCGTACCAAGCGTCGACATCCTTCCTGGCCTGATCCTTCGCGTATCCGTAGCGCTCCTGGATCTTTCCTTCGAGCTGCTCGCGCTTGCCGTTGATCTGATCCAGGTCGTCGTCGGTCAACTTACCCCATTGTTCCTTGACCTTGCCCTTGACCTGCTTCCAGTTACCTTCGACACGGTTCCAATCCATGGCGTTATCTCCATTGTTGTTTCTCTTACTTCTGGAAAACGACACCATCCTCGTATTGTTCCCCAGGGGTTAATCGGAAATTGGAAATTCAATGGCCGAAGGCTCGCTTTGAAAAGTGTCCCGCGCGCAAAACTAACCGACGGGGGCGCGACCTTTGACTGTACCGCGGCAAACGGGCCCGCCGTCACCATGCCTCGTGAAGTGGCCCTCTGTTGGCCGCTCGGCGCCGTGCCAGAGGAGAATTCAGGTTCGCGCCGCAACGGTCCCGGCAAAAATCTTTGTCCCCGCAATGCAACTAGAGGAACAGATACGCGCCTTCGCGGTTCAACTGAGCGTGCCGGCATCGGGCCGGCGAATGGAGAACCCACATGATCTTGAAATCAATCGCTACCCTCACCTTCGTCGCAGCCCTTGCCACTGCTGCCTTTGCCCAGACGGATGTCGTTTGCGACGAAGCGGCACTTCTAAAGGCCGAGCAGCAGATCGGCCAGATCAACGATGGCGCAAAGAAAATCGAGTCCGCCAAGGAACTGGACATGGCCAAGCAAGCCATGGCGGCCAACGACGTGGAAAAGTGCAAGTCACATCTGAGCAACGCCATCAAGGGCATGGATGCGATGTGATTTGCGGGAGGACCTTATTCGTACCATTGCACGAATGATCGACTGAAAGCGGCGCGGGGTCATTGGTTCGCCATGTTAGACGGCGTATCTTGGCCTCGCGAACTGCCAGACGACCAAGGGTGCCCCTTGCCTCAGAATTCCCCGATAATAAAATCGCTCCTCGGTAGCTCCGGTCCGGTTGAAGCACGCGAACGCGAGGTCGCCAAGGCTAAGGCGATCAACGCGCTACTAATCCGGCCGATTGGGATCCTGCCGGCAAAGCCCGGCGATCCGATACGACCGTTTGCCCTTGGCCTTTGGGCGGAGACCCGTGTTCTTTTGAAACCGGAAATCAGCGTTTCGACCCTTCGCAAGGCGACCGGGGCTTATGTGCACTGCAGAACCTACCAGATGGCGGTCGCACGGCCGGGCTCCATCCGTCACGACATAAAAGGCAAACCGGTCGAGCCGATATCGGACGCCGACCGATTGGACGCACGGAAAAAATACGAAAATTTCAGGACGCGTGATGGTTCGGGCCGGCGAAAGGTCCGCCATGCCGGCTGAGTTCGTTCCCAGGCGCATCATCAGCGCCATGTTTGCAGAGCAATCTGACGGGGCCGGGGCCTCCCTCCTTCACGCCTCACGGATGCGAGGCGCGCCGCGTCCTTGCCCCGCAAGGAAATTCAATACCCGCCGACGATCGGGAGGATTTCGCCGGTGATGTAACTCGACATTTGCGAGGAGGCGAGGAAGACATAGGCAGGCGCAATCTCCTCAGGTTGGGCCGCACGTTTCATTGGCGTATCGGCGCCGAATTTCTCGACGTCCTTCGCCTGCTTGTCCGACGGATTAAGGGGGGTCCAGACAGGGCCTGGGGCAACGGCATTCACGCGGATGCCCTTGGGCACGAGTTGTCCCGACAGAGCCCGGGTGAAAGCATGAATGCCGCCCTTGGTCATGGAATAGTCGAGGAGTTCCTTCGAGCCGTTAAGACCAGTAACCGACCCCGTATTGATGATGGCGGAACCGTTCTTCATGTGGGGAATTGCGGCCTTTGCCATGTAGAAGTAGCCATAAAGGTTCGTTTTCAGCGTCTCATCGAAGTGCTCGTCGGTGAGGTCTTCGATATTCAATGTGTGAACCTGGAAGGCGGCGTTGTTGACGAGGATGTCCAGCCGGCCAAACTGCGTGATGGTCCTTTCAACCGCGTGCCGGCAGAAGGTCGCGTCCTTGACGTCGCCGCTGATCACGAGGCACTTACGACCCTCCTTCTCGACCGCCGCTCTCGTGTCTTCTGCATCCTGCGCTTCTTCGAGATGAAGGATCGCGACATCTGCGCCCTCCCGGGCAAAGAGGACCGCGACAGACCGGCCGATGCCAGAGTCACCCCCGGTGATGAGCGCAACCTTGTCCTTCAACTTGTCTGAGCCCTTGTAAAAAGGCGCGTCGTACATGGGCGAAAGCGGCAGATCAGCCTCCGATCCCGGCTTGTCCTGATGCACCTTTGGAAGCGGCGGCTCGGGATATAGGCGGGCACCTGCCTGCATTGCACCGGGAGGTTTCCGCGGCTTCTTTTCGTCGGCCCTCTCGACCTGCTTTTGAATCTTTCGCTGCGTCTTGCCAGTTTCGGATTTCATTGCCACCTCCTTGTTTGAAGAAGGAAGAACGCCGGTGGTGCGAAAAAGTTTGGTACGATCTGCAATTCGGAACGCGCGAGGCGCGAATAGTTCGCGCGACAGCTTCATCTTCGCCTGTCGCAGTGAAGGCTACGGATTAAACGACGCTATTGCGGGAGGTCAGTCTTGAGATGTCGGCAGCCAGGCCTCGCTCGCCGAACCGGGCTCAACATCAACATGCTCGAGATCGGGGCGGGTGTCTTCAAGCGCTTGCAGCACCTTGGCGCCAAACCAGACACCATGAGCGTCAGGGCTGTCGGCCATTTCCAGCGAACGCGGGACCTTCATCCCGGACTCATTCCGGTCACCTTCGTGACCGCCAAATGCCCTGTCAGCACTCGTTTCGGAACCCGGATCCGCCTCAAGGCCGAGCATGGCCTTCAACGCGCTGAACTCGCGAACGCCCCCTTGATAATAGCCAAAAATACGCCTGGCGATTGCTTCGGCTGCCTCACAATCCGGCGCAAGGCGACACTCTTGAAGGATGTCACGAAACATCCGCTCGACCTCATCCATTTCATGAGGAAAAAGGGCTGTGGGTTTGCTGGTGGAAAACATTGCGTAGCGTCCTTGAGCCGGTGAGCGATCGCCGAAGCCCAGTCTGCGCCGACAATAAAGACTAGGGGTCCCTTGCAGGGAGGGCAACCCGATAAATCTAGCAAACGGCCCAGGCCTGGTCGCTCGGGACCAACACGTTCAGGCAAGATTGGCTCCGCCCGTTCCGATCGAAAGTATCACCGAAAAGCGGCCTCATGAGCGAGGGCTGCCCCCGTCAGCGTCAAGAAGCCGGCGGCCGGACGACGAGCGCTCGTCTAACGGTGGTCTGCAGTTGCACTTGTGTGAACGGCTTTGTCATGCGCAAGAGCTCAGGCAGCCCATCGTCGTCAGGAAGTTCGGAATAGCCAGAGGCGATAATGACCGGCAGGCCAGGATATGACGAGAAAATCAGACGCGCGAGTTCCACGCCCGTCATGCCTGGCATGGCTTGATCGCTAACGACCAGGTCAAATCGCTGCCCCGAATCAAGGATCTCGAGTGCGGCGGCTGCCGACGATGCCTCGACAGTCGCGTGCCCAAGGTCCTCCAGCATGGCGGATGTGCCCATGCTGACGAGCGGGTCGTCGTCTACCACAAGTATTGTGAGGCCGCGATGCAATGGGGCAGCCTCATGGTGCAAGTCCGGTGTCGGCGTGGGGGCTGCGGCCCCATCTTCCGCGACCGGAAGCCAAAGTGACACGGTCGTTCCCATCCCCAATTTGCTCTCCAGGCCCAATGTCCCACCAGACTGGGCTGCAAGACCATGGACCATGGACAGGCCAAGGCCGGTCCCTTTTCCTTGTCCCTTCGTCGTGAAAAACGGTTCAGCAGCGCGGGCCAGGGTAGCCTCATCCATGCCTTCGCCACTGTCCGACACCGAGAGCCTTACGTATCTGCCGGCTTTAAGGTTATTAGGTGGCGTCCCGGGTTCCTCTTCTGCCGAAACGACGAGTGAACCGCCTCCGGGCATCGCATCGCGTGCGTTCACAAACAGATTGAGCAAAGCAAGTTCGAGCTGGTTACGGTCGACCAGCAGCGGGGGCAGCGCGCTCGAGATGCGTTTCCTGGTATCTATCCCCGGGCCGAGCGCTCTGCTGAGCAACTCCTCCACATTTTGAAATAGGTCGAGAAAATCCACCGCCTGCGGCTTCAACTCCTGGCGGCGGGCAAACGCGAGCAAGCGTTGGGTCAGCGCGGCGCCACGTTCGGCCGCCTGTATGGCGTTTTCAACAAGCCGCTCGCTTTTGCCATCTTCGGGAAGCCGCTTTTTGAGAAGCTGAAGGCTGCCAAGGATCGCCATGAGAAGGTTGTTGAAGTCATGAGCGACGCCACCGGTCAATTGGCCAACAGTGTCAAGCTTTTGCGCCTCAAATAGCTGCGCAAGCGCCGCTTCGCGCTCTCGGGTCCTTTGATTGATTCTCACTTCCAATTCTTCATTGAGCTGTCGCAACTGGCTTGCGGAGGCCTCCAGTTCGTCGGTTCGCTCGCGCACCCGGTTTTCAAGGTCGACATTGAGACGTTCCAGCTCTCTCGACTTGCGATAAAGATCTGCAAACACCCTGACCTTTGCGCGCAAGACTTCGGGAACGACGGGCACCGCGACGTAATCGACGGCCCCTGCCGCATAGCCCCGCAATCGATCGGGCTCGGCCATCATGATGGCAGACACAAAGATGATTGCGGTATTTTGATACCGCGGATGCTCCCGGATCATGCTGACAAGCTCGAAGCCGTCCTGTTCCGGCATGCAAACGTCGACGAGAATAACTGCGATCTCATTGCGCAGAAGATGCTCCAGGGCTTCGCGACCCGATTGCGCCTTGATGAGGTTTTCCCCCAGGTCCTGGAGAACCACTTCATAGCTCATCAACTTTGCCGGCTGGTCGTCTACCAAAAGGATGTTGACGGGATTCATGACCAAATCCTCAGCGGTGCAGCCACATACGCAGTGCCGACAGCAATTGCTCGGTATTGACGGGTTTGGCGAGATAATCCGACGCACCCGCCTCGAGGCACTTTTCTCGATCGCCCTTCATTGCCTTTGCGGTCAGCGCCAGGATCGGAAGACGCCGGAACTTCAGGTCCGAACGGATGACCTGCATCGTCTCGTAACCGTCCATTCCAGGCATCATGATATCCATCAGCACGATTGCGACGGTCGGCTCTTGACCAAGAACCTCAATTGCCTCGCTGCCGGTCGTTGCCGTCAGCACCCGCATGCCGCGCCGTTCCAATACGCTGCTAAGGGCAAAAATGTTACGCGCATCGTCATCGACGAGCAACACGGAGACACCCAGCAGGTCTTCATCTGAGCTATGCAAATCTTCAAGCAATGCCTGCATTGCGGGGGGCATGTCTGCAACGATCCGGTGGAGAAAAAGTGCCGTCTCGTCCAATAGACGCTCTGGCGATTCTACGCCCTTCACGACGACGCTCCGCGCCATCGTGCGCAACTGTGCGTCCTCAGCCGGGGTGAGCGCGCGGCCGGTGAACACGACCACCGGCACCTCACCAATGTCTTGGTCGTCGCGGATTTTTTCAAGAACCTCAAACCCGCTCATGTCAGGAAGCGTAAGATCCAGAACCACGCAATCAGCCGGGCTCTCCTTAAGGGCCGAGAGCGCCTCCCCGCCCGACCCCACGCTCAAGATATCGATGTCATGGTCACCAAGCAGCGCAGTTACGCTCAAGCGCTCGGCTTCGTTGTCCTCAACGAGAAGAAGCTGTTTGCGACGGGGCTCGGCATAGGATTTTAGGCGGGATAAGGCCTTGCCCACGCTATCGGTGGTGGTGGGTTTCGTCATAAAAGCGAAAGCACCGCGCGTCAGTCCATGCTGCCGGTCGTCGTCGAGACTGATGATCTGGACCGGGATATGCCGCGTCGCAGGGCTTTGCTTCAGATGGCTAAGGACAGTCCATCCCGACATGTCGGGCAGGAAAATGTCGAGCGAAATCGCAGCAGGTTTGTATTCCTGTGCAAGATCAAGGGCTTCGCTGCCAAGCGTCGTCACAAGAACCTTAAAGCCGTTGTCATGGGCCAAATCGACAAGTACCCGCGCATAGTGGGGGTCGTCTTCAACGATCAGTAGGATTGCGTCGCCCGGTCCAATCACACCGCGATCGTCGAAAACCGGTTCCTGCGTCCGATCAGCCCGACGTGCCGCCGCCACCTCTGCAAGCTGCACGACATTGCTGGAGGCTGGAAGGTGTCTCGCGTTGGTCGACGCACCGACATAGCTCAGTGGCAAGTAGAGGACAAACGCGCTGCCGATGCCTGGCGTGCTTCGCAGCTGGATTTCTCCTCCAAGGAGATTTGCGAGTTCCCGGCTAATGGCAAGCCCAAGCCCCGTCCCCCCGTATTTGCGACTGGTAGAGGCATCCGCCTGCTGGAATGCCTCGAAGATGATGCGCTGTTTTTCCGGTAGGATTCCAATTCCAGTATCCACGACTTCGAAAGCGACCACCAGGGGAGCATGTTGCAAAGAGGCGTGGTCACAGGACCAGCCTTTTGCCAGGGCAACTTTCAGGGTTACCCCTCCTTCGGCGGTAAACTTGAAGGCGTTGGAAAGCAGGTTCTTGAGGATCTGCTGTAGTCGCTTGGAGTCCGTGATGATACTCTTTGGGACGTCCTGGGTGATTTCCACGGCATAAGACAGGTTTCGATTTTCGGCTTCGTGCCGGAACGGCCGCGACATCACCTCAAGCAGGTTGTTGATGAAAATCTCCTCGGCATCGACCGAAACCGTGCCGGACTCGATTTTGGAGAGGTCGAGGATATCGCTGATCAGGTTGAGCAGATCCGTGCCGGCGCCGTGGATCGTTTTGGCGAACTCCACCTGCCTCGCCGACAGGTTACCATCGGGATTGTCACCCAGTTGCTGGCCGAGGATCAGGATCGAATTCAGTGGCGTGCGAAGCTCGTGCGACATGTTGGCGAGGAATTCTGATTTGTACTTTGATGTCAGGGCGAGCTCCGTAGCCTTTTCCTCCAGCGCTCGGCGCGCCTGCTCGATTTCCTGGTTCTTGCCTTCCACCTCGACGTTTCGTTCCTCCAGCTGCTGCGCCTTTAGCTCCAGTTGTTCGTTCGTCTGCTGCAACTCCTTCTGCTGGGTCTGAAGCTCGGTCGCCAACTGCTGCGACTGCTTCAACAGCCCTTCGGTCTGCATCGTCGCTTCGATCGAGTTGAGTACAATGCCGATCGACATCGTCAACTGGTCAAGGAAAGATAATTGAAGTTCCGTAAAGTCGCCGGCGGACGCGAGCTCAATCACCGCCTTGACCTGCCCTTCGAATTGAACGGGTAGCACAATGGCGCTCTTGGGAGGCGCGGAGAATACGCCTGAGGTGATGGGGATCACGTTTTCCGGTAAGTTGGTGATGAGTATCCTGCGGGTATCGGTCGCGCACTGTCCGATCAGCCCCTGCCCGAATGCCAGGCGGGCGGGATGTGTCGCATCTGTACCGTCGGCATAAGCGGACAGCAGGGAAAGCGTCGGCTGGCGCTCTTCACCGTCGACCTGATAAATAACGCCCTGGTGAGCGCCCACGAGCGGCGCCAGTTCGGACAAAAGCATCTTCCCGACCAATGCCAGATCGCGCTGGCCTTGAAGCATATTGGTGAAGCGGGCAAGATTGGTCTTTAGCCAATCCTGCTCGGTATTGCGTTCGGTCGTGAGCCGCAGATTGCCGATCATGGTATTGATGTTGTCCTTGAGTTCGGCTACCTCCCCGCGAGCTTCGACTTGGATGGAACGCGTAAGATCACCCTTCGTCACAGCAGTTGCCACTTCGGCGATCGCGCGTACCTGCGTCGTCAGATTGGCAGCCAAGAGGTTGACGTTGCCTGTCAGGTCCTTCCAGGTACCCGCGGTGCCGGGAACATGCGCCTGCCCGCCGAGGCGGCCTTCGACACCTACTTCGCGCGCAACGCTGGTGACCTGATCGGCGAAGGTCGCTAGGGTGTTGGTCATATTGTTTATAGTTTCGGCAAGGGCCGCGACTTCGCCCTTAGACGCGACCGTCAGGTTTTGCTTCAGATCGCCGTTCGCGACCGCCGTTACTACCTTAACGATGCCGCGGACCTGCTCGGTAAGATTGGCCGCCATGACATTCACCGTGTCGGTCAGATCCTTCCAGGTTCCGGCAACACCTGGCACCTGCGCCTGACCGCCAAGCTTGCCTTCCGTTCCCACTTCACGCGCTACGCGCGTCACTTCGCCGGCGAAGGCGTTGAGTTGATCCACCATTGTGTTGATGGTGTTCTTGAGTTCGAGAATTTCGCCCTTCACGTCCACCGTTATTTTCCGGGACAGGTCGCCACGCGCGACCGCCGTCGTGACTTCCGCGATGTTGCGGACCTGGGTCGTGAGGTTGGCGGCAAGCAGATTAACGTTGTCGGTTAGGTCCTTCCATGTGCCGGCTACACCGGGGACGACTGCCTGGCCGCCCAGGCGACCGTCGGTTCCGACCTCCCGCGCCACGCGGGTTACCTCGCCCGCAAAGGAGCGCAGCTGATCGACCATTGTGTTGAGGGTGTCCTTTAGGAGAAGGATCTCGCCGCGAACATCGACGGTGATCTTGCGCGAAAGATCGCCTCGCGCGACGGCAGTGGTGACTTCGGCAATGTTCCTGACCTGGCCTGTCAAGTTGGACGCCATGAAATTGACGTTCTCGGTGAGATCCTTCCAGGTTCCGGCGACCCCTGGAACCTGCGCTTGTCCGCCGAGCTTGCCTTCGGTTCCGACTTCTCGGGCAACACGGGTGACTTCGGATGCGAACCTGTTCAACTGGTCCACCATCGTGTTGAGCGTTTCCTTCAGCTGCAGGATCTCCCCTCTCACATCGACGGTGATCTTGCGCGAAAGGTCGCCGTTGGCGATGGCGGTCGACACCTCGGCGATGTTGCGAACCTGCGCAGTCAGGTTTCCGGCCATCGAGTTGACGGAGTCCGTCAGGTCCTTCCACGTGCCGGCAACGCCGAGCACGTTTGCCTGGCCGCCGAGCCGCCCTTCCGTGCCGACCTCCCGTGCAACGCGCGTCACCTCCCCGGCAAACCCGTTCAACTGGTCGACCATCGTATTGACGGTTTCCTTGAGCTCCAGGATTTCGCCCGATACCGTAACGGTGATCTTCTTCGACAGGTCCCCTTGTGCGACGGCGGTTGCGACCTCGGCAATGTTTCGGACCTGAGCAGTCAGGTTCGATGCCATGGAATTGACTGAATCCGTCAGATCTTTCCACGTCCCGGCGACACCCCGCACGTTGGCCTGACCGCCAAGGCGACCTTCCGTGCCGACTTCTCTTGCCACCCGCGTGACTTCGGAAGCAAAAGCGTTCAGGCGGTCCACCATCGTATTGATGGTTTCCTTGAGTTCGAGGATCTCGCCCTTGACATCTACGGTGATCTTCTTGGACAGATCGCCATTGGCGATTGCCGTCGATACTTCGGCGATGTTGCGCACTTGTGCCGTCAGATTTCCTGCCATCGAGTTGACGTTTTCGGTCAGGTCCTTCCACGTGCCGGCAACGCCGCGCACATTCGCCTGGCCGCCGAGCCGTCCCTCAGTTCCAACTTCACGCGCCACGCGCGTTACTTCGGATGCAAACGCATTGAGCTGGTCGACCATCGTGTTGATGGTTTCCTTGAGTTCCAGGATTTCGCCCGAAACGGTAACCGTGATCTTCTTGGACAGGTCCCCGTTGGCAATGGCTGTGGACACCTCGGCGATGTTGCGCACCTGAGCTGTCAGGTTGGAAGCCATCGAGTTGACGTTATCGGTAAGATCCTTCCAGGTCCCCGCCACGCCTGGCACCTGGGCCTGCCCACCGAGGCGTCCTTCGGTGCCCACTTCGCGGGCAACGCGGGTCACTTCGCCGGCAAATCCGTTTAGCTGATCGACCATCGTGTTGATGGTCTCCTTGAGCTCCAGAATTTCTCCCGACACGTCGACGGTGATCTTGCGAGAAAGGTCGCCTCTGGCAACGGCAGTCGTCACTTGTGCAATGTTTCGAACCTGTGCTGTCAGGTTGCCACACATAGCGTTGACAGAGTCCGTCAGGTCCTTCCACGTGCCAGCGACTCCGGGAACAAGCGCCTGCCCCCCGAGCTTTCCTTCCGTCCCAACCTCGCGCGCAACGCGGGTCACCTCCGATGCAAAGGAACGCAACTGGTCGACCATCGTGTTAATGGCCTCTTTCAGCTGCAGGATTTCACCGCGGACATCGACGGTGATCTTTTTGGAAAGGTCTCCATTGGCAACTGCGATCGTAACATCCGCGATGTTGCGCACTTGCGCCGTAAGATTTGACGCCATCGAGTTGACGCTTTCAGTGAGGTCTTTCCAGACGCCGGTCACTTCGGGGACCTGAGCCTGGCCGCCGAGCTTGCCGTCCGTACCCACCTCGCGAGCAACCCGGGTGACTTCCGACGTGAAGACACTCAGCTGTTTGATCATCGTGTTGACGATGCCAGCCGACCGCAGGAATTCACCTTTCAAGGGCCGGCCATCGACGTCGAGCGGAACGGTTTGCAGGAGATCGCCTTTTGCGACCGCGGCAATCGTTCGAGTGACCGCCGCCGTCGGCCAGACAAGATCGTCAATCAGGGTATTGATCGAGCCTTCCATGGCCGACCACGAACCATCGGTAAGGCCGAACCTGACGCGTGTGCTCGTGCGCCCGTCCCGACCAACGACCTGGCCGACATGCTCGAGCTGTTGCGCCATTTTCTGGTTGGCGGCGATGATATCGTTGAACGTATCGGCTATTTTTCCGGCAACTCCGTCCAGGTCTGACCTCATCCTTACCGAGAAGTCGCCCTGCTTCATGGCAATCAGCGCTTCCACCAGCGCCCGGGCTGCTTCACCTGCCATCGGAGCCGGCTCAAGACGGTCTACCGACCCGACTTGAGCACGCCGAACGTCCTCGCTTTGTCTACCCACCTCAATGATCTCCGTTGAGCAAGATGAGATCTAGTGCTCCAACCGGAAGCGGAAAGCCCTTGCATCAATGGTTGGAACATCGCTGGCTTGAATCGGTTTGCATCGATTGAACAAACCGCAACAAGGAGATGCACAATGCCCCGCGGCGACAAGTCGTCCTATACGGACAAACAGAAACGTAAAGCTGAACATATAGAGGAAGGATACGAAGATCGCGGCGTGTCGAAAGGCGAGGCCGAGCGGCGCGCTTGGGCGACGGTAAACAAGGAAAGTGGTGGCGGTAAGAAATCGGGTTCCGGTCGGGGTCACGCCGAACACCACGCCTCATCTAAAAAGGGCGGGCACAAGGGCGGAGCGGCGTCGGCTCATCGCTCCAAGGACGAGCGCTCGGCTTCGGCCAAAAAGGTGGCAGCCACCCGCAAGCGTAACGACCAGCACGCTCACCACTGATCGCTCTAAAAGCCGTGACACATCCAAGGCGAATCCGCCTAAAACAAGAGCGGCGCCCACCGAAAACCCCGAAGTCGCGCCCGCAAGTAGCTGGCGCGCGCTCAACAAGTCGGCGAGGGAAACCCACGGCTCAAATAGATCGATCCCAGGGCTCCAAAGCGCCACGGCAAATCGGTCGCCTTGCTGATGCCGATGCGCGGCCCTTTGGAAACCTCCATTACACCCTGTCGAGGAGAAAGGCATAGTGGACGGGAAAAGACAGAGCGACCATTAAGGTGCTGCGTGACTGCCAGCGCCTGGCAAAGTCGCCCCGGCCCCGCGCAAAGTATCCTGTCGTTGAGCGTCCCGCGCCGCAGCCGCATCGTTTCGAGGCCTGAAGATGGCTCGAGCGCCCGGATGAGCACGGCACTTGCTTCCTCGCACACGAAGTTAAGACACCAATGCAAGCCATAGGATTTATAGACATAGATCGTGCCCGCTGGGCCAAACATAGAGCTATTGCGTATGGTTTTGCCGCCGAAGCTGTGCGAGGCAGGATCGTCGCGTCCATAAGCCTCGGTTTCAACGATTTTGCCACCCACTCCATCGATTTTAAGGAAACTGCCGATCAAGGCTTCCGCAACGGTAGCGGCATCACGTTCGAAAAAAGCGGGCGTGATCAATGAACTCATTTCGCTTTTAAATCCCGTAGAGACGCAACACATGGAGCGCCTCGTGCTCAACCAAGGATCATCGTCCCGGATAAGGAGCAAATGCAAATTGCGTTTGCTTGACCAGCATACCCAAAAAGACATCATTTGGTGAAGCGGTCTATTGACTTCGGCAGTTGGGGGCCTATCCGCTCACCGTCAACATATGCATAGCCTGTGATGGCGTCACTACCATTGCCCTGGAAAACTCGGGATGGTCCGGCAGTCTTCCGAAACATTCGTCGCAAGTGACAAACACATCCCGTCGATTGTACTCATGTGCCCAGAACGCCTGGACGTCGCCAAGGCGGCCACGCCATTTCCAAGCGTCCGGACTGGCTATGTCCTTCCGGTCCAACCCCTTTGCCGCTGCATAGTCAGACCACCTTGAGTGCATTCCCGGAAAAAGGACCTTGAAGACAAGTCGCTCCCGATGAACGGTGACCTCATCGCCCAACACACCAAAGCCCGGAAACGTAAAACCGTGTTTTGCCAGCGGCGGCAGAAGAAAGATCGTCCCCAGGCCGACATCGATCATCCGTTTGCGAAAATCGGCGAACCGGGCAAGATGTTGACCGCAGGGGTGTACCTCGGAGGAACTTGACGCAAGCATTGCAATATCGGCCTCCCCCTTTCTTGCCGCTTCGACGAGCGCCTCCACATCCCGGTCGACATGCCCGTTTTCATTGTAGCCAGCCAAGCATTTCGTATCGATCGTGAAACGCCTCATGTCTAGCCTTTCATAGCAGGCTGGGCAGTCGCCAACGAAATCGTCCGCTCGGGCATGGTCGCCCCTCGTAGCCGGCCGACGGACCGCAAAATCGGCACGTATGCCGCATCCCCTTGGATGAAGGTCTCGCCTAAAAGTTCCCGACTTTTTTAACTGCCAGGAGGGGATCGAGCCTTAAGAAGGCGACTTAAACCAGCAGCATCGATCCAACCCTTGTCTGCACTCTCAACGCCCTCCCATAGCCATGCGCGGCACACCGGCCCGCTGACGGAGCGCAGTCCACAAGTCCAGCGCGGGTGAATGAAGAAGCGACGTCGTACAACCACCTCGCTGCACGGCACACGCTATTGCGAAGTCTCCACCGATGATGGCGACCATCTGGTCGCTTTCATTCGACAGAGCGTCTCCAGCCATGAGGTAGGCGGTCGCAACCGAGATCGAGATCAGCATGACAATCGTTGGAAGGCACGTGGGGGACTTTGCCGCTGACGAATTATGGCATTTTCGTTCGAACATTCGCAGATCCTCAATCCGGTCTTTGACAACCGCCTGGCGTCGTAAGAAATTAACGCGACGCGACCTCCCGACAACGCAGTTCAGACCTTTGCGCAGGCGTCATCGGACTGAAGTCCCATGGCGGAACCTTTTCGTGCACCCTAGGTTCGGATAACCCTTCTAATCCTGCCCCCATCGAAGGGCTGCGGGCCCGTTTCTCAGCGCCCCAAAATGGGCTCCTAGAATTGTCACAGGAACGCAAATTCTCAATCGTTGCCCAAGGCAAGGAACGATTACCTCACCGGCCTCGCGCACTGGCGGGGCCGTTTTTTTTTCGGGAAAGCGGCTCCAGGAGACGTGTCCCCCTTCAGCAACAATCGGCCCTTCTTCCCCCGCCAATCGTTCCGACCCGGACCGCATTTTGAAGTTCGAAAGCTAAAGGTCGAACAATTCAGCGCGCCTTGCCCGTTCCTTTGAACGGCCATCGAAGTGCGGCATAATCCCATGTGGCTGCTGTTACGAGACTGGTTGTAGCGCCAAGGTTCAACAGATAAGTGGGGAAGTATTGAAACGTTGCCAAGAGCAGCCCTATCGTGACAAGCGCTCCTGCGTGAGAAACCGGCAAGCGACGGATCGCAGAGACCTTCACCCATATACTCCCACACAGAAAGAGAGCCGGGCCGCCCAACACAACAAAGGCCGTCTTCAGATCGGCATCCTCCTGGGCGTGTGAGAGGGAATAATCTTGGCCCACGGCCGTCAAGATGATGCCCGCCACGATCGGGAGGTGCCCGTAAGTGAAGAGGTTGTGGGCGACAGGTTCCAGCTCGGCCGCATTGTCGGCTTTTTCGGCCGCAGCCTCCTGTCCTTCGTTGAAGTAAACCCACCACATGGCAACTGTGCTGACAAAGGCGCTGCAGAAAACCACGAAGGTCAAATCCCCTCCCATGTAGTCCGCAGCGTTTCGGCCGGTCGTCAAGATGGTCTCGCCGAGACAGATAATCACAAAGAGCGCACACCGCTCCGCCAGGTGCTCGCCGGACAGTATCAACATTTGTCGGGGCGCTCTTCCAAGGACCGGAACCCAATAGTGAAGAAGAGGCGCCGCGTATTCAGTGGCGATGGCTGTCATCCAGGCGATTACTCTCGCCTCGAAGGGCAGGAATGCTCCGGCGATCCACAGCGCCCCGGAAATCATTGCCCAAAGAGTGATGCGGACAAAGGTGCCGGCAGTCTCGTCACTCTCACGTCTGAATGCCGCAACTGTAAAAATCGAACGCCCGATTTGTATTGCCGAATAGGCGGCTGCAAAGGCAAACGCGTGGTTGCCGAACGCATTGGGAAGGGCAATCGCCATGAGGATGCCAGCGAACATCGAAGCAAAGAGCATGTAGCGGACCGGATCGCTGTCCGGGTTTAACAAATTGGTCACCCATGTGGTGTTGATCCAAAGCCACCAGATCGCAAGGACGAGCAGGAGTGCCTCGCCGGCCGTTGCCGACGTAAAATCGGCAGCCAATGTGTGGGAAAGCTGAATAAGGCCAAAAACGAAGACCAGATCAAAAAAAAGCTCAGGGAAGCTCGCCTTCGTCTCTTGAGCATCCCGGCCGCGAATCCAGCTCGGGCGTCGTTCCTCGGCACTCATCTTCGCCAGTCCTTAAGGATTCGCGAATTGCCGCGAACCGCCTCATAGCGGGCAAATAGAGGCATGAACCGCGCTCTCAAGGCGCAACAGCCTTTGCCACGTTCAAGGTGCACCGTAAGCTCTCACTGAGGGGTCGGAGGGTGGGTTTCGTAATTCGGCCAATAAGCGCGTTCTTTCAAACGGAGAAGGAAAATTGGTCAGTGACAAGGTGGCCGCACGTTGAGGGTCGAAGCTGTTCCCTCCCAAGGAAAGAAACAGCCTCTGAAAAGTTAGTCGATGACCCGGATAATCTTGCGCGTGCCGGGGTCTACCAGCACGGTGCGGTTGTCGACGACGACATATCGATAGCTGACGTCCGGCGCATCAATAGTATGGAGTTCGACCTTTTCCGGAACGACGGAGCCAACATTGAGCTCCACGCCGGGAAGAGAGATGGAAGCAATCGGCTTTTTCTTTACGTACTCGCGCACGACCGTTTCCTGGGCCGGGGTGATAATAACTGTTTGTTGCGCCAAGGCGATGCCCGAGGCGCCGAGTAGAAACAGACCTGCGAAGGCGGAACTGAAAAGCGTCTTCATGTTCTTCTCCAGTCTCGATGTTGCAGCCCCCACTCTCTATGCGGGAACGACTAACCAACGCAGGCGCTGAATAGGCGTTCCCGATGCCGGACTTCAGTCCGAAGAGCCCGGACGATGGTCTGCAGGGGCTATCGGACTATCGTCCGATGCGAACACGAGGTCGCGCAGGGCACCGTGAGGCGCCCGCCGCAAGGCCCCGACGCAATTGAAACTTCAACCGAAAGGATGATGCCAAAAGGGGTATTCTCGAGGACATAATCGGCGCATACTTGAACCGTCGCCGGGGATCGGGCACCCACGGTTGGAAATATGATGGCGTGGTTGCCCAAGAATCGCGGAGCCTCCCGCATGTTTGATCGACGCGGATCTGGATACATACTTCCTGATGGCTTCGCTGTCGTTTCCGCGGCTTTTAACCGGGTTGCAGATGCTCGGCAGATCGCTCGGCAAAGTGACGAGGGCCAGCGTTTGGCCCGACACGCGCTCCACCTTTACATGGGTGGGACGCGGGAGACTTGGGAACTCGAACTTAGACTGAGCACGACTTGCCCTGTCGATCATTGTCCAAGAGCAAATGGCAACACCGAGGTCGTGGATTTCTTGCCCGAACTGACAGCCTGGTCCCGGAGCCTCACAGCCTCGCAGGAGGCCGCAACAGCGCTCGCCGAGCAGACCTTGGAGTATGCAATCGCCCATATGGACGAGTTCCTCGCGGCAAAAGATGTCAGAGAATGGTTGGTACCGTTGATGGTCGAATTGCGCCTCGGCCGTGGTCGTGGCGTACGTCTGCCCTAAATCGTTATGAAAGTCGCAGGCCAGCCAAGGATGCTCGCGCCATCGAGCCGAACATGGTTGCCATCACACCAATCGGAGGCCGTTGGTAGCGGCGCGAAGGATCCTCGTGTTCTGGAACAATAATCATCTTCAAAGTATTTGTTCCTCGCCTGCTCGGTCGGACTGGCGGCGGCTGGGACTGGAGGAAACATGACCACGTCGTTGAGTGAGACCACCTCAGGGGCAGTGGACAGAAGGCGGTTTGCCACGCTCGTTCTAGGAGCGATTGGCGTTGTATACGGCGACATCGGCACCAGCCCGCTTTACGCCTTCCGCGAAGCATTGCGACCATTCGCCCATGATGGTGTCAGTCATGACGAAGTCGTCGGACTGATTTCGTTGATGATCTGGACGCTGACCCTGATCGTCACTGCCAAGTACGTACTTTTCCTGCTTCGAGCCGACAATGACGGCGAAGGAGGGACGTTATCCCTCCTTGCTTTACTGATGAAAAAATCGACGAGCCATAAGTCGTTGCTGTTTTTTGCCGGACTGATCGGAGCGGCCCTTTTCATCGGCGACGCGATGATCACCCCGGCGCTTTCGGTGCTTTCCGCCGTTGAGGGCCTGAAGCTGGTAACACCAGCGCTCGGCGATTACGTCCTGGCAATATCGACGACGATTTTGCTGGCACTGTTTCTGGTGCAGTCAAGAGGTACCGCCGCGGTCTCAAGCCTCTTCGGGCCGATCACAGTCCTCTGGTTCCTCGTCATGGGTGCCGGCGGTCTCGCTCATATCGCTGATGACGCAACCATCCTTAATGCCATCAATCCGCTCCATGCGGTCTACTTCATTACCCACGCAGGGTTCGTCGGGCTTATCGTGCTGGGTGCCGTGTTCTTGACCGTGACGGGGGCTGAGGCTCTTTATGCCGATCTCGGCCATTTTGGCAGGCAGCCGATCCAGTTTGCCTGGTTTGCGCTCGTGTTTCCCTCGCTGGCGTTGAACTACCTCGGCCAGGGCGCTTTGGTCCTGTCTCATCCGGCAGCGGCATCTGATCCCTTTTATCTCATGTTTCCCGAATGGGCATTGCTGCCAGTCGTCATTTTGGCGACCGCGGCCACCATCATTGCGAGCCAAGCGGTCATCACTGGTGCGTTTTCACTTGCCCGCCAGGCGATCCACCTCGGCTTCCTGCCGCGGCTTGAGATCTGTTTCACGTCGGAAACCAGCACCGGGCAGATCTACGTTCCCGACGTAAACACAGTACTGCTCGTCGGCATATTGATACTCATCTTCGCCTTCGGGGATTCACAATCGCTGGCAACCGCCTATGGGATTTCGGTCACCGGCGCGATGGTGGTGACCACGCTTTTATCGTTCCAGTTCGTTCGGGACGCGTGGAGATGGTCGACACTTTCGGCGGCGGCATTCCTTATGCCGCTTCTCGTCCTTGAGAGCATTTTCCTGTGCGCGAACCTCCTGAAAATCCATGACGGCGGGTACGTGCCGATTCTGATCGCCACGACCATCATGATCCTGATGTGGACCTGGCGAAAAGGAACGTTGATCCTCAGGGAGAAAGCGACGCGCAACGAAATCCCGCTAGAAGGCTTCATTGCCGCGATCGAACGAAACTCCGAGCACGCCCCAGCACAAGTGCCCGGCACTGCCGTCTTTCTCACGAGTGTTCCCGACAAGGCGCCGGGCGTGCTTCTTCACAATATCAAGCATAACCGCGTCCTGCATGCTCACAATGTGATTTTGACCATCAAGACTGCTTCAGTTCCGTTTGTACGCGAGAGGGACCGCTTCGTGATCAACAGGCTTTCGGAGCGATTTACCCGCATCGAACTTACCTTCGGTTTCATGGACACTCAAAACGTCTCGAAGGCGCTAGCGCTCTGTAAGAAGGCCGGTTTCAAGTTCGAGATCATGTCGACTTCCTTCTTTCTGGGTCGTCGTAAGTTAATTGCGGACCCGAACTCCGGCCTGCCGGGGTGGCAAGACAAGCTCTACATCGCCATGGCATCGGCGGCGATTGATCCGGCGGACTACTTCAGCCTCCCACCGAACCGGGTCGTTGAGCTTGGGGAACAGGTTGTGATCTGATATTGGCTCTGAATGCCGACGCGAACCGTACTGACGCTCTTTGGCTGTGCTGAAGCGGCAGAAAGACCCGAGATCGATAGGATCGCCAAAGTGAACTGGTGACGTCGGCGGGCTCAGCATGCCCGAACTGCGGGGATAGTGGTTTCGGCGGCCGTGTCGACTAGCGGCCGCCGGTTTCACATAGTTGCCTATGGGATTGCGGCGAATGCACCGCTAGAACTCCATATATACCGAGGCTCCAGAACGACGGTGGTAGCGGTAGTTGTCACGATAGCCATAGTACCCTCGATCACGGTAGCCGTTATAGTAGCCGTAGTGTCGTGGATAGCATCTGCCGTAATAGCGGCAGTCACGATGAGCATAGCGCCTATGCCAACGGTGATCCCATTGGCGATCGGAATGCCAATGACGATGGCTTCGGTGCGTAACCTGTTCGACAGGGCTGTTTTGCACCTGTTCGGATTGCGGCACGAACATTGGAGCCGCGCTCAGCGGTAGTGCGGAGGATGCAGCCAAGCCAACCGCTGCGAAGGCGGATAAGAGCTTATTCATCAGGCTCTCCTATCTGGTTTACATTGGGCTTCACTAGCCTTCTCTCCAACTCCGCTACCAAGCTACCGTTCCCACCGCCCGACTTCAGTCCCATTCAATCTGGACCATTGGCGGCACGAGTTTGCGACCATGGTCTGGTTTTAACCGCCGTCCAATAGGGAAACTCCAAACCCGATCGCAAGACGGGCACCCACGCTATCCAAACGAATTTCGCGACCGTTCGCTGCTCCTTTAAGAGGTGGCAAGAGTACTTCGCTTCTAGCCGATCGGCGGGTTACGGATGCAAGGGCGCCAAGCTTGGCCTATCGATCGCCTTCGACCGGGCGACGCGAGAGCGGCGTGAGGATGTCTTCCACACGTGCGGGCCCATCGCCGCTTTGCGGGTTGACACGGCCTAAATGGGCGCCATTTCCAGTCTGGATGGCAGCAATGCTCGATTGAAGTGCGAGGGAACGAAACGCGCATTGGCGGTGGGGGACTTCATGGAAAAAACACTCTCAAGATCGTCGCAACAATTCACGGATTTCGAAGACACAGTGCGCGATCTTCTCAACGCTGTGCCTCAACCCATCTTGGTGAAGGACGACCGTTTCCGCCTTCGTTACGTAAACAGTGCGGCATGCCTCCTTATCGGCAAAACGAACGACGAACTGATCGGCTCGACGGACTATGATTTTCGTTCAAAAAGTGAGGCCGATCGCATTCGGGAATTGGACGAGCAGGTTTTGCGCACCGGCCAAGAAATCACTGAGGAACAAGAAGTCCTCGTGCCCGAAGGCGTCGGGTCCCTCGTGATACACCACCGTCGGGTTGTTCTGGCGACCGGGCAACGCCTGATCATGGCGTCGATTCTCGACACCACCGCACAACGCCAAGCCGAGGCCGATCGCCGAGAGAGCCAGGAACAATATCGGGCGCTGATACAACTGCACCCGCAAATGCCCTGGACAGCAGATCCATCAGGAAAAGTCCTTGAGATCGGCCCGCGGTGGAAAGCAACGGGTTTTGATCCAGCCGACGCGCTCGGTGCAGGTTGGGCAAAGGCAATCCATCCGGCCGACTTGGGAAATGTCGAAAAAGAATGGTCCAAGTCACTACAGACAGGCCTGCCTCTCGACACGGAGTTTCGCTTGGCGACGCAAGAAGGAGGTTACCGTTGGTTTCGCGGGCGGGCGGCGGCCCGGCGCGCGGACGACGGAACGATCCTGCGTTGGTACGGAACGGTCGAAGACATAGATGAGGAACGAAAGGCGCTGGAGGCGTTGAAGGAAAGCGAGGCGCGTTTCCGGGCAATCGCCGATGATGCGCCAGCGATGATCTGGGTCACCAACGCAACCGGCAGCAACGACTACCACAGCCGGCTCTGGCAAGAGACGACCGGGCAGACACCCGAGCAAGCAGTTGGGAAAGGATGGCTGAGCGCGATCCATCCCGACGACCGCCAAAAGGTGGAGGCGGCGTTTTCAAGGGCCTTCGATCTGCGTCAACCGATCCGTATGGAGTATCGCTTGTTACGCCCCTACGGTAGCTCCGTTTGGGTTCTGGATGCGGGACAGTCGCGCTTTGCAGCCGACGGTAAGTTCGTCGGCTTTGTTGGCATTGCAGTCGACATAACAGAGCGCCGAAATGCGCAGCAACAAAAGCTGGTGGCACAAAAGCAGGTCCATCACATGGCCCGGCACGATGCGCTGACGGGATTGCCGAACCGCCGCTACCTTCGGGAAGAATTCGACCTCCTGTGCAAAGCCATCGCACCAGGCACGAAGATGGCGCTTCTATGCCTTGATCTGGATGACTTCAGATCGATCAATGATGCGCACGGGAGAAGGGCCGGCGATCAATTGTTGAGCCGCGTGGCCGATCGGCTGCGAAATTCTTTGATGCAGTCAGACATCCTGTGCCGTCTAGGCGGGGACGAATTCTGCGTCCTGCGCGTTGGTCTCAACAGCACCGACGAAGCCAGTAGCCTGGCTCGACAGCTTGTTGCAGTCGTTGGGTATCCATTCCCGCTCGCAGGAAACCCCATCGAGCTTCCGGCAAGCGTTGGCTTTACAACCGGTGCAGCCGGTGACATGGCGCTCGATGCACTTGTTCAGGCAGCCGACGTGGCGCTGGACTATGCGAAGGCTCGCGGCCGCGGCGCTTGTGTGGAATACAGGCCCGACATGGGTCTTCAAGTTCGCAAGCAGCAAAACCTAAAGACAGCCCTCAGGAGAGCGGTCGAAAACGATGAACTCGAGCTCCATTACCAGCCCTTGCTCAACCTTCTAACAGGCGAGATTCCCGCATTGGAAGCGCTCGTTCGCTGGTCACCGCGGGAGCTCGGTCCGGTTTCTCCTGCAGAATTCATCCCGGTTGCGGAGGAAGCCGGCCTGATCGACGTGTTGGGCGAATGGGTTCTGCGGCGGGCCTGCGTCGACGCTCGAAGGTGGCCAGCCCACATCGGTGTGGCCGTCAATCTTTCTCCGCTGCAATTCAGGAACCCCCGGCTCGCAGCGACTGTGTCCGACGTTCTCAACGCCACGGGACTTGATGGCGCACGGCTCCAACTTGAGATCACCGAATCCGTCATGCTCAATGACTGTGATGACAACCTGCAACGGCTGAGAGAGCTGCGGGAGCTTGGTGCAAAGATCGCAATTGACGATTTTGGAACCGGCTATTCCTCTCTCGCCTATTTGAGGACGTTTTCCTTCGACAAGATCAAGGTCGATCGAAGTTTCATAAGCGACCTTCCAGATGGCAGGGAATCACTGGCTATTATCCGAGCTGTGGCGGCCATCGGCCGGTCCCTCGGAATTACGACGACGGTCGAGGGTGTCGAAAAGCAAAGCCAACTCGACGTTGTCAGGATTGAAGGCTTCGATGAGGCGCAGGGCTATTTGATCTCGCGGCCGCTACCTGCTCAAAAGGTGCTACATTTCATCAAGACCAACAGGAAGACGTTCCGTGCGCCGTCCCCTCGCCACACGTCGCAATGACGGTCGATGAACCATCGACTGCACGCAGGAAGCGCTTAAACATCAGCGTCGAACCGCTCGAGGAGTTTCTTCAACTGCTCATTCTGCACGCGTAGTTTTTGCGCAAGCTGTCGCCTCAGCATCCTGATTTCGTCATCGAGATCAGCAACTTCTTCCTTGAACGTCCGAGGCTGAGCTACGAAAGAGCCTTCATCCACACCGTCGATGGGGACGACCGCTCTGGCCCTCCGGACGCTGGTCTTCTTGACGCGGCGCTTTACCTTTTGTGGAAGTGGCTGTGACGATGGTGCGCGTTCAGCATCGTCACCTTGATCGTCAGCATGCTTCTCATCAACGAAAGTGGCGGTCGGCGCTTCGTTTTCGTCCGCTAATACACGATCCGCCTTTGCAGCCGCTTCGTTCACCTCATTCGGTGCTTCAGCTGCTGGGGGCGGAAGGTCACTGGTCCAGGAGCTCTCTGAGGGCAGCGATGAGCCATCCGAATTCGGGGCCTCTGTCTCTCTCGCGCTCTCCTGCTCCTTGGTCGCTCCACCTCTAGAGGCTAGTTCGACCAGAAATCTCCAGGGTGACTTCATGATGCGGCCTCACCTCGAGCAGGCGCATCTGGAACCGTGGCTCCGGCGTCTGAGCAACCAAGACAAGACGACGGGGCTGCTTGCCCCGCCAGATAGGAAATGGCCGGATGCTCAGGCAAGACCAAGCCGCTTGCGCAGGTCCGCATTTTCGGTGCGCAATTTTTCAGCCAACGCCTTGCGAAGCTTCGCATTTTCTTCTTCGAGCTGAAGCAGGTCTGCGATCTCGTCGAGAACTGGAGCTGGCGCACTCGCTTGTTTTGCAGGTCGGGCTTCAGTGCTCTTGGCTGGCTTCTTGGTCGTGGTCCTGGCCGCAGCCTTGCCGGTCACAGCCTCGTTCGCCGACTTCTCCGGCGTTTTCCGGCGTCCGCCTACAGCCTTTGCGGGCTTTGCATCGATGGCTTCAGCAGCGACTTCTAAAGTGGCTTGTTTCGGCTTCGGCCCCCGGCGCTTCTTGGGCGCTGCCGTCTCTGCAGGCGTCGTTGCCTCGACAACCTCGGTATTGCTCTCGTCTGCCATGTGTTGTTTCCCTCTCCAACGTTCCGTCTTTTTTCCAACGGGGAAAGATGAGAGTCAATAATGGCGCGTGAAAGACGAACGCCCGCCCGAAACAAATACCGTGCTGTCGACCTCCAATGTCCAAATTGGCCTCGTTCGAACGCCTACGTCCGCGATATCTCATGTAGCTCTACAGCTGCCTAACGCGCTGCAGGCCGCTCGCGACATGAAAGCAACCAGCGCGCCGCTGTTGCAAGGTCGAATCACGCAGCAGCGGTTCAGTGCGGAGTTAATTTGAGATTTTGCTGATACACTAGCAAAATGACCAAAAGACCCCGCTCGCCTCGATCACAGCCTTTGTTAAAGGACGAAATGACTGCGCTAAAAAGCGGCCGCATCACCAGGCGCGATCCTTTGCAGCCAAGGCTTCTATTCGACCCGATGCCCGGCCGCATCCAGCCAGCGCTCGCTCTCTTAATCCACAAGCCCCCTGTCGGCGGCAGCTGGGGCTGGGAGATCAAGTGGGACGGGTATCGCCTGCACGTTCACATCGAGGCCAATCGTGTGAGAATTCTCACCCGGGGAGGCTTTGACTGGACCAATCGGTTCCCCGCAATCGCCGAAGCGGCGCGAACCTTCGCACCAACGTCCATGATCCTGGATGGAGAAGCTGTCGTTGTCGACGAGGAGGGCAGATCGGATTTCAGTCTGCTGCAGAAGTCGCTCGGGGCATCGGGACGAAAGATCGGAAACCAGCCCTCGCCTGCCCTGCTTTATGCGTTCGATCTCCTCTATCTTGACGGTCACGACATGCGCCACGTGGAATATCGAACCCGGCGCCACCTGCTTGAAGAGACATTGCGCGGTCATGAGGGCGCGATCCTGCTTTCCGAAGAGCTCGATGCGGACCCTACTCACCTGCTTGATCACGCCTGCAGGATGGGACTTGAAGGCATTGTCGGCAAACGTCAGGACAGTTTCTATCGCTCCGGCCGCACCGGCGACTGGATCAAACTCAAGTGCACCCAGAGTGACGCGTTCATGGTGGTGGGGTACGAACCTTCCACGGCATCTCGGGCTGGATTCGGAGCCCTGATGCTTGGAGCGTTAAGCGATGGCGAACTGGTTTACGTTGGTAGCGTCGGCACCGGTTTTAAGGAACGTGACGCGGTGCAACTTCGAAAGACGATGGACAAGATCCCCTGGAGGCACAAACAGCCGCCCGTGCCCTATTCAAGCAAACGCAAAGTCGTGTGGGTGCAACCGACCCTGATTGCCGAAATCGAGTATAGCGCCTGGACGGCAGACGAAAAGCTCCGGCACCCCTCGTTTAAAGGCTTGCGGGAATTCCAGGACAATGCGGACGTCTGTCGTCTCCGGGGACGGCGGGCCTGACTTCGACGGTACCAAACAGTAGTCGGCAACTTGCCACGTCCTTGCTTTGAACCTGCCTCTTGCGCGCAGCGCTCTACCCTTGGCGTGAAACATCAGGGGCTCGAATGCGTTTACCTCGAAGAGGGCGAAGCGAGGTATCAAATGTCTATCCACATGAGAGATATCGGCGATGCGGTCCTTGAGCTGTTCCATCTTCATCGTCCGACCGAGCCAAAACTAAACGACGATCAACGCTTACTGATAGAAGCCTACCTATCAGGACAAGTTCCAGAGCCCGCCTGGCAGGAGCATTTGACGCTCGATCCGGAGCTGGCGCGTTATTGGCAGTTATCTTCGCGCCATTGATGACATTGCGTACGACTGGGGTCATCTACAAAGGGCGACGAGCATCCCGCGCCAAAAAACATGCGGCGGAAAATTAAACGTTCCATCTCCTGCCCAAACTCGATGCCGTGGCTGGTCGGCGTCGTTGTGTTCATATAAATGACGCCACGGCAGTTCCGCGCATTGTCGTCTGCGCGCAGTGGCCGGTGGTGATTTTGAGATACAATGAAGATTGAAGATCCCTGCACTGACATTTGCCAGTTCGATCCGCGCAAAAAGTGGTGCGTTGGCTGTGGACGCACAACCGCGGAAATCAAGGCGTGGAGAAAGATGTCACCGTTTCATCGCGCAGCCCTTGCAAAAGAGTTGCGACGCCGGATGACGCGGCTGCCGGGTGGGCAATAGATCGACTTTCAGCGAGAGCAACGAACGCCGGGACGGTCCTGTTTGAGGTTTGAAATGGCGACCACGCACAGGTTCAAGAGTGATGCCTTTGAGGCGATCCATGCCGCCGTTGAAGGCATGTATATCTCGCGCACCATCGATCGGAAAACCATGACGTCGTTCGATACGGTCTGTTTTTCCACCCAATCAGTGCGCGAACAGCCCTTGATCAGGTCGCTGATTAAGGACGATCGGCTTTAAATCAGCCCGGTTTCGCAGCGCTCACCAGGCCAGGGTACGGCGGATCGCTCTCAAAGATCCCGTCGTGCCTCAGACATCTTTCAAGACACGTTCGATTTCTGTCGCGAGTTGCTTCTGGGTGTAGGGCTTTGCAAGCCTTGCCACATCGAAATCTACGCCTGGCGGCAGCTCCGAATATCCGGATGCGATCAGGATCGGCAAATCGGGAAACAGGTCACGCGCCGCCTTGGCCAGCTCTCCACCTGTCATCTGCGGCATGGAGTAGTCGGTGATCAACAGGTCGAACCGGCCATTCCCCGTCAAGTGAGCGAGCGCCTCCTTGCCAGAATTGGCCTCCACGACCTCGTGCCCGAGATCGACGAGCATGTCGGCAGAACTCATGGAGATCAGGAAATCGTCGTCAACGAGTAGGACGCGTAGCGGCCGGAACCGCCGATCCTCTAGCGGGAGAACAGCTTCCTCGGGCACGACAGGCTCTTGTCTCGATACCGGAAGCCAGAGTTCCGCCGTAGTGCCTTTCTCCGGTGTGCTGCGAAGCCGGAGTGTTCCCTTGAGTTGAAGTGCAAGGCCGTGGATCATCGATAGGCCGAGCCCCGTTCCTTTGCCGAGTTCCTTGGTCGAGAAAAACGGCTCTATCGCTTTTTGCAGCGTAGCTTCATCCATGCCATGGCCCTCGTCGGCAACGGAAAGT
This sequence comes from Ensifer adhaerens, assembly GCF_020035535.1. Taxonomy (NCBI): domain Bacteria; kingdom Pseudomonadati; phylum Pseudomonadota; class Alphaproteobacteria; order Hyphomicrobiales; family Rhizobiaceae; genus Ensifer; species Ensifer adhaerens. The sequence goes on along the minus strand of NZ_CP083351.1, from coordinate 516,206 downwards.
ACTCCATATTGCCCCGGCATAAGATCACCGTCCCGCCTCACGAGGTTCGCCTGCCTCAGCTCGATACGGATCGTCCCGCCGTTCGGCATAGCGTCCCGCGCATTTACCACGAGGTTGAGGAGCGCCAGTTCCAACTGGTTGGAGTCGCCAAGTACCGCATCCAGGCTGGCGGGAAAGGAGGTTTCAATTACAATGCCCGTTCCGACCGTGCGCTTTATGAGATCGGCCATTTCCCCCACCAACTTGCCGAGATCCACCGGTCCGACGTGGAGATCTTGACGGCGCGCGAAGGCGAGAAGCCGCTGCGTCAGCGATGCTCCGCGCCTGGCTCCCTGAAGTGCGCCGTCGATCAATCTTGCCGCTTTCACGTCGCCGCCGGCATATTTGCGCAGTAGCTCGAGATTTCCCAAGACCGCCATTAGAAGATTGTTGAAATCATGGGCGACCCCACCCGTCAGCTGCCCGATCGCCTCCATCTTCTGGGCCTGGCGAAGTTGTGCTTCGGCGCGCTCCCGGTGTGCCATTTCCGCCATCACGACAGCGTGGGCCTTGTGAAGTTCAGCTGTTCGCTCGACAACGCGCTCCTCGAGGATCTCGTTCAGTTGGCGCTGCTGTACTTCGGATGATATTCGGTCGGTGACATCCGAGGAGACACCGACCAGCTTGATCGCCTTTCCGGTCCGGTCTCTATAAAGCTGCGCGCGATTTTCCGCCCAATGAACCGTTCCGTCAGGCCAGACCACGCGAAATTCGATCGCAAAATCCGTCCCACTCGCCATGGTGGCATGCATCACGGATTCCATCTTGTTGACGTCGTCAGGATGAATTGCGGCAAGAAGATCCTCATAGGTGAACGCGTCGGCAGGCCTCCGGCCAAATACAGCCCGAAAGATAGACGACCCTTCCAGGGCATGGGTGGTAAGATCAAGTTCCCATGCCCCCAGGCGGCCTGCTTCAAGGGCAGTCTGAAGCCGCCTTTCGCCCTCGTCTAGTGCCTCGATGCGTAGCCGCGCCTCGTACTGGCGTCGGCGACCTCGAAGGGCCGAATTGGCTACGCTGACGAAGGTCGTGGCATGGAACGGCCGCTCGATGAAACTGACATTCCCCAACACCTCTAAAAGGCGGGCAGCAGAAGGGTTACGCTCAGGACCACCGCCACGATGGGTGAAGATAATGAACGGAAGGTCAGACCAACTTGGTTGTGATTTGATCCATGCAGACAGGCGACGAAGGTCGGCTGAGCGCAGTGCCTCCTCCGTTACGACGGCAAAAGCGGTATCCTCTTCCAAGGCCTGCACGAAAGCCTGGAGATCTTCCACGACTTTCGACGGGATCCCGGCTTCGGACAAAAGCGAGCCCGCGATTTGAGCGTCCCGCCCCAACGGCGCATGGATCAGAGCAATGGCGTCTCTATTTGGAATGGTCCTCCCCCTCATCAGACTGTAAAAGCGGCTGTTTGTTGCCAACAAAGGTCGGTACGCCTCGCAAGACACCCTGGAAGTCCGAAAGGGGTTCGCCGAGCGAGAGCCCACCCTTGCCGATGCGGAATTCCCGAATGGTTTCCTCGTGCTTGCCTGTACGCTTCTTGATGACGGAAATAGCCCGCCTGACTTTGCCAAGAGCCTCGAAGTAGCGTAGCAGGATAACGGCATCGGCGAGGTAGGTCACGTCGACCGGCGACTTCATGTCGCCAACGAGGCCATGTTGGGCCACCGTTACAAAGGTGTTCACGCCTTGACGGTTCAGATATTGCAGCAATTCATGCATATGAAGGATGAGCGCGTTTTCCTCGGGCATGGAGGCCTGATAGCCATTGATGCTATCGATGATGACGGTCTTCGCCTCAAAACTTGCAACCCGGTCGCGCACGCGCTGAGCGAACTCGCCGGGCGAGAGTTCGGCAGCATCGAGTTGCTCGATATGGATCAGGCCCTCCCGTTGATGGTTCTCCAGGTCGAACCCCAGCGCCTTCGTTCGCTCGAAAAGCAGCCCCAGTTCTTCGTCAAAAATGAAAAGTGCCGCCCGTTCGCCGCGCTTGACGGCAGCGTCAACGAATTGCAAAGCAAACAAACTCTTGCCCGTGCCCGCCGGACCAATGAGCAGCGTGCTCGATCCCCGCTCGATGCCACCACCCAACAGCGCATCGAGTTCGGAGATGCCGCTCGTCAGGGTCGTGCGCTTGAACTCCGTTCGGTGCTCGATGGCGCGCAAACGCGGAAAGACCGATACACCCCCGGTCCTGATCGTGAAGTCATGATAACCGCCGCGGTAGGCCTGGCCACGGTATTTGGTGATCCTCAGGCGACGTCTTTCCGAACCGTAGTTTGGCGCCAGCTGCTCGAGATGGATTACTCCATGCACGACGCTGTGCACGGTCTTATCGAGACTGTCTGAGGTCATGTCGTCGAGCAGAAGCACGGTTGCGCCCGTCTTGGCAAAAAAATGCTTCAAAGCCAGGATCTGCCGCCGATAGCGCAGGGAGCTTTGGGCAAGCAGCCTGATTTCTGACAGGCTGTCGAGGACGACGCGGCTGGGCTGCACTCTCTCAAAGGCCTCGAAGATCATCTTCGTGGTCTCGCCGAGTTCAAGATCCGACGAGTAGAGCAAGCTTTGCTGCTGTTCCTCGTTCAACAGGCTTTCAGGCGGAACAAGCTCGAAAATCTTGATGTTGTCATGGATTTCCATCCCGTGCGAGAGCGCACTGTCGCGCAGTTCTTCCTCGGTCTCCGACAGCGTGATGTACAGACACTTCTCGCCAAGCAGCGCTCCCTCCTGGAGGAACTGCAGCGCGACAGTTGTCTTTCCCGTACCGGGCGCCCCCTCCAGCAGAAACACATGACGACGCGAAAGTCCTCCCGAGAGAATATCATCCAGACCCTCGACCCCTGTTTTTGCCGTCGCCGAAACGCTTTTGTCCATGTTTGCCCTCCGTTGGTCTGGCGTTAACTAGGGTTCAGCTGTCCGATTGCAACGGGAAAAGATCATCTCAAATCGCCAAACGTCCGCGACCCGGACGAGGTTCCGTTCACCTTGCGCCACCTCCAAAAAATTGAGAGCTATTTACCCAATCTGGCCCCACCCCGCCCCTAGAGGCACCAAATTGTCCCGCCGTACAAAAGAGGAAATTTGCGACCGGTTCTGCGACGACAATCATCCGATCGTAAATTTCATGCCCCGGCGAACCAGTTTTGGCCGAGTTCTTCGAACGTTGCCGACACGATGCAATCAAGCCTCCCCGATTAACGTGTCGACCCGGATGGGTAGATCCCGTACCCGCTTACCGGTTGCATTGTAGACGGCACTCGCAATGGCTGCGGCTGTACCGACATTGCCGAGTTCTCCAAGGCCCTTCACACCGGCGGGATTAACCTTGTCGTCGACCTCGGGCACGAGGATAACCGTGACCTCCTTGATGTCGGCATTGACCGGCACGAGATAGTCCTGCAGATCCCGATTGACGACGCGGGCCTCGCGATGATCAAACTCGGTCGCCTCATGCAAGGCAGACGAAATGCCCCAGATCATGCCACCCATGAGTTGGCTGCGCGCTGTTTTCGGATTGATGATCCTTCCGCCGGCAAACGCACCCACAATCCTTGGGACGCGGATCTCACGCGTGTGCTTGTGTACCCACACCTCGACGAACTCGGCGCCAAAGGCGAAACGAATCGCCTGTTTACCGCTTTCGCCACCGATCATCTCAAGCTTGCCCTTGTAGAGATTGGAGACGCCTTGAGGGCTCGCGCCTTCCGGCAGGAATTCCGTATATTGTTCGATCGCGCCCTCGCCGCTGCGGCTTAAGATATCGGCGATCTTTTCGCTGGCCCTTTCAGAGACGACCTCGCCGTTCGCTACCTTCATTTCGTCGACCCTGGCTTTCGAGAGTGCGCCTTCCTTGCTGCTCGATGCGCTATAGAACAGCTGGTCAAGGATCTCGTCGCAGGCCTTCATGATCGCGGAGCACACGCTTGCGGTCGAGTTTGACCCGCCCGCGACAGGCGCTGGCGGAAGGATCGTATCGCCCATTTCAATATCGACCATTTCTGTTGCGACGCCCAGTCTTTCGGCTGCGACCTGCGCTGCTACCGTACGAATGCCGGTGCCAATTTCATGCGAAGCAGTCTGAACCCGGACCCTTCCATCGGCTGTCAGGCGAACGCGGACTGCGCAAGGCGCTATATTGGTCGGATAGATCGCCGTAGCGCAACCCATTCCGATCAACCAGTCACCCTCACGCATCGAACCCGGCTCGGACTTGCGCTCCGACCAACGGAATTCGCTCGCTGCAGCATCGAAACACGTCATCAGAGAGCGGCTGGTGAACCTGCGATGTTTGATCGGTTCGACCATCGTATCGTTGATCCGTCGAAACTCGACAGGATCCATGTTGAGAGCGACGGCCATTTCGTCCATGGCATTTTCCAGGGCATAGACATAGGGCGTCTCAGGTGGAGAGCGCATGTAGCCGGGCGTCGGACGATCGGTCTTGACCAATGAGACCTTGGTGAGGACCGAGCCATAATTATACATCAGCGCGGTCGCTGTCGTTCCGCCAACAAGATAGGGGTCAGGACGCGAGGTGACTTCAAAACCTTCGTGCTTGAATGCCGTAATCCTGCCATCCTGCGTGGCGCCAATCTCGATGTGGTGGCGGGTCTCGGCACGGTAGGTCATTGTGGTGAAGCTTTGCATACGCGAGACGACGCAACGGACGGGCCGGCCAAGCAGTTTGGCGGCATAGGCGACCAGCGCCGTGCGCGGCGTAATCGGTCCCTTTGATCCAAAAGCGCCGCCGATGAAGGGGCTGACCACGCGAACGCGCTCGGGATCAATTTTCAGTTGTTTGGCGATCTCGATCTTCCAGCCCGTAACATTCTGGCTCGGCTCATAAACGACGAGCTCATCTCCGTTCCAGGCGGCCGTGGTCGAGAACAGCTCAATCGGGTTGTGATGCTGGGTCGGCATGAAGTAGTCCGCTTCAATCTTCACCTGCGAGGCCGCAAGGTTCTCATCGAAGTTTCCAACCTTTGGGTCCTCCTTGAAGCGTTTGGAAGCATCAACGGCAGCCACTGTTTCTGCGCCTTGGGAATAAAGGCTGGTGCTTGGGGTTTCCTTGGCATAGTCGACGTGAACGAGCATGGCCCCTTCGCGCGCTGCTTCAAAAGTTTCGCCGACCACGAGCGCGATGATCTCGCCGTCATGGGCTATATCGGCACCCTGGAGCGGTGCAATGGAGGTCGCGTTCGAGCCGCCGAACTCCGGTTTGGCAATGCGTCCCTTGACCTCGTTTTCGGTGAGAACCGCGATTATGCCCGGTGTGGCGCGGGCCGCCTCGACATCAAGAGCGGTGATCCTCCCGCGAGCGATCGTGCTTGTTACCAGAACGCCATAGGCGAGATTGGAGACGGGAATATCGGCAGGGTAGCGGGCGCCGCCCGTCACCTTCAGCCTGGCATCGATGCGTGGGACCGGTTGGCCCATATTTTCCTTCGGTGTCGGGGCAGCATCGACCATGATCAGATCCTCATGTCCCGGGTCTCAAGTAAGGCGCGGACCAATGTTTGCCGGCCGAGCGCGATCTTGAACCCGTTGTCTTTTCGTGGTGTGGCGTCAGCGAAGGCAACCTTCGCCGCGCGGGCGCAGGTCTCTTCGTCGAGCGGCTTACCTTGCAGTTCGGCCTCCGCTTCCCGCGCACGCCAGGGCACTGTAGCAAGGCCGCCAAGCGCAATGCGCGCTTCGCGCACAATTGTCCCGTCAAGATCGAGCACGACTGCGGCTGATGCAAGGGCAAAGGCATAGGACTGCCGATCACGGATTTTCAGATAGGTCGATCGCGCCATCCAGGGAGCGATCGGAAAGGTGAGCGAAGTGATGATCTCGTCAGCACGGATGGTCGTTTCGATTTCCGGGGTCTCACCCGGCAGGCGGTGAAGGTCTGCAAATGCAAGCCGGCGTCGACCCCGCGCCCCGTGAACCTCGACGGTTGCATCAAGGGCGACCAGTGCTTGAGCCAAGTCACCGTGATAGGTCGCTATGCACGACGAACTGCCGCCAAGGACAGCATGCTGACGATTGAAGCCCTCAAGGGCAGCGCAACCGGAGCCGGGATTGCGCTTGTTGCAGGGCCAGGAGGTCTCCCGGAAATATTCGCAACGCGTCCGCTGCAGGATATTGCCGCCGATCGTCGCCATATTGCGGATCTGGCGGCTGGCGGCCAGACGCAGGCTATCGGTCAGCACCGGTAAAAGCTTCTGGATCTCGGGATGATCCTCAACCTCGGACATGTGCACCAGCGCACCGAGCCGGATCTCGCTCGGTGAGACCTTAATTTGGCGAAAGGCGCCGTCTTCAAGACCATTGAGATCGACGAGTTGACCAGGCCGTGCGACACCGAGCTTCATATAGTCGGTCATATTGGTGCCGCCGGCGACAAATTGAGTACGGGCGCGGGTCGCTTGGCCCCGATCCGACCCGAGAACGAGGCTCACGGCATCTTCGCTGGTTGATGGCTTGGCATGAGTGAAGGGCAGCATCGTCACGACTCCATCTTGTCGCGAGCTTGCCTGATGGCGGCGACGATGTTTGGGTAGGCAGCGCATCGACAGAGATTGCCGCTCATATATTCGCGAATTTCGTCATCCGACTTCGCATGGCCTTCCTTGACACAGGCGATCGCGGACAGGATCTGGCCGGGTGTACAATAGCCGCACTGGAATGCGTCGTAATCAATGAAGGCTTGCTGCATCGGGTGCAAGTCACCGTCGGGATTCTCCAGCCCCTCGATCGTGGTGATAGTCCTGCCTTCCTTCATGACCGCGAAACTCATGCAGGATAGTTCACGCTTGCCATCGACCAGGACGGTGCAGGCACCGCATTGGCCGTGGTCGCACCCCTTCTTGGTGCCTGTCAGACCCGCAGTGTCGCGCAATGCGTCGAGCAGTGATGCTCGCCCGTCTACGTCCAGCCGATAAGTCTGCCCGTTGATCGTGAGTGAGACGGTCGAGGTATCGCGGGCATCCACGGGAGCGACTGCAGGCGCCGCTGCCGCGGGAACCGTGTCTGCAAGTGGAACGGAAGCCACGTCGAACAAAGTTCCTTTGATCAGGGTGCGACGGTTCAGGGAGACTTCGTTGAAGGTCGTGTGCATGGAAGATCCTCGGCCTTGCTCGCTGATGAGGCAGATTGAGAAAACCGTTCAAACCGGCTCGTCCGGTGATGGTTCCCCCATTCCGGGCCTGTAGCCGTCAACGGGCATTTCTCTCAATCCGACCTAACGCCACGCGGCCTCGTTCTTCTGTTCGTAGTCGTTGAACGCTTTTTTGAGGCCACCCAGGACCTCGGCCGTCGTTTCCAACATTGCCTTCAACTGCGGCTCGTCGACCCGTTCGATGTCTTCGCGCATGAGAACCATCAGTTCTTGCAGCTGCATTTTGCATCTTGCGGTAAGTTGACGAGGCTCAAGGTCGACTTCATTGCTCATTGGATGCTCTCCCATCGATTTTTAGAGCGTCGACCGCCGTCAGCGGCGGAGTTCGTCCAACCGATGAGAGCGACTGTCGGTTCCTCATGCGGCCATCGAAAACGGAACCACTTCGCGTCCAAGCATATTGTCTGTGATTTGAGGTCTCCCGCGGGTGCCTGATGCTGATCCCACCTGACGACAACCTCATCCCAGTCGATGGACAAAAAGCCCGGACGGCACCCGCTCGGAGGGAACAACCGGTTCATGCACAACTGGAATACGCTCAGCGGCGCCGAAGGAATGCGCTCCAAACAAAACCCGCTGCGCCTGCGGCAAAGAGGACGGGAGCTAGATGACGGCGTATGCCGTTCTCCACCGTCTCGATAGCGAGGGACGCCTCAAGCGCGGCGAGTTTTGACGTGCCGGCTGCGATGGCCATGACCTCGGTGCGAAGACGCATAACGTCGACCCGGAGGGCGTCAAGCTGCTCCCGTTGCGCTTGTCGGCCATACTCCACCGCATCGCGAACCGTTTCAGTCTGGCGCGTTTCGTCTGCGGACTCTGCGTTGGAAAAGTTCGTGCTCTCGTCCTCATGGTTCAACGTATCATCCATCACTTCGCCCTCCTCAACTGCCCAAACGGAAGAGGCCGTTTCATTGTTCCATCGTTTGTAACCAGTCAGTCGGTGGCGGCTGAGGCCATTCTTGTCTTTGCCAATTCGAAAATGGTGGGCGCCAAGCGCCGATGTGCCGCATCGAACTCGGTCTTTCGGTTGCGGAGAACAAGACAGCCCCAGCGACAGGCAGGCCGCGGGGTGTGACAGCTCTCGCCCTTTAATAAGCGGGCTCGCTATTTTACGAAATGGGCGTTTTCTTTAATAACGCCAAGCGCTTCAACCCCCAAATGCGCATGAGTTCATGCGGCCCGGAAATTCCCGCGTTGAGAACATAGGGATCAGCTGCGCGGCTCCCCTCTTTCTGCGAGGCCCTTATCGGCAGGCCATGCGCAAAGCCATCTAAAACGTAAAGCGACACTTGGTGCTTGTTCTTTCCATCCCAGCGCACGGCCAGGCCCTGTGATCTGGGGAAACGGCGCGCACTGCGTCACCCAATTCGACCGGCGATCGCGAATTGCCAGATTTCATCTGGCGCACAGCCGATACCGCGTCCCTGGCCGAACCATAAGCCATCCCAGCAAATATCGCCACGCCGGCGAAAAATTGAGGATAGATTGCCAGCAACGCTTGCGTCATGGCGCCGCCTGCTGAAAGCCCAGCCAAGTAGACACGCGAGCGATCGGCTCCATGACACCTGCATGTATGGTCGATCATTTGCCGGATGGACATGATCTCACCTCGGTCGCGGGCGATGGCGCTTGGGCGAAACCAGTTGAAGCAGCGTTGCGTGTTGTTCTCCTGTCGCTGCTGCGGATAAAGAAGAAGGAACCCCCTTTGAGCGGCGAGCCTGGAAAATCCGCTGGCAGCATCCAGACTTTCAGGTGTCTGACGACAACCGTGAAGGACAACAACGAGTGCAGGCTTGGCCGCGAGCCGCCTCGGCACGAAGAGTTTCATGCGGAGACGTCCAGGATTGCTGCCGAATTCTTTGACAGGAACGAGACCCGGTCTTGGAACGCGGCGCTGCCTCAAACCGGCTTTTTGCGGAAGCCGTAACAACGAAGCCTCAACGAGGCGGCGAAATTTTTTCTGCCCCCGCAGCATTCGCGACAAGGACTTTCGCATATTCACCGTCATCGGCACGTCCTTTGAAACGCAAGGCGACCTGTCAATCGTCACAGCTGAACAACAAATATGAGGACCGGGTGCCAGCGTGGGGGGTTGAGCTTCCGACTTCGCGCGCCAGGGGTTTCAGCCCGGACACAGGTAACGATGCCGCGTGAAACAACCCGGGGGTCGAAAGTGGAAAAGGGCGGCCAGGCCGCCCTTGACCTGTCAGGCTGCCTTTGATCGCCCCGACGTCTTGTTGATCGAGGTTACAGCCAGGTTGGTGAGCTTGTTGTTCGTCGCCTTTTCCTGGTCGAGGATCTCGCTGAGAAGTTTGTGCGCTTCGTCATGGCCAAGGTCCTTGGCCCATTCACGTACCGAGCCGTAGCGAGCGATCTCGTAGTGCTCGACCGCCTGACAGGCTGCCAGAAGACCGGCGTCGAGCGCCGTGCCCTCAGCCTCTTTCATCAAGCCGTCAGCCTCCTTGATCAACCCTTCGATCGCGTCGCATTTTTCGCCCGATGCCGTCTTGCCGATGGACTTGAAAACCAGCTCCAGCTTTTTGATTTGGTCTTTCGTCTCCAACAGGTGCTCCTCGGCTGCCTTCTTCAGGTCAGCGCTTTTGGCTGCCTCCGCGACCTTAGGAAGCGCCTTGGTAATGGCGTTCTCAGCGAAATAGAGATCCTGCAGGGTATGCTCGAAAATTTCGGCAAGCGATTTCATGAACTATCTCCTTGGCAACAAATGAAAGGCAGGAGAGAAATTACTCAACCGCGAAATCGTTCCCCGCTGAAGCTCTAGATCTCGGAAAAAAGCACGGCTACGATAGCAAGGAACCCTGGTGACGCTGCAAGGTCCGTTCTCGATCTTGCATTGAGCCTCGTTGTCGCGCCTTCTTTCGAAGAGCCACGCGGCAGCGCCGCTTGGTGAAAGTTGGCGACGCGGGCCTGACCGAAAAAATTGTACGTTCCCCGAACGATCCGCACCGTTGAGCAATAGTGCCGTTCATTAAGACAAGATCGTTCGGCCAGGCTGATGGAAGGTCAGCGCGCGGCGAACACGAGTGATGGATCACGCCGAAATGCCGTCAACAATCACGATCAGAGCCGCCATGGTAGAAGATATGGCCGTGCTTGGTACCTATGGCGCTGCTGATGACGCTCCACCACCATTGGGACCCAAAGCGCTTCCTCGCAGCGGGAACCGATACAAAGGCCTTCTATGGACGATGGCTGCAACGTCAGCTGGAAAAACCCGATGTCATGGTTCTTGCCGCCGAGCAGGAAGAAGCGATCGTCGGCTATGCCTATGCTTCGGTCGACGGATATGATTACATGGCGCTTCGAGGGCCTGCAGGTGTCGTGCACGATCTCTTTGCGGAACCGGAACATCGCAATCAGGGCATCGGCCGCATGCTGCTGGACGCGGTGATCGCAGAGTTGCAAAGGCGAGGTGCGAACCTGATCGTTCTTTCCACGGCACGCAGGAACGATCATGCGTCGAAAAACTGTCACCGCTGCGCGCAAGGATTCTCACGAAAAAGAGCACCAACGAGACGCCGAAAGCATGGACTTATTTCAGTGAGCGCTAAATACCTTGGGCCCCCGAATGAAAGATTGCGAAGTGCCGATATATCTCTCGCTTCGACCCGACGGCGCGGTCTGCGAGGCCGTGCTCAACGAACAAATTGCCGCGGAGCTCACAGCGCTCCCGGATGACCCCGCCCTTTACTTCGACCTTTGTGGGGCTCACCTGCTCATCCCGCTCGACAAGCTCGTCAATACGCGGGCGCGCGACAAAGGCATCGTCAATGCAAACCGTCACATGCAAGGAGGTGCAAAGGGAAACCCAAAAAAACGCAAACCGCTGACGGTGCGTGCTCTGGACAATGCACTCTGGCTCGTCGTGGACGGCAACTCGACCCTGATCAACGCTCGATATTCGAACTGGCGGGCGATACCTTGCAATACCGAATGACCAGAAATCTTCAAGAGCCTAGATGATGTGCTTGATTTGCGACCCTGCTCCCTTTCTGAAGCTGCAAAGTCCAGGCTCGTGCCCGCCTCGATCCTGCCACCGGCTGCTCGTTACAGCAGTGGTTTTCCTGAAGCCCCATGGAGTGGGTGGAGGCAATTTCTGTTCACATCGGGTTGTTCCTGCGCCCTGTTTTCGGTCACACTGGTCGGCGTCAACACGGGCGGCGAATACGACGAGCGATACCTAGCCGTCCTCAAGCGTGGCGGCGAAGCGGTCACTTCAGAAGCGCTTGAAAGGTAAGCGGATGAGGCGCGTCATGTAGCCCAAAAAAACGGGCGCAACGAGGTCGTCTTCTACACGCCAAGCGCCAACCCGATGACTTGCTGAGCGCTTGGCAAGTGCTATCCCAACCCAATGCGGGATCTAGCTCAGCAGTTTGCCGATATCCAGTCCGATCAGTTCCCTCCAGGCATGCTCAAACCTTGAGCCTGGCGACTGCCAGGGTGGCATCGCCTTCCTGGCAGTCAGACGCGCCAGAACGGAACCGCCTGCCCTTTCGACCGTAACGATCACACTTAGATGCCTGTCGTCCTCCGCGATCCTGTCGGCAACCGACCTGCCATTGGCCACCGCCTGGCTGTCGTTGGCGTAAACCGAGCCGACGCTGTCGCGACGGGTCTTTCCACGAAGATCAATGTGAAAAAGGTATCGGGGCATCTCTCTACTCGAACAACGAAACATCCTTCTACTTCTTAGCAGCTCCCGGGAACGATTGCGCGTGACAGTTGCGTGACGCACCGCTGACAAAACCTCTCTTCCTCGAGAGCAAGGATTGTCGGCCCGTGGTTTTTGTCCGGACTGAAGCCCGGCGGGAACATCAAACGCGTCTCGTGGTTCGATAATCCGAACTGCCACGTAAAGGAGGATGGTATGGCCACGTCCGGAAATGCCCACCCCCGCTATGCCCCTCACGAACTAATCGCGGCCTTTGCGATCGGCTGCATGATCGGCGGATTGTTGACGGATATCGCCTATTGGAAAAGCGCAGAGTTCATCTGGGCGGATTTTTCAACGTGGCTGGTCTCGGCCGCCGTCGTCGCGGCGATCCTTGCGGGCGTCGTTGCCCTCATCGATCATCTGATCTTCCGCTCACGAAGGAGCGGACCTCGTCCGCTCAATGTCGCAGCCGGCATCGTCGTCCTGGTGCTCCTTATTTTCAACATGATGATCCACAGCCGCGATGCCTGGACCTCCGTCGTGCCCTGGGGCCTGACACTTTCGGCAGTGACCGTTCTTGTTGTGCTACTGACGGGTCTCTGGCGGATCGTCGAGCTCCGCCGTACGGACCGGGAGATCGAGCCATGACACCGTCGCAAAACACCACCTTCTTCCTCCCCATCCTTGGGCTCCTCGTCCTTATTTCGGCCTGCAGCGAGGAGAATTTCGATCCTCAGACCCAGGTTGGCGCCAACCCGAAACTGCCCGAACCACAGCAATATCTCTTCCCGCCAATGCATCTTGCCTCGATCGTCGGCTGGAAAAAGGAAGAAACACCTGCCGTTGCGCCGGGCCTCAAGATCGCAGCATTTGCGACCGGCCTCCAGCATCCGCGCGCAGTCTATTCGCTGCCGAACGGGGACGTACTCGTGGTTGAATCCAAGTCTCCAGGCACGGAACCCATCCGCCGGCCTAAGGATCTTGTCATGGGCTGGATTGAATCGCTGGCAGCCGGCGGCAGCGGCGATGCGCCGAGCAACCGGATCACGCTACTTCGCGATGCCGATGGCGATGGTGTGCCGGAGGTCAAAAGCGTCTTCATCGATCATCTCGATTCCCCCTTCGGGGTCGCGCTCGTCGAAAATGACCTTTATGTCGCAAATACCAATGCGATCATGCGCTTCCCCTACCAGACCGGGCAGACCGAGATAACCGCCACGCCGGTAATGCTGACCGCGCTTCCAGGCGGCCCTATCAACCACCACTGGACCAAGAGCCTTGTTGCCAGCCCTGATGGCACCAAGCTTTATGTCGGTGTCGGCTCCAACAGCAACATCACGGAGAATGGCATTCAGGCCGAGGAAAATCGCGCCGCTATTTTGGAGGTCGATCGAGCGAGCGGGGCTTGGCGCATCTTTGCCAGTGGCCTTCGCAATCCCAACGGCCTCACATTCGAACCGACAACAAAACAGCTGTGGACGGTCGTGAATGAGCGCGACGAGCTTGGCCCGAACCTCGTACCGGACTACATGACTTCTGTTAAAGAAGGCGGCTTTTATGGGTGGCCCTATAGCTATTACGGCCAACATGTAGATCCACGTGTGATGCCCCAGCGACCCGATCTTGTGGGAAAGGCGTTGCCTCCCGACTATGCGCTTGGCTCCCACGTCGCCCCATTGGGGTTGGCGTTCTATACGGCCGAGGCCCTGCCGGAAAAGTATCGTGGCGGCGCCTTCGTTGGAGAACATGGCAGCTGGAACCGCCAGAAATTTAGCGGCTACAAGGTCGTCTTCGTGCCATTTGAGGCCGGGCATCCAAGCGGAAAGGCCGAGGATGTGGTGACCGGTTTTCTCAACAAGGACGAGCATGCCCGCGGTCGTCCTGTCGGCATTGGTGTCGATACCAAGGGTGCGCTGCTGATCGCCGATGATGTCGGCAATACGGTCTGGCGCGTGACGAGCGGATCATGAGCGCCCGCCCCTCAAACGACAGGAGCGCAAAATGCAGTCATACCACACCCTTTCCCAAGCGCCGCCATCCGATGCAATTGTCGTCAGGCTCTATCGGTCAGGCAACATGGTCAAAGGTTATGTTCGCAGGGCTACGCGCCAGGGCGAGAACGATACGATCTTTCCCGGCGAGGAGATGGATCCCGAGAGCGCTTTGATGCTTGCCCGAAGTCACGCCGAGGGCGCGCCGATCTATGTCGAGTTGCTCGAGGACGTGAAATGGGATGATCGATGGGGGCTGTTGGACCCTCCTCAAGAAAGCCCGCGCCTGAGATAGGCCGCAGCGACGAACGCAAACAATACTCCAGAAAGCCGCCCCGAGCGCTGCGATGCGCAGCAGCGCTGATACCTCGCGCAGGTGCATGTAGCGCCAAAAGACAAGGCCGGATTTTACAGTCGCGATCGTCAAGGCGATCGCCGCAGGTGTCAGCCCGAGCAGGCTCAGGAGCATGATCCAGATTGCGACCGCCGATGCGACGCGCATGGTTTCACCTCGTTTGATAGAATACGGGGTAAAGGAAGATCCAGATCACGCGTCGATGCAATGACAGGAGAGCCCGGCATTCGTGATCACGATGCTTCTCTCGGCAGAGGCAGTTTGCCGCGCAGCAGGCGCACCGAGCCCGAAAACATGCTGTGTCGAAGTCGAAAAGACCTCGGCCCGGCAGCGGCAGGATCGCTTCGGCATACTCCATCCGGCACTCCGCCGCCTTCAGAGTGAAAAAGCCAGTACCGAGGAGAGCAACTAATACCGGGACGAGTACGGCCGTTGCGAGCGGCCTCTACCGCCACGGCGGCCAGGAAGCTTGAGGTCGAAAGCAGCGCGGTATTCGTCGCGCCGATGAAGTAACGCATCTGCCTCGAGGCCCCGGCAAACTCCGTGGCATGTTGGATTCTCGGATCGAGCGTAATAAGGAAGGGGCCTGAAAACAGCATCATCTCGCTGTTAAGGAAGCTCGCACCGGCAAGCATGGGCACCCCGGTGCAGATCTGTGAATGGCAGCTCATGCAGGTGAAGGTCGAGGGCACCCCCGCATGAGCGTTGGTTTCGACGGTGGCGTGGCAATAGCGGTAATCGATGCCGAGTTCGCCGACATGATGCCAATGGCTGAAGGGAACTGGCTGATGCTCGACCCAGCCGACGAGCGTGTCATAGCTGCTATCGGCATAGCCGCCAAAAACCCGCCGATGGCATTACAACAAAAATGACCGCGAGCAATGCTGCCGCGCGCAGTCGGGTGCGGCCGATGCTGTGCTGCGCCACGCTGCCTCTCAAAGCCTATCCAAGCCTAAAACAATCTCGGGCGACCTTGGTTCAGACCCGACCGCAATCATTCGACCGCGCCTTTTCGATGCATCGACACGATGCCGTCCCTTGGAGTAGACAAGGGCTCGAGATGACACCTGGCTCGCAAAACCCCGAACCTCTGCCGGAGCATTGCTTGAAACGTATCGTCCATTTTTCTGGTGGGAGTGCCTGCCGCTCGATCAACATCGCGCTTTGCGGAAAGGCTCATTTGACCCGCGTCGTCCCGGCTTGGGATAGCGGCGGAAGCTCCAGGAGCATTCGCGAGAAAACGGGACTGTCAAGGACGGACGACCCGCCCACTCGTGACGCATGTCCTGGGCAACCGCGTTTTCTATCAATTTGAGAAGACGATCGGTTCGTTTCCGTATCTCTCACACGCAATGGCCTCACGGGACCATAACGTGATCACTGGCGAGTAGCAGGATGCGTGGAATCGGGCCAACATGACGGCGCGGCCGTCGCCAGCGCGTTACTCGACCTTACCGGTAGGTCCGCAATCGTGTGAAAGCCCGCCCGTATCGGAACCCAGCTGCAGGTAGACAAACGCGCGTGCTGGTCAGTGTCGTGGCGGTTTCAAAGGCCAGCAACTTGCGAGCCGCGCCGCTACCGCCGTTGAACCCATGGAACAAGAAAGATAATTCTCCGTTTTCTTGCGACACGGCGAAGGCAACCTACCGGTTGAGAACAGGAATGTAGAAGGAACGCAGAACCGAGGGCTCACACCATGGACCGTATTTTTGCAAAGTTTGCCACCGCGACCGCCCATGCGACAGGAAGCCCTCTCGCCTTCCTGCTCTGTGTCGTGGCAGTCGTCGTCTGGGCGCTGTCAGGTCCCCTGTTCGGCTTCTCGGAGACGTGGCAATTGGTGATCAATACGGGAACGACGATTGTCACGTTCCTTATGGTATTTCTAATTCAGAATACGCAAAACCGGGATGGTGCGGCACTTCAGGCCAAACTGGACGAAATCATTCTGTTTACGGACGCCGAGAATGAATTCGTTGGGATCGAGAAATTGACAGACAAGGAACTGGAGGAGCTTCATGCTCGCTGCGAAAAGGCGGCACAACGTTCGAATGCTATGCTTAAGAGTGCGCATCAGGAAAGAAGCGCCAGAAAGCAGCGGACGACGTAAGCAGCCCGCAGTATTCTGTAAGTCGAGAAATTTCTTCGCTTTTCGTCGCTGACGAACCTCACAGTACCCTGTCAGTTCAAGCGCGATATCGCCAACTAGCCCCGTGAAATTCAAACAGCAGCAAGATCGATTTTCATCGCAGGGGACACCGTCTCGACTTGGTCGGTTTTAATGTTTTCTGGCCGTTCAAGGGTGGCTTGACGGGCGCACCCTGCGTAGATCGGAAAGCGCGCTGAGACCTCTCAAGCGCGTTTTGTCACCAGCAACGAACTGGCCAGGCGCGACTGACGTGCGTCGCGGCGACGCTCCTTAAATGCCAGCACCTTGTCGGTGGCCAGAGGTCAGGAGGAGCCCTTTCATACCTGATGAGCATCGAGGGACACCCGAATGGTCAGCCATACCCTTTGGGCGGTCCGCACCCACGATCGCAGTTGCCTTCGCTCGCGCGGGAAGTCTGAACATTGGGAGATTATTCAGAATCACATTGCGCACGCTAGGTTCTACCCGTTAGGTTCAGTTGCTTTCCGGGAGGCGGGGATGTGGAAGACAGATTGGCCGAAAGCGGCAGTGACAGCAGACACAATTGTGGTACTTCGGCGAATCTTGAGGGATTGGTGCGACGAAAAAGGGCATCTCGCTGACAGCAGTGAAGGTGGGCGCACAGCGAAAAGTTTGATTGAGTGGTACGAGTTCGGTGTCACGGATGAATGTGAGCTGGCAAGGCTGATCCGCGACGACATCAAAATTGGCGACGCCTGATAAGGGTAGATCTTTAAGCAAGGTTTGCTTCCCGAATTGGCAAGCCCCTTCAAGCCCGCCGTTCTTTCCTCGTTTCGTGCTCATAAAGCTGGTCCATGGTCAAGCTAGCAACCTCGGCAAAAGGTGCCTGGCTTTTGACCTGGCCGCCACCGAGGATGACGACCTCGTCGCAGAACGATATGGTGCTGCGATGGTGGCTTATGACGATCGTCGTGCGGCGGCCCGCTCTCGACTTCAGCGTCTCGACAATGGCCGCTTCCGATAGCCCGTCGATAGCGTTCGTCGCTTCGTCCAGGATCAGGATATCCGGATCGCGCACTAGGGCCCTGGCGAGTGCCACCCGCTGCCGCTGCCCCGCCGACAGGCTTGCGCCTCGATAGCCGACAACGGTTTGGTAGCCCTTCGGGAGACCCTCAATGAAACCGTGCGCTTCAGCCATCCTGGCCGCATGCTCCACTTCGGCTTGTGTGGCTTGCCGGCCGTAGGTGATGTTTTCAAGGATTGTTCCATCGACCAGTTCCAAATCCTGGCTCGCAAGCGCGATCCGGCTTCGCCATTGCACCGGATCGATTTGGTTTAGGGGAACACCATCGACGAGAATGCTCCCTTCATTCGGCTCCACGAAACGGCATAGGAGATTGACGATTGTCGTCTTGCCGGCCCCGGACCGGCCGACAAGTGCGGTCGAACAGCCGCCGCGGATTTCGAACGTCGCCGACTGCAGAACGACGTCCCGGGTATCAGAATTCGGATAGCGAAAAGTGACGTCATCAAATAGCAGTTGCCGTCCTAATCCGCGGAAAGGTTCCTGTCCTGCCGGCGACTTTGGCTTGCCGCACGGATCGAGTAGCCAGCGCACCTCCTCCAGCGAACCGCTCCACCCCTGGATTTGGCTCCACGACATCTGCAGTGCACGCATATGCGGCTGCAAGCGGTAGAGCAGGACCACGAATGCTACAATGACGGGAAAGGTGACGCCGACGGACCAGGCGCCGACGACGACGGCCAGGAAGAGCACGGAGTGAAGCGTTTCGGTTAGTGGCGGCAGCAGGCCTTGGCGCGCCTGCAGCACGAAGGCGGCCCGCCGCACGGCATCGGACGCCCCATCAAAAACGACCCTTTCTCGCACCTCCTTGCCAAATATCCGTATCAAGCGGCCAGCGTGAACCAGATGGAGCATGCGAGCCGCCAGTTCGCCGTTGAAGACGGTAACATTGCGGCTCGGACCCGTGAGCGTTGCGGAGAGGACGTAGTGGAGAAACTGGATCAGGAAGAGGCCGAGCGCCACGAACAACGTCATCTGCCAGGACAGGAGCAGAAGAAACGCAAGCAGAATGATGGTGGCCGAGCCATTCACCAATGCCGCAAGTACCGTCTGAACGGCATCGCAGGCGCGCCAGGACTCGTTTGAAATGATATTGAGCAACCGTCCCGGGCTCTCCTTCATCAGGAAGGGATAGCCGACATGCAGGATCTGCGATGCAAGGGCACCGCGGATTGAATGGCCCGCTTTGCCGTAAATGAAAGCCGCAAGCACCGTATTGGCATAAGCCAAAACGTTCTTGAGGAAAATCAAGGCAAAGGCAGCAGCCGCGATGACGACCAGCCGTTGACGATCGTCCATGCCAGATCCGACCTGCTGGAAGAGAGCAGAGATGCCGCTCAGCGCCGCCGGGTCCTGGTGGCCAGCGATGATCCCGAGCATCGGAATGATAAGGCCGATGCCGACGCCCTCCAGTGCCGCACTGCAAAGGCCAAGAACCATGACGATCGGAAGCAGGCGCAACTGGCCGCCCAGTGCATCGCGCAACAACTGAAGGCTCGGCAGGAGGATACGAAACTTCATGGCGAGTCCTTAGCGCTGGAGTTGCTCTTTAGCACGCTGCTCGACTTGGCCCAGTCTGCGCGCGGCGACGAAGAGGCCTACGAACTTGAGAGCGCCAACCAGGTTCATCAGCACGATCGGCCAGTGAGACAGATGCAAGACGGGGTCGAATCTGGGCCCCCCGAAGATCTCGGCAAACGCGGACCGGACCGTCCAATAGAAATGCCGCAGCAGCCACGGTGCGGTGCGGATGTGTTTCACGCAGAGCGCACCATTGCCGAAGCTGTAATTGCGATGAAGCGTCTCGATGGTTTCCCGTGCCCGGCGGCCGTGGTGATGGAAGACGACCATATCGGGTACATATTCGATCGGGATGCCAAGCCGATAGGCACGCACCAGATAATCCGTGTCTTCGGCCGAACGCAGTGGGGCGCCGGCACCGAAACGTTCGTCGAAGGCCCCGACGCGCAGCGCCACCTCGCGATGCATCGTCATGTTGCAACCCAAAACGAACCCGCCCGGATGCACAGAGGAGGTGAACCGTTCGCGTGCGCTCGACCGCTTTATCGTGAAGGGCAAGTCGCTGACGTCTCCCAGTTCGACGCGGCCGCCGCGGATAAGCGCATCTTCGCCGCCTTCGTAATGACATTCCAGATCGCGCAGATAGTGTGCATCGATTTCGCAATCGTCGTCGATGAAGATTAAGATGCCGCCGCGAGCACGTGAAATGGCAAGGTTGCGCGCGGCAGCAAGCCCCGGACGTCTCTCCACGAGGTGCATGACAGTCAGCCGCGACGCAGCGATAATCCGAGCAATTCGCTCCGGCGTGTCATCGGTTGATCCGTTGTCAACGACGATCAATTCCCACCGGACGAAAGCATCGACACCGCAGGCCGCCTCGATCGACCGGACGCAGGTCTCGAGCGCTTCGGCGCGGTTGCGCGTGCAGACGATAAAGCTTGCGAAAGGCGCCGCACTTGACGTTTTCGCCAAGGCCACCGATGCCTCTGCAATGTTACCCCGTTCCACCGCTGTCGGCTTCAGGCCCTCGATGGTCATGCCAGCGTCTCCCCAACAAGTGGAAGCACGCTTGCCGCTGGCACGGAACGCCGGTATCGCGACCAAGCGTCCAGCCGGCTGGTGGCCGCCAGTGACAGGCGGCTGCACCACGGGGCACGCGCCCCCGTGATAAGGCCATATCGTTCCCGACGACGGATGAGCCCCCATTTTCCCGTTTGCGTCAAAAATTCATGAGTGAGTTCCGGCCGACGTTCGTCGCTGACGAACTGATAGAGAAAATAGAAGAGGTTCAACGCGCCCGCTTCGTAGCCTTTGCGGGTTTGCGGCGGAAGCGCCGAGATCCTGTCTTCGACGGAGTGAATGCACGTGGCCGCTTGCCGGATCGTTTCTGAGGTAACCGCAAGACCTATGTGGTTAAGCGCACCCGGGTTGTCACAAAGACGTTCGCGCTCGAGGTTTTCGGCGACGATCGCCAGATGCGTGCGGCGCATCTGGCGCTTGTGCATGTTCGTCACGCTGTTGCCATGGATGCGGTAAGCGATCAGCGCCTCATCAATCATCTTAGCAGGAAATCGGTCGGTGACGCGCCGGAAGAGATCGAAATCCTCCGCATGCACATACTGGGCGTCATAGCGCAGCATGTCTTGCGGGATGACGTGCCTGTTGTAGACAACGGTCGAGTGAATGAAGATCGTAAAAAACTTCGACAACGCCCTGAGGCTTGCCGGCTGGTAGATCGGATCGGGCGTGCCACGAATGATGCGGTCGCCAAGCAGCGTGTCGATGCCCGTGCCGCAGAGCGCCAACTGCGGCTGCTGAACGAACAAGGACACCTGACGTGAGAGCCGTGAGGGATAGGAAATGTCGTCGGCATCCATTCGGGCGATGAGATCGCCCTTCGCCAGCGCCAGTCCCTCATTCAAGGTTGCAATCAGCCCGCGATTTTCGCGCGAGACGATGGTGATGCGACCGTCCATTTGCTGGTAGCGTTGCATGATTTCGAGCGAGCGATCGCGCGAGCCGTCGTTGATGGCAATGATCTCCAGCCGCTGGTGGTCCTGCCGCAGAATGCTTTCAATCGCCGCTGCGAGATAGGGCTCGGCGTTATAGACAGGCAGGAGGACGGAAACCAACGGAACGGTCATGGACAACCTCGAATATTATTGCAGATCTGACGCTTGAAGCGTCTTTCGGGCAGAGGTCCTCTCACCCGATAGGTGAACCGCATGCTGCCTCTCGCCCTTTTGCCCGGCGAGCCAATCGGTCGCTTGGGTCGTGGTCATCGCGACGACTCCAACGCCGCTGTTCGGACGTACGTAGGGGAAATACCGCTTCAGGGCATTGAGCGGCTTTTCGAATGCGTGCCAGGAAAAAGCAGCCACGATCAATGTGACGGAGCCGGCGATGAGCAAGCGTGCGAGCCCCTGCTCGGCAACGTTGAACGGTATCCAGGCTTGCGCACTGACGACCAGTGCAAGCACGACGGGATGATACAGATAAGCGCCGTAGCTGACGCGCCCGAGCGCCGTCACCGGCTGAAGTTCGAGCAACCTGCCGACCCGGCCGCCAAAGCCAGTGGACGCTGCCCCCACCAACATAGCAATCGGAACCAGCGGAACGGCTTCAAGACCGATCCAGACGAGCCAATCGGGCACGGGGCCCGTTGACGCCGATCGGGCCCAAAGGAGCGCCAAAGAGAAGATGGAAAGCGGCACCCAGCTGACCGTCATCCATCGCGGCCAAGACATGGTCGTCGAACGGTAAACTGCGAGAAGGGCTCCGGCCGCCAGGGCGTCCATCGAGGCGGGAGGCAGCAGGTCGCGCGCAAGAGAGGGCTCACCCGTCAGCGGCCAATAGAAGCGGTAGGCCAACGAACTGGCGATCACGCTGACGCAAAGCCGCCCAAGCAGTTGGCGCGGTGTCATTAAAACAAGCAGCGGCCAGGCAATGTAGAATTGCTCTTCAATGCTCAGGCTCCAGGTGTGGCATAGGATCCAAGGTGTCCAGGCGTCTTTCAGCGCATACCAGAAGTTCGAGAGATAAAGCGCATGCCAGAACCAGCCCTCCCTGGCGCCTTCCAGGTTGATCGACCACAGGACTGCCAACATGCCGAAATAGGGTGGAAAGATGCGCAGGGCGCGACGCACGTAAAAGGATTTGAGAACCGTTTCCGGTTCGAATTGCGTGGCGGAGCGGGCATCAAGCAGCAATCGTGTGATCAGAAAGCCGCTGAGAACGAAGAACAGCCGAACACCGATGTGCCCGATTTGCGAACCGCCCGCGGCAAAAAAATGCGCGTACAGAACCATTGAAACGGCAGCGGCTCGCAATCCGTCCAATTGACGGTCGCGCATATTCAGCATTGAACATCCCCTCGGAGCTGCGCCCTTTACGGGCCTCTTCCTTGTGGAGCCAACTCTCTGGTCAGCTACGATTTTTTTGCCGCGAGGTTGCCGTTTGCTTCAAAGGAAGCGTGAAAGGTCTGGTCGGTCGCACCATACGTTGAAGGCGGCCCCTAAAAAACTAGGGTCGAATAGGGGCTAAACTTTGACCGCTCGATTAGTGCGTCTCCAAAGCTTCAAGTCGCACATCACCGGAGGGTGGCAAGCAAGGACGGCGAGGACCGTCGTACGGCTGATAGGTGTTGTCAAAGGCGCGGTACGACTGGTATCGCGCGGCACACTGAGCAATGCGCAGATTGTCCGCTCCATAGCCCACGAAACGGGGATTGATCTGAGCACTCCGGCCTTTCTGGTTTTTATGCTGGTTTGCGTGAGACGCCCCGCAGGTCCGCCTGTGCCCACCGTAGGACCGATAGGTGTTTGTGACCGGGTCGTATGATTGATACCGATTTGAGCACGCATCGGCCTGCGCTGTCGAAAGCTCGTCTGGAGTAGCGGTCGATTTCCAAACCGTGCGAGATCTCCGTGTCACCAATTTTGCTGGGATCGGGTTTGTGACATAGGTGGAATAGACAGCCGGCAGACGTTCGTAATGCTGCTCACTCGGATCAATCCGAACCGGCGTCGCGGTCCACAGGTCAGGAGCCGACGCCTCGAGCAAGGGACGTTTACCAGGCTCAGCCAATACCAGGGATGCCACCGAGGCGGTCCCGATACAGGCGCTAACGGACAAAGCAATGCCGAATGCCAGCGATGCAATTGCTTTCATGGTCTCGTTCCTGGTATCGGATGTCTGAGGATTTGCTGACGGCCACGAACCCACGTTTGCGCGGCGTAAGTCAGGCAGTTTCACGATCCGGCGGTGCGAGCCGCCGGACCTTGGGCGAAGCCCATTATTGGGCCGGCGTTGCAGGCGCTGTTGCCGGTTTGTCGGCTGGGGCTGCCGGCTTTTCGGCCGACGTTGCCGGTTTGTCTGTCGACTGGGACTCGACTGCCGGAACGTTGACATTGACATCGGTGCCACCACCACTGCTTGCGCCGATGTCGATAACGCCGGTAAAGAGCAATAAGCCACCGATGACAACGAGAGCAATAATGATGGCGACTGCCCACCCGCCATTGCCACTGCTGCCTGTATTGATAACTGTTGGTCCACGATCAGCCATCTGGCAATTCCTCCGTGATATCTAAGATCGTAACGCTGTTTGAATTCTCAAAGAAATCCAGGATTGTCCCGTGACGCAGCACCGCGCCAGACCACTCAAGACGCGGGCCAAGCGCGGACTGCGTGTCTTCGTTCAGTTGATGACCTGTATAACCTTGCGAGACGACGGCTCGACGATTACGCGTTCATCATTGACAATTGCGTAGGCGTACTTCGGATTCTCAGGTACCGGAGTAACCACGACCGTGCTCGGCAAAGCCTGGCCGACCACGATCTTCTCCTTGATTACGATCGGCGCGGGAGCGGGTGCCTGGCGAACGTAGGTCACGACTTGTTCAGGCGGCGGGTCAATGGCCGTACCGATGATGGCGCCAGCGACACCGCCAACCGCCGCGCCGACGGGACCGCCGACTATTGCGCCCGTAACGGCACCACCCGCCGCACCGTTGACCGTTGACGACTGAGCAAGGGCGACGCCCGCGAGCATGGTTGCAGTGGTAGCGACACCGATGAAGATCTTGTGAACCATTTTGTCCTCCTTTGATTGCCGCGACCTCCATGGCCGCCAAAGTTAAATTCAAAGGTTGATTATTGGTTCCCGTTACGGGCCTTGGTCGGACGCAACCTCAGACCAAGGTCCTGTTATTTGGGTGCCGCACATCTCCAAATTTGTCTCATTCAATGCATCGGTGATGCGATTTGTGCAGACGGCTGACGTTGAACTTTGATTTTGATCGGGTTGGGAGCCGACCGTCCTTTAGCTTTTAAGTGCCATAAGTTCCTAATGGGCGCGTGCATTGGCTCAACCGTACTCACCGCGCGTTGGGGAGGCTGCGACAATGGCCCTTGCGCATTGCGGGGGTTAGCGTTCGTTAGCACTGAGGTTCCTCTCAAGGCGGAAACGTCCGCAATCAACTATCGCAAAGCGCAAAAAAAGAGCCTCTGCCCTACGGGCGAAGGCTCAGCTGCGCCGTGTAAAGCCGCCCGAGCGAAATCCGCAGCGGCTACACTGCGGCGGACAGCTCTGCAAAGTATACGCGCGCAGCAACATGGAACAAGCAAGCCAATTGGGTGAGATTGTTGGTGCTGTGCCGCTCAGTTTCGTCGGAAAGCTGTACGCAATGTCGGCCATTGGTTCTCATTCCTGACCGTCTTGCATCATTCATAGTACCCCGATGATGAAGCGGCATCGAGGAGAGTATCTCCAGCGTCTTCCGGTGAGAGTTCTTTCGCGCGCGAGGAAGCGGCTGGAAGAGCGTCGTGACGTCTCGTGCGCGCTGGCCACCCACGACCCCGATCTGCTCGCGCATTTCGCGGATTGTGTCGACAGACCTGGCGGCTTACCCCATGAGCCGACAGCTTCTCGATCTCGTTGGCAGCTCTGATCTATTCGGCAATAAAGAGAGACATGGCTGTGAGTTTGCAATCACTAACTCGGCATCGAGGTTCGATCAAACGCAGGGTAACTGAGGATGCAGCTGCTCTTTTACCGCTCGTCGCTCCCATCGGCCCTGTCCCTCCACCACGATGGGAGGTCAGGGCCATCGCCTTCTTCTAGCGGTAAATGTCGAGCGTGCGGCTCCGATGATTTGGATGCGTGCTGTAGACGAAGATGCGGTTGAGGTCGCGGTCGCTCAGCGGTCGGAGAAACCGGGCTTCGACGACATTGTTGGTGTGCACGCGCTTCAAAAGGCAGCCGACCATCTGAATACGGGCACTTGGAATATCCAGGTAGAAGTTCTGCGGCAATTGATAGTGGGTCATGATCCCAAGGACGGCGCCGCTCTTGGAGAGTTTGAGGATCTCGCAGCGACGGGAGCTCAGCTGTGTCATGCCCTTTTCCGTGTACTCGATCCGCGCCTCGTTGCGCGTATCCTCCATCGGAAAGCTCGCTTCCCGATCGTACATGAAGGACTCTTCCTTGTTCAGGAAGTGCCGTTGCATTGCAGGCGACGCGGTTCTCATCAATATGTCTTCCCTATCCCATTTTGAGACATATTAGCCGTTAGAGATTTAACAGACGGTTTGGTTTTCCACTCGCATTTGTGCCAGACGCCAGCGTCTCGAGGACGGTTCACCTCGGCTACACCACTCAAGTGCACAGTGCGAAGAACGAAGCGCTTATTTTTTTCCATTAGCAAATTTTAATGCGTCACAAATGAATAACCATTACAACTGAATTGGTATGCACCATTTCGCCGGCGCCAATGTCTGGACGTAAGCCGGTCACGCGGGTTCGCATCGATGATCATGGGAGCCTGTGCAGTTTGGGGGGAGTGAGCTTGCACAGAAATGATTGGAGTACAGACGGACTAGGCAATATCCGATCGTCAGCGGTCATCGGTTGCAAGGCTGAAGTCGTCAGTGAAGACGAGTGTGGCGACGTGTTGCTGAGGATCGAATTCAGCGTTGATCCAGACCGCACTGACGTATCGTCCCTGCAATTCAGATTGACGGACGCGCAAGCAAAACATTTAGGTGCGAGGTTGAGTTCCATCACCAGCCAGCCTGCTCAGTCATCGGAAAACAGCGGCGGCATGGCCCGGCAGTGCGTTGCGACTTAGAGATCCGGCGACTGTGGCCAAGAGCGGCACACAGACCCACGGCGAAACGGCCCCTCAGTGAGGGCATGCGCCTGTGAGGCCGTCAAACCGTGGAACGCAGACAAGGCGCTCGCCGTTTAAAGCCAAAGCGAAAAAACACTTCGAGAGGCACTGCATGACAGTTGAAGAAATCTCGCCAAGATATTTCACTCTCCAGCCTGGCGGCGCTATTGGGGAGTTTGTGTTGAAACGGGAAATCGCCGCGTCGCTTGCAAAGCTTCCGGACGATCCTTCGCTCTACTTCGACCTTGGCGGGCCGTACCTACTCATAGAGCTTCGGCGGTTGGTCAATGCGCGTGCCCGCGACCGAGGCATCGTCAATGCGAACCGCCATATGCTGACAGCAGCGAATGGTCGTCAGGAGAAACGGAAGCCTCTCACGGTTCGCCCCCTAATCAACGAACTTTGGCTCGTGGTCGATGGAAATTCGACTTTGCTCAATGCGCGTCATTCCAATTGGCGGGCGCTCCCTTGCACCCTCGCCACTCACATTTGATATCCATGGCTCATCAAGTGGACATGACCCACGGTTAAAAAACGAACAACGTCGATGAAGTCCCCGAATGCTCTATGGAATAACAAGGGCGGCTGGGGCAGCACGAGGCGACGCTCCCGGAGCTTGGGTGCGTAGACTTGATCCATACAGGTGCCAACGCCAAGCACGGACAACCAGCCAGATCTTCTGACCAGGCAACTTCGATTTGCCGCCTCTGGGAAACGTTCTTCCTTTGCTGATCGATATCAGCTTTTCTTTCCTGTCTGCGTTGGATCCCGTAGGACATCTAGGCATTGAACCCATAAACCAGCCGGGCGGACCGCTATCCACCGAAAGCGACCAACGTTTGCAGCGCAGCTAAAAGAGCAATGGGCCATAAGCAGCAGTTAACTCAACTTGCTCGCCAGGGATGCAGACAATGCTCCGGCAGCCCCGCCTTCCGCAGGGCATCAATCAAGTGTTGCTGCGCTTCAGGGCGTGCGTAATGCAATATCTTCATCACATTCCGAAGCGATAAATCCGGCTTCACCAACTTCACCTTGGCGATCACCTCACTTGCACCGGCTAAGTCACCTAATTGCGCGCGCGCGGCGGCTAGGTACAAGAAGCCAATGGAGCGTTTTACAGGAACATTCTCGAGCACACTCTCGAGCGCTTCGACTGCCTCAGCATATCGAGTAAGGTCAAAGAGCGTCAGGCCGCGCACCGCTGCAAACCAATCGGGCACGAAGGGACCCAAGCCTATGGCGGCATCGATTGTGGCCAAAGCATCCGCCGGTCTGCCACTGGCGCGCTGCCAGTTCGCGTAGTCGCCCTTAATCTGGATATCGGCCGAATTGAGTGTCAGCGCCCTGTCAAGATGGAAGCGTGAACGGTCATGGTCGCCTGTCCAAAGGTAGTAGAGCCCTCTTGCCCAATGAGACGTGGCGTCGTTGGCATCGAGTTCCAGCCCTTGTCTCGAAGCGCTCTCAGCCTTGGCCATCTGATCGTCATCGAGCACAATGACATTGCTCATTGTAAGAGCTATCGCCAGCCAGGCATGAGCAAGTGCAAAATGCGGATCGACGGCAATCGCGCGCTCAAGTAAGGGTATGGCTTCGGCATCACGCTGATGGTCACATAGATTGCGGCCTTGTAGCAGACAGTCATAAGCCGACCAGCTCGTCGTTGGTTTCGCATGGGCTTTTGCTGCTTCTGCAGCGGACATACGGCCCTCCAGCATTGTTACGATTGCGGCCACGACAAGATCCTGGACAGCGAAGATATCCTGCGCATCGCGATCGTAGCGATCGGCCCAGACGTGAGTGCCGGTTACGGCATCGACCAATTGGGCTGTGATGCGTATTCGGTCCCCCAATTTGCGTAGGCTACCCTCAACGACGTAGGCAACGCCCAGTTCCCGCGCTACTTCGATATGACTTTTTCCTTTGTTGGCAAAATGAAACGACGCGTGACGGGCCACTACGGACAGGCCGCGAAAACGGGCGAGTTCGGTGATGATATCCTCGGTGATCCCATCGGAAATGTACTGTTGCCCGGGATCACCACTCATGTTGGTGAATGGCAGTACTGCTATGGACGGTTTAATTCGTTCTACCGCTGTTGGTCGCACCGATGTGCCTGAAGGAGCTGCCAGACTATAGACTCGGACCGGGTGGGCGATATTTTTGAGTTGCTGCTCGCCCATATCTTCAAACGAGAGATCAAGGCGACTTCCGATGTTCTCATGAACCATGCCGGTAACTGCGATGCCGCCCGCCGGGGCAAGTCTCTCGATCCGCGCAGCGACGTTCACGCCTTCACCGAAAACATCGCCATCCTCAGCAATCACATCCCCCAAGTTGACGCCAATGCGGAGTTGGATGGCTCCGCCCTCTGGCAGCTCTGCGTTGCGTGCTGCAATATCCTTTTGTAGTGCAACTGCACAGGCCACGGCCTTCACGACGCTCGGGAATTCCGCGAGAAAGCCATCCCCCATAGACTTAAACAGCCGACCTTGGTGCTCGGCGATGCTCGTTTCGATTACTTCGGCGCGAAGGTTCCGCACAACCGTCAAAGTGCCGTCCTCGTCCACGCCCATGAGGCGACTGTAACCGACCACATCGGCTGCGAGGATGGCAGCCAGACGGCGCTGAACGGACTTCTCCACCACTCGATAGTGCCCCAGTTGGTCAACTGGGCTCCCTTGCAGAGCTGGTTGGTGACAACGATAGCACAGCCGCGCCTGGCCGCAACCAGTGGCCCCGGAGCCAAGTCAGGCTGCTGCGTGTCATGTCATTCGCGACAGGGTCGATCCGGTGGCAAGCCCGGCCAAGTCGGCTGTGCCGCAAGGTGAGAGCTCGTCAAAGCCTCGCCCGACATCCTTTGCGGTCTGCTCACACCAATGTTGCGGTCGCTGGAGCGTACTTTCGAAAATCTCGATTGCACGCAAGCACGCATATGCTGCTGGCACCCCTTGAAGAAGGGATCATCCTCGGCTCCGACGGAAACCGCGACGTCAGAGTGCCGCGAAGCTTCGAGGGCATTGTTAACAATTTGAGGTCGTTGTAAATTGAATGGGACAAATGTGGGCTGAAAGTCCGGTCACGCAGCCCGTTCGAAACGTAGGCGCGGGGAATGGAACTTGCCGTCGCCCTTGGTCTGATCATCTTCAAGGTCGCATTCCTCATTGCGGCCCTGCTTTT
The DNA here is from genome assembly GCF_020035535.1 of Ensifer adhaerens. NCBI lineage: Bacteria > Pseudomonadati > Pseudomonadota > Alphaproteobacteria > Hyphomicrobiales > Rhizobiaceae > Ensifer > Ensifer adhaerens. The sequence continues at coordinate 486,920 of NZ_CP083351.1, read as the reverse complement.
ATTGCCGCTGCCGCTAACCTGGCTGGAACGTAAGATCGCCGGTCACATGCAGCAGCGGATGGGGCCCATGCGCGTGGGTTGGCACGGACTGTTGCAGCCTGTTGCCGACGGCATCAAACTCCTGACGAAAGAGGACCACATTCCCTCAGACGCCGACCGCTTCCTGTTTAAGTTGGCGCCGATCCTCGCACTTGCACCACCCTTTGTCGTCTTTGTCGCGATCCCGTTCGGTGAGAAAGTCTCGATACTGAACGCCGAGATTACGCTTTACGTTTCCAACTTGAACGTGGCGCTGCTCTTTGTTTTCGCGGTAATCGGTCTCGAGGTCTATGGTGTCATCTTCGGCGGCTGGGCCGCCAACAGCAAATACGCGGTGCTCGGCAGTCTTAGAACCTGCGCACAGATGATCAGCTATGAAATTCCCATGGGGTTTGCGGTCATCGGCGTCGTCATGCTGGCGCAATCGATGAGCCTCGTAGATATCGTGCGCGCGCAAAGCGATGTCTGGAATATCGTTTATCAGCCGATCGGCTTCTTCGTGTTCTTTGTTGCCGGCCTGGCTGAAGCGCAACGCATTCCCTTCGATCTGGCTGAAGCGGAAGGCGATCTCGGCGCCGGATTTCATACCGAATACAGCGGCATACGCTTCGCGTTCTTCATGGTCAGCGAGTATGTCATCATGCTCCTGGTGTCGGTGCTTTCGGTTATCCTTTTTTTCGGCGGTTGGAACGGAATATTGCTGCCGCTGCCGCCACTTGTGTGGTTCCTGCTCAAGGTGGCGTTTTTCGTCTACCTGTTCATGTGGCTTCGCTTCACATTGCCTCGCTATCGCTATGATCAGTTGATGGCGATCGGATGGAAAGTCTTGCTTCCTCTGTCCTTGGCGAACATACTTGTCACTGGCATAGCTTTTTCTCAGGGGCTGTAGCGGCTCCACTGCGTGGTCCTTAGAAGTGCTGGGGCACGCGCAGCAAACCAAAGGGCTACGGCGGCTCAGGCGCCTTAAAGCGCACCGGAGCCTCGTAGGACGGCGCGGCGATGGCACGCGTTCTGAACAAAGCTGCAACATGGATCGGCTGGGCGTTGTTTTCCGATCTGGCGCGCGCCCTCAGGTTGACCTTTGGCTACATGTTCTCCAAGCCCGTGACCATGCAGTATCCGGACAAGGAGAAATGGCTGCCCTACTCGCGCTATCGCGGGCACCACTTCCTCAAACGCGACGACGAAGGCGAAATCAAATGCGTCGCCTGCGAACTCTGCGCGCGGATTTGCCCCTGCGATTGCATCGAGGTCGTCCCCTATGAGGACGAGAAGGGCAACCGTCACCCCGCTAAATTCGAGATCGACACGGCCCGATGCCTGTTTTGCGGCTTGTGCGAAGACGCCTGCCCGGCAGATGCGATCGCGCTCGGTCAGCAGTACGAGTTCTCGAGTTTTTCCTCGCGCGATCTGGTGATCGCGCGCGACGAACTTCTCCGTAAACCGGGAAAGGCATCGACCGGTGGCAGCGTTGTTGCCGCGCGTCTAAACACCAAGGAGAACGTGCTGGTCGAGACGAAGGAACCGCATGGGTACAACTGGTGGCGGAATATCCGGCGGACGTGAACGCGCGCCATCTGACAGGCCGCCGCGCGTAGAAAGGAGGCTCAGATGTTTGTCGGCGAAATCGTAAAGGATAAAGGTGCCGGCGTCATTGCTGTTGCTCCAGACCAGTCGATGGTGGAAGTCCTCAGGCTGTTTCGGGACAACAATATCGGCTTCGTGGTCGTCAGCCACGCGCCTGGACGATATCTGGGCACGCTATCGGAGCGGGATTGTTGCAATGCGCTTGCAGAGTACGGCCCCGAGGCAGCGTTGATGCCGGTCGCTGAAATCATGAACCGCAATGTCGCAGTCTGCTCGGCCCTCGATGGGTTGCCGGTCGTCATGGGCATCATGACCCAGCGGCGCACACGTCATGTGCTCGTCATCGAGGAGGAGGCGCTTGTCGGCGTCGTCAGCATCGGCGACGTGGTCAAGCACCGGCTTGAGGAAGCACAACGCACGGAACTGCACCTGCACGACTACATAGCCGGGGCCGGCTATCATTGAAGGGTTTCGAGCCTTTCGGCCATCGATACGCGGAGCGGTTGATCACCGATCACACTCCACGCCAGACCCGGTTCGTGGCCTCGGTATGCTCCGCCGCCGCGACACGTTTGACCTCAACCGGACACGGGTACTCACCGCGTCGCATCAGGCTGTTGAGGCGTAGCGATCTATAGTTTTCAGGGACAAATACAAGGCGCCTTGGAAACTGCCTCTCGACCTTCAGCGTCGCGACCAGTGCGCCTCGGGACGAGCAAACACGCACCTGGTCCCCGTCCGACAGCCCGAGTTCTTGAGCATCGTCAACATTCATCGCGACATAAGGGTCGTTGGCGACCGTATTCAGGATCTCCGAGCGCTTCGAAAGGTAGCCGTTGTGGAACAGGCTGTTGCCTGTGACGAGCATGAGGCCGTCGGCAGTTGTGCAAGAAGGCGGCAACGCGGAAAATGCGCTGCCAGGCGATATCGCGCTCGTTGTGGTGAAGGCGCCGTCGGCGCCAATATCGTCTTCGGTCAGCCCTTGATAGGCCGGAACCATTCGCGCGATCTCATGGAAAATCTCGCTCTGTGTCGAATGCTGCAATTTGCGGCCGCGCAGTGCCGCGATAAAATCGAAGATCGCCAGATTATCTCGTGCTTCGAAGACGGGCTCTCGGAACTTGCGGACCTTCTGGACGCGCCCCTCATTGTTGGTGAAGGTGCCCGGCTCCTCGCCATAGCCGGCCGCGGGCAAAACGACTTCAGCCAATGCGGCCGTCTCTGTCAGGAAACTGTCCTGCACAATCAGAAGATCGCAAGTGCCAAGGGCTTGGGCTGCGAACTCCCGGTCCGGATAAGCGATCAAGGGGTCGCTTCCGACCAGATAGAGCGCGCCCATCTTTCCTGAGACGCAAAGATCCAACATCTCGTCGAGGTCAGCGCCGGGCTCATGTGGGATTTCAGTACTCCAGTCTCGACCAAAGGCGTTGCGCACAGCACCGTCGCTGATGGCTCGCATCCCGGGCAAAGCGCCGGAAAGAACGCCCATATCCCAGCTCCCCATTTGGTTGGCGCGATCAAAAAGCACCTGCAATGCCGGATCCTTGCCAAGGAGCCCGAGCAGTTGCAGGAGGTTGGCGAGTTGCTGGAATGTCGCGTCCGCTTCGGGCAACCGCAGGAGGTCGACGCTGACAAGGATCGAAACGGTCTTTCGATCGTTAAGCGCGGCAACCAGACGATCGACGTCTTTGTCGGCCGCCGCGCTGGCGATTGTCGGTCCCAGCGCCGCGTGTGTTTCACTATCAAGGCTCTCCCCCGCCGCCGCCGCTAGGCCGGCAACAACTGCCTGAAGTTTCATCGCTTCTGCGCCGGGCGACACGCGGACCACCGCTTGCGCATCGTCGTCGAGACGGGACGGTCGGGTCGTCAGCATGAGAAGCACGGTCTTGCGTCGTCTCGCGGCATCCCGCAGCAGATATTCGGTGACCGGGTTTTCCTCCGTCGGATTTCCGCCGACAACGAGCACACATTCTTTGCCAAGCACCTCATTAAGAGGGCTGCGGGTATAGCGTGCCAAGATGGGGGCAAGCGCATCGAAGGGCGTGGACCAGCGCGACGAGCAGTCAATGTTGTTGGTGAGGAAGACGGTCCGCAACAGCTTCTGGAACTGATAGAGCACTTCGTTGGGCAGGCGTGGCGAGACAATTCCACCAATCGCCTTGCCTTCGACCTGAGCCAGCCGCTGGCGCAGATAGCTTCCTGCCTCGTCCCAGGAGACCGACACGAGGACGCCCTCATGGCGGATCATTGGCCGTCTGATCCGATCTTGTCCTTCGATGAAGTCGAGGCCGAAGCGGCCGCGCGCGCAGAGCGTTTCGCGGTTGACGCCATGTTCCTCCTTGGAGCGGACCCGCATAAACTCGCCCTTGCGCGCCCCGACAGTCAGCTGGCAACCCGTACCGCAATGCGGGCAAACCGTGTCTGTTTCGGCAAGGTCCCAGGGGCGTGCCTTGTATCGATAGGGAAAGCTCATCAGTGCACCGACCGGGCAGACCTCGACGCAGTTGCCGCACTGGTCGCAACTGGCAAGGCTCCCCTCAAATCCGGTCACGGCCGTATCCATGCCTTTTTCGATTGTTCCGAGCGCGACAGCACCGACCACCTCTTCGCACATTCGCACGCAGCGCTGACACTGAATACAGCGGTTGACGTTCATGATGATGACGGGGCTCAAGCGAATGTCGCGAGAATGGAACACGCGTTTGGGATCGCGGAACCGGCTTTTATCAGGACCATAGGCCATCACCATATCCTGAAGCTCGCACTCGCCGCCCTTGTCGCAGATCGGGCAATCGAGAGGATGATTGGCAAGCAGCATGTCGAGCATGGAAGAGCGCGTTTCGTCGATCAACGATGTGTCCGTACGCACGACCATGCCGTCTGTGACGACGGTGGCGCAGGATGGCTGCAATCGGCGCAGCCCCTCGATCTCCACGAGACACATGCGGCAAGAGGCAAGAGGCGGCAGGCGCTTCAGGTAGCAAAAGGTTGGAACATCGATGCCCAATCGCCGGGCAACCTGCAGCACGGTCGAACCGGGCTCGACATCAATTGTTTGTCCATTGATCGTAACGCTAGCCATGACCTACACGCCCCTTTGCCTAGGGTGCTCTTAATGGAACGGACAGCGCCGTTCTTCGATATGAGCGACGAACTCATCCCGGAAGTGCAAAAGCGAGGCGCGCAATCCCATGGCCGCGCCATCTCCCAGGGCACAAAACGTATTGCCGAAAATGCCTTTGCAAAGCATGTCCAGCTGCTCCATGTCGCCCGGCGCACCCTCGCCCGCGTCGATCCGGCGCAACACTTTCACCGCCCAGTTCAGCCCTTCACGGCAAGGGGTGCACTTGCCGCAGGATTCGTGGTGGAAGAACTCGACGATCCGGGTCGCGACCTTGACCATGCATGTCGTGTCGTCGACGACGATGACGCCTGCCGAGCCAAGCATCGAACCGACGGCTGCAAGCGAGTCGAAGTCCATTGCGACATCCAGGCCGGTTTCCGGGAGCACCGGTGCTGAAACCCCACCGGGGATTACCGCCTTGATCCTGCGCCCGGCCGGCACCCCGCCGGCATGATCCTCGACCAGTTCGCGCAGCGGGATTCCCATCGGAAGCTCGTAGAGCCCCGGCTTGCGCACCTGTCCGCTGACGCAGTAGAGCTTCGGGCCCGGGCTCTTTGCCGGGCCGATCGTGCGGAACCAATCAGCACCCCGGGCAACGATATGCGGCACGCAGACCAGCGTTTCTACATTGTTGATGACGGTCGGGCTGGCATAGAGCCCCGCAACGGCCGGGAACGGCGGCTTCAGGCGCGGCTGCGCCCTTTTGCCTTCAAGTGAATCAAGCATTGCCGTCTCTTCGCCGCAAATATAGGCACCGGCGCCGCAATGGACATGCACGATAAAATTGAAGTCCGAGCCCAGGATCCGCGAACCGAGGTAACCCTTCGCCCTGGCCTCGGCGATCGCCTGTTCGAGCCGACGCATCGCAAGCACATATTCCCCGCGGATATAGACGTAGGCGACTTCTGCCCCGATCGCGTAGGCGGCGATTGCCATGCCCTCGATCAGCTGATGCGGGTCGCGCTCCATGATAATGCGGTCCTTGAAGGTGCCGGGCTCGCCTTCATCGGCATTGCAGCAGAGATATTTCTGTCTGTTCCCCTTCGGCACGAAACTCCACTTCATGCCCGTTGGAAATCCGGCACCGCCGCGACCGCGCAGGTTCGATGTCTTGACGAGGTCGATGATTTCATCTGGCGTATATTCCTTGAGCGCTCTTGCAAGAGCCCGGTAGCCCCCGCCGGCCTCATAGGTCGCCAGGAGATGGGCGTCTGTAACATCGAGATTTTTCAAAAGGACCGGCTCGAACATGGCGCTATCCCGGTTGCGTTGCGACAAGATCGGCGCCCGTAGCCCGCAGCCGGTCTAAAAGCGCGTCGATGCCCGCGGCATCGAGGTTGCCATGATAGTTGTCGCCGACCTGCATGACGGGGGCCATCTCGCACGCCCCGAGGCATTCGACGGTCGACAGCGTAAACATGCCGTCCGGGGTCGTTCCGCCTTTTTCGATCCCCAGCACTTGCTCCAAATGCCGCAACAGATCCTCGCAGTGGCACAGCATGCAGGAGACGTTGTCGCACAGCTGCAGATGGAAATTGCCGACGGGCTCGGTATGGAAGAGTGTGTAGAATGTCGCCAGCTCGTAGACCCAGATCCGCTCAACACCGAGGATTTCAGCGACCTCCTCCAGCACCGGGCCAGGCAGATAGCCATGTTCGCGCTGGGCAATGAGAAGCGCCGGCATGATTGCCGAGCGTTGGTCGGGATACCGCGTTGCAGCCTCTTTTATCTTTTCGCGCATCGTCATTGCGGCCAATTCCTGGTTACTTGTCCACCTCCGCCATCACCGGGTCGAGGCTGCCAAGCACTGCGATCATATCGGCAAGGTAACGGGCGTTCGTCACCCCGAAGATCCCTTGCAGATTGACGAAAGAAGGCGCCCGGACCTTCATGCGAAACGGTTTCGGCGACCCGTCACTGATGATGTAGAACCCGAGTTCCCCCTTGGGTGCCTCGATCGCCGAATAGACCTCGCCCGCCGGTACGTTAAAGCCGTAGGCGGAGAGATCGAAATGCTGGATGAGGGCTTCCATCGAGCAGTGCACTCTTTCCTTGTCGACCGGGAAGGCGATCGTCGGGGTGTCGATCTGGAATGGCCCCTCGGGCATCTGATCGATGCACTGTTCGATGATCCTTAGGCTTTCGCGCATCTCGTCAACCCGGCAGCGCCAGCGCGCATAACAATCGCCGTCGGTGCTGGTGATGACGTTGAACTCGAGCCGATCATAAATCTCGTAGGGTTCGTCACGACGGATGTCCCAGTCGACACCTGATGCCCGAAGGTTCGGACCGGACAAGCCGAGGTCGATGGCATCTTCTGCGGCGATGACGCCGATATCCCGCGTGCGCTTCAGGAATACCCGGTTGTCTTCAAGCAGACGCTCATAGTCCCGTATCCGGCTCGGAAAGATGTCGCAGAATTCCCGGATCTTCGGGAAGAAGCCTTCGGGCAGGTCCTCGCGCACCCCACCGACGCGGCAAAAAGACGTGTGCATGCGTGCGCCAGTGATCATTTCCAGAAGATCCATGATCATTTCACGCTCGCGCATGACATAAAGCAGCGCGGTCATCGCGCCGAGATCCATTGGGAGTGCACCGGTGATCAGGAGGTGGCCCGAGATCCGTGCAAGTTCCGCCATCATCACACGGATATATTGCGCCCGGATCGGAGCCTTTATGCCAAGCAGCTTCTCTACGGCCAGTGCAAAGGCCAGGTTGTTGGATGGCGGGCAGAGATAGTCGAGCCGATCGGTCAGCGGAAAGATCTGGGTATAGGTGAAGCTTTCCGCCAATTTCTCGGTACCGCGGTGGAGATAGCCGATATGCGGATCCACCCGCTCGACAATCTCGCCGTCGAGCTCAAGGACGAGCCGGAGTACCCCATGGGTGCTGGGGTGCTGGGGACCGAGGTTGAGAAGCACTTCCTTGCTGCTGAGCGCTTCGCCCTCTAGCCTTGTGAGCTCGGTGACTTCGGTCATCTCAACGCTCCGGCGTCAAACGGCCTCCTTGGTTTACAATGTCGCTGGGTCGCGCGACCCAAGCTTTGCACGATCAGTTCCCCTTCCCGCTCCATGGAATGTCCCGGGTGGCCAAATCAGGCTGTGTCGGCGGCGGACCGTCGGCACCAAACGGATTGAGCTTGTCCTTGTAGCCCTTTAGCGGAAAGTCCTTGCGTTGTGGGAAGCCCTCGAAACCTTCCCAGAGATAGATCCGCCTGAGGTCGGGATGCCCTTCGAACCGGATGCCATACATGTCAAAGGCCTCGCGTTCGTGCCAGTTGGCGGTTCGCCAGACGCCTGTGACCGTTGGGACCTCCGGCGGGTCGCCAAGAAAGCACTTGATGCGAACGCGCCAACGGTTGGGCAACGAATAGAGGTGGTACACCGTCTCGAAGCGAGGGGTTTTGGGATAGTGATCGACCCCGCAGATATCCGAAAGGAAATTAAACTGCAGCCCCGGGTCCTCTTTCAGGAATTGGCAGAATTCGATGAGGCTCGTCATTGGAACGGTAAAGACATCAACGCCGTGCGCCGTCCCCAAATCTTCGATTGTCGTTCCGAAGCGGGCGAGGATCAAAGCGCGATTGAGAGACGGCTCGACGCTCATGACGCTTCAGCCCGATCGAGCCTGGTCCCGGCGAGCGCACGGGACTTCTTAATCTTTTCTTGAAGCAACAGGAAACCATGCATCAGCGCTTCGGGCCTTGGCGGGCAGCCGGGCACATGAACGTCGACGGGTACGAAGGTTTCCGACCCTTGCACCACCGCATAGGTGTTATAGACCCCTCCCGATATCGCGCAGGTGCCCATCGCGATTACCCAGCGCGGCTCCGGCATCTGGTCGTAGAGCCTTCGTACAATGGGCGCGAACTTGCGCGTTACGGTGCCAGCAATAATCATGACGTCGGACTGGCGCGGCGAAGGGCGAAACACCACTCCGAACCGGTCAAGATCATAACGCGCGCACCCGGCCGAGATCATCTCGATGGCGCAGCAGGCGATGCCGAAGGTTTCTGGCCACAGGGCCGAGCTTCGGCTCCAGTTTATGACGCTTTCGGCCGAGGTGAAGAGGACACTGTCCTGGATCGCGTTTCCTATTCCTCCCATTCGAGCGCCCCCTTTAGCCAGGCGTAGGCAAAGCCCACGAGAAGCAGCACCATGAAGACAAACATCTCAAGGTAGCCGACGATCCCGATCTCTTTCAGAACGACGGCCCATGGAAAGAGAAACATCGCTTCGACATCAAAGACGACGAGCAGGATCGCAAGGATGAAAAACTGGACCCTGAACCGACCTCCGGCGGCTTCGCCAGCCGGGTCCACGCCGCACTCATAGGGCATGTTTTTTTCCCGGTAGGGATTGGAGGGGCGCAACAGCGATGAGATAAAAAGCGTCGCACCTGCCACCAGAACAATTCCGGCGATCATGAAAAGAACCGGCAGGAATTCGGTTGCACTCATCTCGCATTGCCCGGTCACCCGTCGGGGCATTGCTCAAGCCGCGGTTACGGCCAATGGGGCCAGAAGCGCGGTCGCCCCGGGAAGCGACTTTGGGCATTCCTTTCTTGTACTTCTAGTTTATTCCGTCGTTTAGACCATTGCAAACACGATCGATCAGCCGCCAAACACCGATTGTTGAGCAAGCTTCAGAAACCATGCCGGAAACAGACCAATGCCGATGGTGCCGGCGGCCGTTAGCGCCAGCGTGGCACCAACCATGGGCGTCAGCGCTGGCTCGAACGCTCTTGCGGGCTCGCGCATAAAGATGACCATGACGATGCGGATGTAGAAATAGGCCGCAACCGCGCTCAAGAGAACGGCGATCACCGCCAAAAGGACGAAACCGCGCTCGACGAGAGCAACAAGCACGTAGAACTTGGCGAAGAACCCTGCCGTCGGCGGAATGCCGGCAAGCGAAAAAAGATAGAGCAGCATCAAGACAGCCAGGCCCGGATGCAACTTGGCGAAACCTGCATAGTCGTCGATGAGTTCGCCCGAAGAGTTGCCATTGCGCATCATGATGACGGCGCCAAAGATGCCGAGGTTCATGAAGGCGTAGATCAACAGGTAGAGCATCACGCTGGCGATCCCATCCGCACCGCCAGCCACTATGCCGAAAATGGCAAATCCAGCATGGGCGATGCTGGAATAGGCAAGCAGGCGTTTGAAGTTGTCCTGCACCAGCGCCACGAAACTGCCGAGCGCCATGGTCACCACAGCAATGACGGCCACGATGATCCAGACGTTGGAGGCGGCAACCAGCGGATTGAGGAACACTCGGAGGATCACCGCAAAACCGGCGGCCTTCGGCCCCACCGACATGAAGGCGGTAATCGTCGTTGGCGCACCTTCGTAGACATCCGGCACCCACATATGGAACGGCACCGCGCCGACCTTGAAGACCAATCCCGCGACGACGAACACCACCGCGAGAAGCAATCCCGGGTCGAGCGGCCCACCGGCCGCTGCCTCTGCCATCTTATCCAGTTGCGTGGTGCCGGTGAGGCCATAGATGAGCGAGACGCCGTAGAGGAATATTCCGGTCGAGACGGCGCCCAGGATTACATATTTGAGTGCCGCCTCATTTGAGCGTTGCTCGCGCCTGAGGAAACCGGTCAGCACGTAGGTGCTCAGAACCATCAATTCGAGGCCGACATAGATCGACAGGAGATCGGTCGCCGAAGCCATGATCATCATGCCGGAAAGCGCAAAGAGCAGCATCACGTAATATTCGCTGCTGCCGATGTCCTCGATATCGGCATATTTTCGCGACAGCAGGAATGTGAGTACCGTCGCCAGGTAAAACACGAATTTGAAGAAGGCGGCGAAGCGGTCCGCGATGAACATGCCCGCATAGGCCGGCCGCACCTCGCCCGCCAGCATGAATGTTGCAAGTGCCCCAACCAGAACGATCGCGACTGAAGCCAATGCGAGGACATGTCCCTGGTCCTTGCGCACGAGTTGCCCCGCGATCAAAAGGATGCAGGCCCCTGTGACCACCAGGATTTCCGGCAGGCTCGCGACAATCCAAGATAGGAGTGTTGCCGCCGTCATGGACCTCCCCCCTTGCTGTGCACTTCGTCCAGGAGATGCGTGGCCGAACTGTCGATGATGGCAAGAAACGGCTTGGGATAGAGCCCGACCCAGATGACGAAAACCGCAAGCGGCAGGATCGCTGTCAGTTCGCGCGCATTGACGTCACGGATCTTGAACCGGTCGACGACATTTACCGAGCCGAGCGCCACTTTTCCGTACATTCCAAGCAGATAGGCCGCGCCAAGCAAGGCGCCGAGAACGGCTGTCGCACCGATGGCGAGGTTGGCGGCAAAGCCGCCGGAGAGCACGAGCAATTCACCGACGAACGAATTGGTGCCTGGCAACGCCATCGACGACAGCACGAACAGCGCGAGGAGCCCGGTATAGACCGGCGCCACCTTCATCAGACCACCGTAATTGGAGATGCTGCGGGTGTGGGTCCGCTCGTAGATCAGGCCGACGAAAAGGAACAAGGCGCCGGTCGTCACGCCATGATTGAACATCTGCAGGATGCTGCCTTCAAGGCCGTGCCGGTTGAGGGCGAATATCCCAAGCGTCACGAAACCCATGTGGCTGATGCTGGAATAGGCCACCAGTTTCTTAAAGTCGTCCTGTGCCAGCGCGAGGAAGCCGCCATAGACAATCGCCAGCGCCGACAACGCCATCATCAGCGTCGAATAATGCACCGATGCTTCCGGCAGGATCGGCAAGGAGAAGCGAAGGAAACCGTAGGCACCCATCTTCAACAGCACGCCAGCAAGGATAATGCTGCCGGCGGTCGGCGCCTGGACGTGAGCATCCGGCAGCCAGGTATGGAGCGGGACCATGGGTACCTTGACCGCGAAAGCGACGAGGAAGGCAAAGAACAACCAGGACTGCGTCGTAAACGGCAGGTTCGCGGCCATCAGGGCGAGAATGTCGAATGTCCGGCCGCCCTGGAGATAGAGCACAATGACCCCGACGAGGAACAGCAGGCTGCCTGTCAGCGTATAGAGGAAGAACTTGAAGGCGGCATAGACCCGCCCCTCGCCGCCCCAGACGCCGATGATCAGATACATCGGTATCAGCATCGCCTCCCAGCAGACATAGAAGAGGAAGAGGTCGAGAGCCGAAAACACGCCGAGCATCAGGGCTTGCATGGCAAGCAGGCTGATCATGAATTCCTTGACCTTGCGGTCGATGGCGACCCAGGAGGCAAGCACGCAGATCCAGCCGAGCAATGTGGTCAGGAATACAAAGAGCGCGCTGATGCCGTCGATGCCGAGCGCATAGGTAATGCCGAGTGCGGGCACCCAGGGTCGCCTCTCGACGAACTGCATCTCGTGGGTCGTCGGATCGAAGCCCAAGAGCATGACGAGTGCGAGCACACAGTCGAGCACGGTGAAGGCGAGTGCCGTCCACCTGACAGCATCATCGTTGCGAAGCAGCAACAGGGCCATAGCACCTGCTGCGGGCAAAAGGATGATGAGGCTGAGCAGTGGAAAGGTCATGACATCCCCTACTGCCAGACGGCGGCAAATATGGCGGTCGCGGCAATCAGGCCGGCGATCATTGCCAATGCGTAGTGGGTGACGACACCGGTCTGCAGCCGTCGCAGCGTCCCGCCTCCATCCAGGATGGCTCGTGCAAGGCCGTTCACGGCTGCGTCCACACCGCCAAGGTCGAAGCGGAGCCCGGCGCGCGCCGTGCCATGCAGCAACGGCAGTACCACGGTCTCGCTGACCTCGCTCGTCGCCTTTTCGTACCGGGCGATCGGTTTTTCGGCGAACCACAGGAACGCACGCGCACCGCGACGGTAGAACCAGTCGGTGTCGAGGCTGACGGTGTTTTCCGGATCGAGTACCCTTAAGAAGAGCACGAAGGCCAGAGCCGTGAACATCAGCACGCCGAGGCTCTCGGTGATGTGGGACCCGGTATAGGCTTCGAAAGCGACCGGATATGGAAGAAGCGCGTAAAGCGGCCCCGGGAACACGCCGATCGCGATGCAGAGCACCGCAGCCATCGCCATCGCAACCAGCATGTTGGTCGGCGGTTCGTGAGCCTCGATCTGCCGATCGGTCCCGAAGAACATGAAATAGGGTAGCTTGAGACCGGTGTGCAGGAACGTGCCCGACGAGGCCATCGTCAGAGCCAGCATCACCAACGCCCGGTGATCCTCGCCGGCGGCGGCCACCACCATCGACTTGGTGACGAAGCCCGAGAAGAATGGAAAGGCCGAGATCGCCAAGGCGCCGATCATGTAAAGTGCAACCGTCAGCGGCATCGTCTTATAGAGCCCGCCAAGCTCGGTGAGCTTGCGGCGCCCGGTGACATGGATCACCGCCCCTGCCCCCATGAAAAGCAGCGCCTTATAGAGGATATGGGCAAAGGCATGGCTGGTGGCCCCGTTTATGGCCAACTCCGTACCGATGCCGATGCCAGCCACCATGTAACCCACCTGGCTGACGATGTGATAGGCAAGCAGCCGCCGGCAATCGTTCTCGAGCACAGCGTAGATGACGCCGTAGAGCGCCATTGCGGTGCCAAGCCAGACGAGGAGTTCCGTTCCCGGGAAGGCGCGTGCGAGAACGTAGACGGCCGTCTTGGTCGTGAAAGCGCTCATGAATACAGCCCCGGTCACGGTTGCTTCCGGATACGCGTCGGTCAGCCAGGCATTGAGCGGCGGCACTGCGGCATTCAGCAGAAAGCCGACAAGGATCAGATAGGCGCCGGTGTCCATCGAACCCGCAAGCGGACCGAAGAGGAAGGAGCCTGCCGATAGCCCATGTTGCACGATGCCGCCAAGCAGCAAGACGCCGCCGGTAACATGGACCATGAGATAGCGAAACGCTGCGCGGGTCGACCGCACGTTTTGCGCCGCAAAGACCAGATAGGCAGATGCAAATGCCATGCCCTCCCAGAAGAGGTAAAGGGTCAGGTAGTCGCCGGCAAAGACCACTCCAAGCGCGCAGCCGACATAGACGAAGGCCGCCACATGCTGGCCTGCGCGCGTCAGATGCAGGGCATAGACCGTGCCGATCAGCGCCATGATTGAAAAGACGGTCGCGAAGACGACGCTCAGCTTGTCGACCTTGGCAATCAGGATGTCCTGGCCGACGAAACGAGCCGCGCCGTAGCTGCCAGGTTCGATCGTCAACACCGAGACGATGGCCAGAACCGGGACCAGAACCAGATAGGCCTTACGGATCGCCCCCTTCAGGACCGGGATCGCTATCGCGCCAAGAATGAACAGCAAAGCGGGGTGGACGAAGTCAGTCATAATAGTCCTCGCGCCGCATGAGCCCGCCTTGATGGCCGAGGAACTTTGAAACGAAGATCAAAAGCACACATGAGCCGAAACCATAGAAGGCTGACCAGCCCGGCAAGCGCTCCCAGAGGTATTCGGAGTGCTCGCGCGGGACCAGGAAGTCGGCAACGACGATGAGCACCAGGACCAGATAGAACAGCCTGCGGCGCGGCACTGCGTATCGGGCGTCCCCGAAGAAGTCGACGAGACGCTTGATCATCGGATCACTCCTTCTGCAAGCGTGACAAAATAGCCGGGGAAGATACCCATCAGCACAGACAGGGCGGCCGTCGCGACCAGCGGAACTGTCACCATGGGAATTTCGCGGATGGCTTTTGACCCCTCCGACGCCTCCGTCCCGAAAAAGGCGACATAGCTGACCGGCAGGAAATAGGCGGCATTGAGGACCGAGCTTGCCAGGAGCACCGCGAGGAACGCCATTTCGCCTGCCTCGACCGATCCAAGCGTCAGATACCACTTGCTGATAAAGCCCGCGGTCGGCGGCACGCCGATCATGCTGAGCGAAGCGACGAAAAATGCCCCCATTGTCCATGGCAGCCTGCGCCCGATGCCGGCCATGTCGCTGATGTTGCGTTTGCCTGACGCGCAATAGATCGACCCGGCGCAAAAGAAGAGCGTGATCTTGGAGAATGCGTGCACGGCGATGTGAAGGATGCCGCCGACCATTGCGACTGGCGAAAGCAGAACCGCGCCGAGCACCACATAGGAGAGCTGGCTGACCGTCGAGTAGGCGAGCCGCGCCTTAAGGTCATCTCGCGTCAGCGCATATATCGACGCCATCAGGATGGTGAACGAGACAAGATAGGCCGTCGCGATGCCGAGCCCCAGGTTGCCCATCAGGCCCACGCCGAAGACATGGAACACCACTCTCAGCACGCAAAAAACGCCCATTTTGACCACGGCAACGGCATGCAGCAGCGCGCTGACCGGTGTCGGCGCCACCATGGCGGCGGGCAGCCAGGCGTGCATCGGCATCACGGCGGACTTGGCAAAACCGAAGAGATAACAGAAATAGACGACCGTCAGCAGCGCCGCTGGAGCATCGACCCTTGCCAACAAGCCTTGCGGCACGAAGTCGAGCGATCCCGCAATCTGGTAGGTCAATGCCAAAGCTGCAAGGAGCACGCTTTTCGAGGCGCCCATAAGATAGACGAGGTATTTGCGGCTGCCCGCCCAGGCCTCGTCGTCCTCGTGGTGATAGACCAGCGGACAGGTCACGAGGCTCAGCACCTCGTAGAAGATCACCAGCGTGAACAGATTGGCGGAAAAAGCGCCGCCAACGGCGGCCGCAAGGCTTGTCGCAAAGCACGCGAAGAAGCGGGTCTGTGCGTGCTCGTGAAGATGCTTCATATAGCCGATCGAATAGACTGCCGCTGCGATCCACAGGAGCGACGAAACGGTCGCAAACACCATGCCGAGTGCATCGACCCGGAACGCAAAATCAATCCCGGGAAGGACCTCAAACAGACGCAGTTCAACCGTACCGCCTGCCAGCACCGTCGGTGCCATCGAGATGACGATCGCAAACATGGCGACCGCCGCCAACGGGGAGACGACGTCGCGCAGATTTTCGCGTTTGTTGAGCAGAAGAATGAAAAGAGCCGCCAGCCCGGCAACGGCGACGGCAAGCAGCGGCCGGACTGATATCACCGGTTCCAAGCCGCTATCCTTTCATCAAGGTAACGTCGTCGATCTTGAGGGTGGCGCGGTTCCTCACGAGGGCGACCAAAATGCCAAGGGCGACGGCAACCTCCGCCGCGGTGATGGCGATGACGAAAATCGCGAAGATCTGTCCGCGAAGGTCACCGTAGTAGTGTCCAAAGGCGATGAAATTGATGTTCACCGAATTCAAGAGCAGCTCAAGCGACATCAGCACGATCAGGATGTTGCGCCTGAGGAGAACACCTGCCGCCCCAATCACGAACAGGACGACTGAAAGCAGGACGTACCAGCCAAGTGGGACCATCATCGCCACTCCTTGCGGGCAAGGACAATGGCGCCGACCAGGGCTGCCAGAAGGATCACGGAAGCGACCTCGAATGGCAGCAGGTAGTCGGTGAAAAGTGCCGTGCCAAGTTGCCTGATGGTATCGCCTTGTCGCGCGACGACGGGCTCACCGACCGAGAGGCGGTTGCTCCAGAGCGCCAACACAGCCATCTCGATCCCCAAAAGGACGAGCAGGACCAAAGCCGGAAGATTGCCGCCGGGCAAGAAGCGCTGCAGCACCGCTTCGCGCACGTCGATCATCATGATCACAAACAGGAAGAGGACCATGATCGCGCCGACATAGACGAAGATCTGGACGACCGCGAGCAGCGGCGCCTCAAGCAAAACGAAGATTGCCGAGATTTGCAGAAAACATGCCATCAGCGCCAGTGCGCTGTGGACGGGATTGCGCGCGATGACCACCGTCAGGGCCGTGATGACAGCCCCTGCAGCGAACAGAAGGAAGAACCCCTGGCCCATCGCCGCAAACCCTCCCGCGCGCACTATCGTTCGGCGCGAGATGGCCTGAAAAAGATAGTGCCACACTTCAGATGCGTTCTAAAATTGTGCGCCAGTATCGGATTTTTCACAAGATGATTGTCGTCAATACAAAATGGATGATTGAGGGGGCGCAAACGCTCCCGCGCGAAATTCTTCCGCATGCCTGAATAGGGGGCGACGGAGGCGCCGAGGCCCTCATTGCGTCGGTAATGTAACTGTTACGTTCTTCATTAAACGCACAAAATCCGCACAATGCTTGTGGATCTTTAGCTAGAATTGGTTCTTCGCGGGCGCTCACATGCTCGTGGAACCGTTTACGGAAACGTGCCCTGAGTTCTTAGCAGTCCGAGAACCCAATGTTCTTCAGTCGCTCGGAGGTGATTATGATCCGGAAGACGATCCTCGTACTTGGCAGCACAATTGCCATGATGCTCTCATCATCCATGAACCCGGTGCTCGCGCAGCAGTCGGCAAGCGCGCCGGCGGCCGAGCAGCAAACGGCGCCGGAACCGCTCACCGACGACGAACTCGAGATCCTGGTTGCCCGCATCGCGCTCTATCCAGACGAACTGGTGGCCTTGATCTCCGCTGCCGCGCTCTATCCGCTGCAGATCGTCGAGGCGGAGCGCTTCCTCGAGGCTCGCCAGAAAAAGCCGGACATGAAGCCAAAGGACGATTGGGACGGCAGCGTCATTTCGCTGCTCAACTATCCCCAGATCGTCAAGATGATGAGCGAAGACCTCGAATGGACGCAGTCTTTCGGCGACGCGATCGCCAATCAGCAGAAGGATGTGCTGATCGCGATACAGCAATTGCGTGACGAAGCGGTCGCCAAGAATATCATCAAGAGCGACGACAAGGTGACGGTGGTCCAGCAAGGCGACAACGTCGTCATCCAGGCAGCCAATCCTGAAACGATCTACGTGCCGCAGTATCCGCCGGAGATGCTGTACGAGCCGAATTATGCACCGGCGCCGATCGGCTACTATGACGAACCCTATCCGGCCTATTGGTATCCCGGCGCAGCCTTCTTTGCAGGTGCTGTGACCGGTGCTGCCTTCGCCGCGATCGTCGACTGGGACGATTGGGGCGTCTGGGGCGGCCGCTGGAATGGCGGCGACATGGACATCGACTGCAACAACTGCTTCAACAACATCAACGGCAAGGTCAAGTGGAACGACGTCGACTGGAAGAATGTCGATCGCAGCAAGATCAACTTCGACCGCGACCAGCTTCAACATTTCGACCGAAACAGCATCAAGAACAACATCAAGGCAAACGGCAACAACAACCTGCGCAACCGCGCCGCCGAGATCAACCGCGATCGGCCGAACGCACGGCCCGGCGGTGGTGGCGGCGGTCAGATCAGGGACGTGCGCAAGAGCACGCTTGATGGGCTGAAGGCCCAGCAGAGGCCGGCAGCCAGACCAGGTGGGGCCGGTGGCGGGCAGGCGATCGCAAAAGCGCGCGCCGGCGACGGCAAGCCGAGCATCAATCGTCCCTCGGGCAAAAAACCTTCTCAGGTCAACCGTCAGGGCGGCAAGAAGAAGATGGCCTCCAAGGCGCAGAACCGATCGAGAAACCCATCGGGCCTCGGCAACGTCAATCCCGGACGGCGCGAAATCAACTCGTCACGCCGCGGTGGCCAGAGCATGGGCGGCGGCCAGCGCGGCGGCGGACGGCCACAAATGAGCCGCGGTGGCGGCAGGCCGCCGATTCACCGTGGCGGCGGCGGTCGTGGTGGCGGCGGACGCAGACGTTGAACGGATCATAGGAGAACGACCATGACAAAGCTCTTTCATCCGCTTCTCCTTGGAACGGCGATCGCCCTCGCACTGGCCGCCGTACCGCTCAACGCATCCGCGCAGACAAAGGCGCCAGCCGATCAGGCACCAACGGATCAAATGGCGGCCGGCCTCGACGCCTATGCGTCCGACGAAGATCCTCCGGCCTTCGATGACCCGGCCAAGGCAGTCGACGAATTCAAGGCGAAACTCGCCGCCAATGACTTCGACGGTCTCGCAAAACTTCTCGGGCTCAATGAGGAAAAGCTCAAAGCCGGTGAAGGGACGATGGATACTTTCGCGCTCATCCGCGAAGGTGCCGCCCGCAATGTCACCGTGAATGATCTCGAAGGACGCAAGATTATCCAGATCGGCGATCGGCTCTGGCCGCTGCCATTCCCGATCACCAAGGGCGAAGACGGCAAATGGGCCTTCGACACCTATGTCGGGCTCGAGGAAATCATCAATCGCCGCGTCGGCGAGAACGAACTCGAAGCGATCGATACGGTACAGGCCTATGTCGACGCCCAGAAGGAATATGCCTCCAAGGACCGCGACGCCGATGGCGTGCTCGAATATGCCCAGAAGCTGATCAGCTCCCCGGGCCTGACGGACGGGCTCTACTGGCCGGCCGACCAGGGCGATGGTGAAAGCCCGGTCGGCGATGCGATCAGCGAAGCTGCGCTGGAGAAGGCGAAGGCCGGCCAAGGGTATTTCGGCTACCGTTTCCGCATCCTGACGTTGCAGGGCGATAACATCGCCGGCGGCCGGTACGACTATGTCATCAACGGCAACATGATCGGCGGCTTCGCCCTGATCGCCTCGCCGGTCAGCTATGCCGAGACCGGCGTCAAGACCTTCGTCGTCAACCAGCAGGGTATCGTCTACGAACGCGATCTCGGGCCGAATACCGAAGAGATCGTGCCCTTCATCGATCGCTTCGATCCCGACGACAAATGGGACGTCGCGCCCGATTGAGAGGATGCCTCCTTACAGGCCTTGTTGAACGGTTCGAAATCCGACGGCGTCGCAGGTGAATGGAATTGAGCTCACGCCAATTCTTTTCGAACTTCGACTGTGGATTGGCCAAGGCGCAAGTCTATCGCAAGTTCCTTGAATTTAGCTGGGCTAGTAGGCGCGTTTGACGCCTGCTTCCCACGAGCCGCTGACGCTTGATCCTTCTCCCCAGCCCTCTTTGCGGGCTTCAAGAGCAAATCCATCCGCCCCATTGAAGTCGCCGCCGAAACAAAAGTCCGCGGCGGCACCGCGGTCGTGCAAAAATGTAACCGTTACGCTCTTTAGCGACACGCCATATTCAGCATAATGCAGACGAATAGGGAACTTGGGGAAATCCTGCGGCGGTCAAACGGCTCCTGAACCGAGCCAATCGAAGTATTCGAACGTAAACGAGAGGGGTAAGACATGAGCAAGCGGCAGGCCAAGCAATGCGGCCCGAAGACAGCGCGGGAACTGATCTATTGAGCGGTCCTGGGGCGAACATGCAAAAGAGCGGCTGGAGCCGCTTGGCTCTGGCTGTCCTGACTGTTCCACCAGCAATTCTACTAGCCTTGGCCGCTGCATGGGCCACGCTCGCATTGTGGTACCGCCTTCCCGTTTCAGAGATCACAAGAGGCTTTGTCGCCGGCCTTTTTGCACTTGTCGGGCTTTTCACGGTCGCCGCGCTGTTTGGCCGCTGGCGTTTCAAAGCTCTCCTGGCGTTCGCAGTCGCGTTCGCAGTTGTCCTGTTGTGGTGGCGGACGATCAAACCCGTCGAAAACGCATCCTGGGCACCCGATGTCGCGCGACAGGTCACAGGCGAATTTGACGGCGACCTGCTGACACTGACCAATGTTCGGAACTTCGAATGGCACAGCACCACGGAATTCGTCGAGCAGTGGACCACGCGGACCTACGACATGAGGAAGCTCAAAACGGTCGACCTGTTCATGTCTTATTGGGCGGGACCAGAGATTGCCCACGTCATTTTCAGTTTCGGATTTGAAGGGGGCGAGCAGCTTCCGTGGTCGATCGAGGTCCGTCGGCGGGCTGGCGGCGGGTTCTCGCCGCTTGCAGATTTATTCAAGAGCAATCCTCTGGTCATCATCGCAGCCGATGAACGGGACGTGGTGGGCGTCCGTTCGAACTTCCGCGGCGAGGATGTTCAGATCTATCGCCTGAAAGCGTCGCCTGACCAGGCACGTGCGCTTCTGCGCGAGTATGTTGCAGACGCCAATGCGCTTGCTAGAACGCCGCAATTCTACAACTCGCTTACGACCAACTGCACGACCACAGTCGTCAAGATGATGCGCGTTGTGGGAGACACGGTCCCGTTCGACTGGCGTCTCATCGTCAACGGCTATCTACCCGACTACGCTTATGGTCGCGGCGCGGTTGATACGTCAGTGTCGCTCACGGAGCTCAGAAATGCCAGTCATATCGACCAGCGTGCGCGGGCCGACGGGTTGTCGCCGAACTTCTCGAAGGCGATACGACTTGGCGTACCTTCGCCAGTGCCGCAGCACCCCCCTTGAAGATGGCGACCAACGGCGACAAACATGAATGTTGGTCGACCAGGTCGAAAGCATGGACCATCAGGGCCAAGCTTGGCAAGCCAAGCTTCATCATGACGTACCGGCCAAGTTGACGACAAGTGCCGACGCCCCTTGGACGTGCCGTCACTGGCCCAGTTATGGCCCGCGCAAACGAGCTGCCGCCCTGAGAAACTTTTTTTGGTGCGACCCGTAGCTCAAAGGTCAAGCCCGTCGTTTCATTGGCGAATGGTTGCAGGTACGAGTTTGCCAGCCCAACGGTGCTTCAGAACTTTATTCTGGCACCACCCAAAACAGCAAAGCTATCCTGAAGATCGGCGGTCTCCTGATCGAGTGAGTAGGTCCGCGCTCCAAGGTAGAGCTCCGTCTGCAGATAGTCGAGGTTCTGGACAATCTGTGCCCCGAAGGAATCGCTCTCGCTACCCTTGCCTGCAATGTCCTTGCCGAAATAGGCGTCGACTGAAAATGCAGTTTTACCGACATCGAAGATATCAGCTTGATAGCCGACCTTTACGTAACCATAGCGCCCATCAACCGTCTCCTTGTCGGAATAGCCCGCTGCAAGGGTGAGGCTGAGGCCGGTATCCAGGTGCAGGATGGAAACGGACCCGTCGTAGATGGAGTTGCTGCCGCCTGGCTTTGAAAAAGCAAGAGCCGCGCTAACCTTGAAGGCATCGTAGGTCTCATTGTATCGAACCGCCATATCCCAGACAGTGACGTCGGTTGTCTCCGGCACAACCTGCGTTCCCACCGACGTCGCAAGGCTGAAGCCGCCATAAGATGGAGTATCGTACCGGACGCGCAGCTTGCGGCTGAGGCCGTCATAGTTGGTGAACGCGTCCTTGACATGGACCGTCGACAGCGTGCCGTCCTCGTTGCGGAAAAACGGTCCACCGGCCATATCCGACACCAATGAATAACCAACGACGTCCGTGCCGGAGAGATCCACCTCGGCGCTCGTATCGGAGGCCATGCTGCCCTGGCCGAACCAGAACTTGCCGTAATCCTTCGAATTCAGATAGATTTCCGCCTTGCGCATAAGGTCGGTTCCCCAGTCGAAGTGATCCTCGTTCGTCTGGTTCACATTGGTTGTCGAGTAGGGTTCCACTCCCATTCGAGATTGGCCCCGAAAGACCAGTCGTTTTCCATGAGGCTATAGATGCGAAAGCCCGCGCGTGAAGACGAGTTGCCGTTGTCGACTGGAAAATAGTTTTCCGTTTGCCCGCCATCATCGTAGATCAGCAGGCCCTTGTTGATCTGCCCGTAGAACTCGAAATAGGCATTATCGTCGCCGAGCCGCAGCTTCGGAATCCAATGTTCTGGTTCCTTGCTGTTTTGCCCTTGCTGCTGCACTGGTTTTGCCGGCTCCTGGGCCGCCACAGACCCCGCACCCGCCAGTGTCGCCATGAGAAGTGCGGGTGAAACAACGTATAATGCATGCCGCATCAAAAGCACCTTCAGCTCATCGGCGATTCGCCTTGACGATTCGCAGCAGTATTCGCCACTTTACTCTGGAAGTCTGTTGCGAATTCTAGTTACGCACCAGTTTTGCAGCTGATCGATTAGACTATCGGGATTTCATCCGGCGACGATACCGACGATCACTGTCCCCCAGGTCGTCAGCAGAATATGGCCGATCGGGACCGCGGGCGTGTAGCCAAGGACTGCAACAGAGCTCCCGGACCTGTCTTGCACCGCGGCCATGCCAGCCGTCATGGTCTGCGCTCCGGCAAGCCCGCCCAGCAGCAATATGGGGTTCATGCCAAGTACGTAGCGCCCGAAGTAGAGGCCTACGATCAACGGAACCATCGTGACGACCATGCCGCCAAACAAAAGTCCGACACCCGCTTCCGCAATAGCGGGGCCAAATATAGGTCCGGCATGAAGACCGGTCATCGCGACAAAGGCAGCCAGACCAAGCGCCGTCATGAGTGAAACGGCGGCATCCGGAATCCTGCCAAAAAGTGGAAAGCGCGTACGCAGGTGCCCCACAATCAGTCCGGCGAGGAGTGTGCCCACACTGGTGCTCAGCGAAATCCGCATATCGCCGATCGGAAACGTGACGAGAACGCCGACAAGCCCGCCAAGGAAGATGGCAAGGCCAAGGACCAGGAAGTCCGTTGCCGTCGCCGGCGCGACGACGACACCAATGCGCTTGGCCGCGCTCGACACGACAGGTTCCGGGCCGACGAGGCGCATGATATCCCCGCGCTGCACCGTGATCCCGGGCGCAAGGGGAATATCTTGGCCGCCACGAGTGATCGTTCGCAGATAGAGGCTCCTTGCCCATCCTTCGGTCGCTACATCCGCTATGCTTCGGCCATTGAGATCAGGGTTCGTCAGCAAAACGTCGGTAACCGAGACCGGCACGTCGAGCAGCTCGCGATCCTCGACTTCTTCGGAGCGCGGACCAAGAACAGTCACAAGAACCTCTCTTGTTCCGGACACCGCAACGATATCGCCGGGTTCAATTACAAGATCGGGCGCGGCCTCAAGGATAGCCTCCCTCCGCCGCAAGCGTTGAATGAAAAGTCTATGCTCTGGAAGTGTCGCCTCGGCAGCGACGATCGATTGGCCGACGATCGGCGCGCCGTCCGCTATCCGGTAGGCGCGAATCTCGAACCGGTGCCAGGCGGAGGAGACCCCGGTTGTCTTACGGGTTATCCCGTACGCCTTCTCAAGCTTCAGCGCCTCGGCGACGAGGTCGATGCCAAGCAGTTTCGGGCCGACGACGCTGCAAAACAGAATGACGCCAACTGCGCCGAAAACGTAGCAAACAGCATCGGCCACAGCGATATGGGCGACAAACCGTGCGCGATCCGCCTCGGGCAGTGGCAATGCATTGATCGCTTCGGTGGCAGTGCCCATTGCCGGACTTTCGGTCAGGGCACCCGACAAAAGCCCGGCCGCAAAACCTGGATCCAGACCAAGGAATTTGGCAACCACGACAGCTGTGAGCAATCCGGTCACGCACACAAACACCGCAAGCAGGACCGGCTTCATTCCATCGCGTTTCAAGGCCTGCAGGAACTGTGGCCCGACCGAGTAGCCGATACCGAAAAGGAACAGCAGAAACAGCAGCGATTTCGCCATCCCGGCAATCGGAACATCGGCGAACTGGCCGATGAGGATACCTGCAAACAGCGATCCCGTAACCGGCCCCAGGCTGAAGCCTCCGAACTTCAGACCCCCGATCAGATATCCAATGCTGATAGCAAGGAATACCGCAAGCTCAGGATACTTGGTCAGGAATTGCTCGATCCAAATTATCACCAGGTCCCCCTCCCCCTTCGGCCAGAGGCTAAGACGCCATCACGGTCGAACCGAAACGCTCATGCAAAATTGGCAAGCGGCTACGCTGAGAATTCCGGCACGACCGTGTTGCAGGCTATCGTTTCGCCTTGGCAGCAACGGCATCTGGTTTGACCAGCTTCAGTCCCCGAGCCTTTTCGTAGCCATGGATCTCCTTCACATCCAGCTTACGCATGAAGTCGATTGTCTCCTGCGTCAGGACCTGACCCGGAACCATGATCGGGAACCCCGGCGGATAGGGGATAACGAAGTTGGCAGAGACCATTTCTGGCCCCTCCTTCAGGCGCCGATCGCATTCAGCGCCAATGAGCGGCACATACTCGCACACGGAGGCGTCATAGGCATTGAAGAAGGCGGCTCGCATGTCGCCTTCCGGCGTCGTACGCCCCGCATCGCCGCGATACATCTCATGGAAATGACTGAAGTTGGGGAGGTCCGGCACGTCGGTCATCAGCGACTTTACCCGTGCTGCAAAAGCTGCACGCTCGGCCTCTCCGCCGTTGACAAGGCGCTTTTCGATATCATTGCAGATCTCGACCAGGACACGAACGAGGTGCGCGATATCGCTGCGGGTATTGTTGATGTTGGACTGCAGGAGCACGCTGTTGCGCGACGTCTTGTTCAGTTGGATATCGTACTCGTTGGCTAGCAGCCCCTTGAACTGCGTTCCGTCAAAGCCAGCCGTTCCGCACACCAGCGTCATACGCGTTGGATCGAGGTAGAACTCGTCCTCCTTCATCGCCTTCACCGCCGTGGCCCAGGTCGCGCCCGGCGCCAGGTAGTCCTTGAACCCTGACTGCCTGTACTCCGCGGGGATCATCTCATCGGCACCCAGAACGCGGAAATACTTCGAGATCAGTGGATGCTCGTTGATTGCCCGGCGAATCTTGAGCGCGATTTCGATCGCGTTCATCACCAACCCATACCCATCGAGCTCCATCTGCCTGCGAGCCACGTCGAGGCTGGCGATCAGTTGCTGGTTCGGACTTGTGGAAGCATGGGTGAACACCGCCTCGTGGAACTGGGCCTCGACGGTGTGAAAGTCGACATCCTTGACCAGCAACATTGAGCCTTGCCGGATCGCCGACATGGACTTGTGCGTCGAGTTGGTCTGATAGACCCGAAGGCGAACGAGCCGTGGGTCGGGGATCAGGCGTGCTTTAAGCAGCGCTTCGTCAGATGGATCATCCCCGAGATCAGCGCGCTGCTTTTCATAGGCACTGACCGAGGCCGGATCGTGCAGCCAGTCTTCGATATCGGCGGCCGCCCCCATGGCGGTGCGTGGACGCAGGAAGGGTGAAAACCTGGCAAATCCGGACCACGCTTCGTCCCATAGGAAGATGAGGTCCGGCTTGATCGCGAGGCATTCCTCCATCACGCGCCTGACATTGTACATGTGCCCGTCGAAAGTGCAGTTGGTGAGGTCGAGCAGTTTCAGCCGATCAAGGCGTCCTTCCGCCCTCAATGCCAAGAGGGCTTGCTTGATCGTCGAAAGCGGCACGGCGCCGTACATCGAGTATTCCGTCATCGGGAACGCTTCGACGTAGTAGGGCTGCGCACCGGTCAGAACCATGCCGTAATGGTGCGATTTGTGGCAGTTTCGATCGACCACCGCAATGTCACCGGGCGCCAGAAGCGCCTGCACCGCCATCTTGTTGGAAGTGGACGTGCCATTCGTCACGAAGAAGACGTGGTCGGCCCCGAAGGCGCGGGCCGCAAGCTCCTGCGAACGCTTGATCGTGCCGGTAGGTTCCAGCAGGCTGTCGAGACCACCGGTCGTCGCGCTGCTTTCCGCCAGGAACAGATTGAGCCCATAGAATTCGCCCATGTCGCGGATCCAGTCAGACTTGAAGACAGATTTGCCGCGGGCGATGGGAAGCGCATGAAATGTGCCGATGGGTCGTCGTGCATATTTCTTCAGATTGTCGAAGAAGGGCGTTTCATAGCGTGCCTGCACGCCTTCGAGGATGGCGAGATGCATCTCCAGCGGCTCCTCCACCGCGTAGAACACACGCCGCACCGAATCCGCCGTCGGGTCGCCGGCGATCTTTTCGACTTGCCGGTCGGAAAGCAGATAGACGTCGAGTTCGGGCCGGATACGCTTCAAGCTGCGTGCCAGGCGGAGCGCCGACATGTCTGGTCCGTCGGTTTCCCCAAGCGGATCGAGTACCGAGCGAAGCACAGGCGCGTCGTGGCGCGAGCGGTAAGGAAAGCCTTCCGCGAGTACGACAGCGATGATATCGGGGTTCAGGGCGGCCGCGCAGAAGGCATCCTCGAAGGACCCGACCAGAACAGGCTCATAGATGAAGCCGTCCTCCGGTCGCCGGAGCCTGCGGATCTCCGCTGCGAACGTCTCCCAGCGCGCGGCCGGCTGGCTGTTGACAAACAGAACTTCGAAATAGGGCCGGCGTCCGTTCGCCTCCCCGGTTCCAGGCGGCATGATATCGGTCACCTCCGTTCCCGACATCTCGTCATGCACGTCCCATTCACTCTGACGTCCCCGATAGGAATGGGTCAGCAGCCCATTGGAGATGCGCCGCGCAAGCCTTGCTGCCCCGCCCGCATCATTGGTGGCGATGCGCTCCGCCAGAGCCATAAGCAATCCCCGGCCCGGATAGGCGTAGTACTCCTCCGCCGGCGCCACGGCAGAGATCGCCGCTTCCAGCGCTGCCCGTGCGCCGCGATTGGCGGCCCAGGCCTCTGCAAGCGTCGTGATCTCACGCCAGTTGTCGGCACGCGCCGAATGGATGAGCAAAAACTGGTCTACTTGTGCGGTCTTGCTTGGCATAGCGCGCTCCCAACTCAGTTTTATATGGGCTGCCAGCGGCCACTGATCTGCAGTTCTTTCTCAGTGGCCGCGGCTATGATGGACGCAAAAAAATAAGACGAACCAATTTCGAAACCCGGTCACGGCTTCTGCCGGTAAAAGCTTCGAACAACTCACCATGGGTGTCCAAGACGAGGCCGCATCTTCGGAAAGGAGCGGTTCTTCGCAAAGAGATGCGGCGCCGAAGCGCCGCCATTCAAACCGAAAATGACTAGGTCATCATCATGACGAGCACCATGCCCCAGATCGTCAGAAGCGTGTTGCCGACGGCATAGGTCACGGTGTAGCCGAGCCCAGGGATCTGGCTCTTGGCGCGATCATTGATCATCCCAAGCGAGGCTGTCGTCGTGCGTGCGCCCGAGCAGCATCCCAGCAAAATGGCGGGGTGAAACCGGAACACATACTTTCCGACATACATTGCCAGCACGAGGGGCACGGTCGTTGCGAATATCCCCCAAAGGAACAGGCTGAAGCCAAGCTGCTGCAGGCCGGCGACAAAACCTGGGCCGGAGGAGATGCCGACCACCGCGATGAAGACGTTCAGACCGACCGAATTCATGAACCAGACGGTCGATGTCGGTATCCGGCCGAATTTCGGGCGCACTGAGCGCAACCAGCCGAAGAAAAGCCCGGAGATCAACGCGCCCCCGGACGTGGACAAGGTAAACGGCACATCGCCCACCTTGTATACGAGCGCACCGAGCAGGCCACCGATCGCAATCGCTGCACCAATAAACGCAACATCCGCGACGTCGGTCGGGCGGTCGGCAACACCGAGCGCCTTCGCGGCTGCGGAAGTATCCTGCGTCCGTCCGACAATCGTCAGGATGTCACCGCGATGGATCTCCGTGTTCGGAAGAATGGGGATTTCAGTCGCCGTTGCGCCACGGGCGATCCGCCGCAGGAACACACCGCGAGAAGTCGGCCACTGCGCCAGTTCGGCCAGCGTCTTTCCATTGGCTTCCTTGGCAGTCACCAGGACGTCGACGCCCTCGATGGGCACCGCCAACAGTTCGCGGTCGTCGACCTCTTCTGCAGTCTGACCGATCAGGCCCACCAGCACGTCACGGCGGCCGGCAACGGCAACGACGTCACCCGCCTGAACCACCATATCCGCTGTCGCTTCTTCGATCTTAGATCCCCGCCGGATCCGCTCGATGAACACGCGCTGCTCGGGGATGAGGGATTCGGCCTCTCGTACCGTCTTGCCGACGACAGGGCCATCCGCACGAACGCGATAGGCGCGCAACTCGTAATGATGCCAGGCTGTTCCAGCGCCGCCCGCCTCCTTCTTGCCGCCCTGCTCCGCCTCGTAGCGCTTGCACTCAGCCTCCAGGTCGATACCCAGCAGCGCCGGTCCAAAAAGGGCTAGAACGATAGCCGATCCCACGGTGCCGAAAATATAGGTGACTGCATAGGCGACCGGCATCGCATCCAGCAATCGCTTTGTCTCCTCGGGCGCAAGGCCGAGACGATTGATGGCGTCCGTTCCCAAGCCCATCGACGCGGAGATGGTCTGCGATCCCGCATAGAGCCCCAGTGCGGAACCGACATCGTAACCGGCCACTTTGGCCGCGACGAAAGGCGCGCCAAGGCAAAATATGCAGACCACGACTGCGAACAACGCCTGCGGGATGCCATCCTTGGCGATACCTCGCACGAATTGCGGACCGACGCCGTAGCCGATCGCAAACAGGAACATCAGAAAGAACGTGGCCTTGAGAGGCGGCGAAATCGTAATCCCGATCTGTCCGATGATGACGGCAGCAACCAGCGTGGCCGTTACCGCGCCAAGGCCGAGGCCCTTGTACGTAAACGAGCCGAAGTAGTAACCAAGTGCCAGGGAGAGAAATATTGCAATCTCAGGATACGTGCGAAGCGTGCTTACGAACCAGTCAATCATACTGCCTCCCCCCATTACTCGGACCTTGGATTCGATAGCCGACTGAAGCTAATCACTATTTGAACGTGATGATGCCCAGCACCTTTCAAAGAAGCAACAGCAATCATGCGAAAGCACGACAATGTAACTGTTACGTATCTTCCCTGGAGCAACGCATCGGCCCATAATTGACCCAAGCAAAATATTGTATCGTACTTGCCCTCTCGCCCTGCCGCGGTAATGGAGGCAGAGGTGAGTTCAATTTCTTTAAGGGAATCAGTACCCCTCTGTACTTGGGGGCAAATCATGATCCGGAAAACGTTCATCGCGCTTGGCAGCGCAGTGACGATGCTGATTTCAACGCCCATCACCGCGGTCATGGCCCAGCGAAACCGCGCAAGTCGCAAAATCAAGGGATGGCAATTCAACTTTCTCCCGGCCGGCAACCCTGCCTGCCGCGCGCCCGCTGCCGCCCTGCCGTCCAGCCACTATCGGTCCCATGTTGAAGGGCGTGCGAGCCCGATTGGATTTCTCACGGGAACTTTGGGTTTCATGTGATTGATTTGGGCGGATTGGTCTGGAAGGCGTTTTATCTCCGGACCTTCGGCAAGTCCTGCTCCAATGGCAGTCAGTCGCGTTCTGGAGTCGCCTCGTCCATCCGTATCTGGCGCAACATGCTGCGCCCGGCGATAAACATCTCAACAAGGAATGCCACAAGCGATCCGATGAGCGACAAGATCGCGCCGCCGAAGAACCAGAAGAGATTTTCTTCACGGAACCCGAACTGGAGCGCACCGGCTAGCAGATTGAGGATAGCCCAACCAGTACAGATCGCGGCGAATGTCCCGAGGGCGACCGCTATCTCCAGGGCAAGCGTACGCCGGCGCAGATAGTCCAGCTGCGTGCGTCGAGCTTCCCCCCGTTCACGCTTCTCCTGTATCGCGTTGACCCGATCCGAAACCCGGCCAAGACGAATCTCGTAGACACCGACGAAACCTGCCGTGCCGGCAAGGAGAAAAACCGGCGCCAGCGCGGTTTGGACAATAGAGGCAAGATCGGAGACGATTGCTGGTGTTTGCATGTGTGCTCTCAACAACTTCTGCGCAGTTAGATTTGCGACGTATGGAATATTAGAAATCTGTGGCAGGCTCCCAAAAAGGCAAATCACCCGTACTGAACGGGCGAGGGAATTGGTCTTTTCGAGTTGAGAGCCGATACGGCTGCGCATTCCCGGAGCGAACAAGGGTTTGTTGTCTACGATTGACGCCGAAGTTGTTACCCAAGCGGCCGACCGGCCTCTGACGAGAGCGGCAACTGAGACGCTGAGACGGCAGTCACCCACGCGCGCCCGCAACGCAGGGCTCCATTTGACGCGGCTTGGCCCTATTGGCGAACCTGGTGCGCGGCAGCGCCGGTAGAAAATTGGTCAGGACATCCATGGCTCTGGAGTGATCGGGGACTGGCAAATGACGGCATGTCCAAACCTCATACGCACGCTCATATCGCTACGCGCCAGCGGGAACGGTAAGCCTGGCGCATTTGAAAAATCAAAATGGCGTCGAACTGGGCATTCTATCGGCTTGACCATCACACTCGTGATAATCGCAAGCAGTTTTGCCGAGCAGTCCCTCGCCCAACCGCTGAACGCTGCGGGTATGCCGGACGTCGAGTTTGGCCCGCGAAAAATGTTCTTGATGCTTTTTCTTATGCTCGGCCCCATCAAGATATTGGTACCCTTTGTAAGCATCACCGCCGGCTGGGAGGGCCATCCTCTTCTCGGCCGGTGCCCTGGCTATCGCCGGCTTGCTTGGGCGCACAATGTTGGAGAACTTTGAAATTTCCTTGCCGGTCCTGGCCATGACTGGGGGCATCATCCTGTTTCTCGTGGCTCTTCGAACGATCTTGCAGCAATCCGCGAACCAGACCGAGCACACCCTCGCGGTGGGCCGACCACAAGACCAGAGGCTTGCCCTTGCGCCACTAGCCTTTCCAATCATCGTCCCTCCCTATGGTATCGCTGCCGTGATCGTTTTTACGACCCTGGCCGGCGATCGCCAGGCGGAAGGCTTTATCGTCGCCGCCATCGTGCTCCTAATCCTGTTACTGGATTGGCTCGCGATGACGTTCGCGGACACCATCTTGAAATGGGTAGGAACCTCCCTCCAGGTATTGGCGGTCGTGCTCGGTGTCACGCAGGCGGCCCTTGGACTTCAGATCATTCTGCATAGTTTGAGTTTGATCGAATGGTGACCTCCGCCTGTCAAAGGCGACCACAAGCACCTCTTCGGCGCCCGCATAGCGCGATCTCGGCTTGAAATTTACCTAGCACCTAGCACGCTTGCTGGTGACGTAACCTTAGCTTTCGAAGTCGTTTCAGCCTTCCCGCCAGTCCCGGGCACTCGAGATGTCGAGCCCTCCCGATCAGGAGTTGAAGACAATGTTCTCGGCGGTGAAACCGCCAGCAATCGCACGGCCGTGCACAATGTAACTGTTACGTTCTTCAGCAAGCCGACATATTCCGCTTAATGTCCGTTCGGAGTGACCTTGGGGAAGCCATGCGGCGGTTGGTTGTCATGAAGTTGGTTCAGATAGGCGCTGGCGATGGCGCTCGCTCTGCTGCCCAGCCAATACACACCGAGCCGCTTTACCGGCATCCCAAGGAGACCAGTATTTCGGGCGACCCTTTCCGTCTTTACCCTTGGAGGTGATCATAGTGCGGAAGACAATAATCGTGCTTGGCAGCGCTGTTGCCATGATGCTCTCATCATCCATGAACCCGGTGTTCGCGCAGCAGTCGGCAGGCGCGCCGGCGGCCGAGCAGCAAACGGCGCCGGAACCGCTCACCGACGACGAACTCGAGATCCTGATTGCCCGCATCGCGCTCTATCCCGACGAGCTGGTGGCGCTGATTTCCGCGGCCGCTCTCTATCCGCTGCAGATCGTCGAGGCGGAACGGTTCCTTGAGGGCCGCCAGAAGAAGCCCGACACGAAACCGAAGGACGATTGGGACGGCAGCGTCATCTCGCTGCTCAACTATCCCCAGATCGTCAAGATGATGGCCGAAGACCTCGACTGGACGCAGTCCTTCGGCGATGCGATCGCCAATCAGCAGAAAGACGTGCTGGTCGCGATACAGCAACTGCGCGACGAGGCAGTCGCCAAGAACATCATCAAGTCCGACGACAAAGTGACGGTGGTCCAGGAAGGCGACAATGTCGTCATCCAGGCGGCGAACCCGGAAACGATCTACGTGCCGCAGTATCCGCCGGAGATGCTGTATCAGCCCAACTATGCGCCGGCGCCGATCAGTTACTATGAAGAGCCCTCTCCCGCCTATTGGTATCCGGGCGCGACCTTCTTTGCAGGTGCGGTGACGGGTGCGGCCTTTGCGGCGATCGTCGACTGGGACGATTGGGGTGTGTGGGGCGGCCGCTGGAATGGCGGCGATGTCGACATCGACTGCAACAATTGCTTCAACAACATCAATGGCAAGGTCAAGTGGAACGACGTCGACTGGAAGAACGTCGACCGCAGCAAGATCAAGCTCGACAGCACTCAGTTTCAGAAGTTCGACCGGACCAACGTCAAGAACAATATCAAGGCGGACGGCAACAACAACCTGCGCAACCGCGCCAACGAGATCAACCGCGATCGCCCGAACGCAGGGCCTACCGGTGGCAGCGCGGGCCAGATCAAGGACGTGCGCAAGAACACCCTTGATGGGCTGAAGGCGCAGCAGCGGCCAGCGACCCGTCCCGCCGATGGCCAGGCGACAAGACCGAAGGCCGGTGACGCCAAGGCAGGCACCAACCGTCCGCAAGCAAAACAGACCCCGGCAAACCGACCCGCGGGCAAGCCGAAGATGGGCGGCAAGGCCGAGAACCGACCCGCGAACCCGTCGGGGCTCGGCACCGTCAATTCCGGCCGTCGCGAGGTTAACTCGTCACAGCGCGGTGGACAGAGCATGGGTGGCGGCCAGCGTGGCGGCGGGCGGCCACAAGCAACCCGCGGCGGCGGCAAACCTCCAATCCAACGCGGTGGCGGCGGCGGTGGGCGCGGCGGCGGCGGCAGACGATAGTCAGATAGGAGAACGACCATGACAAAGCTCTTTCATCCGCTTCTCCTTGGAACGGCGATCGCCCTCACCCTGGCCGCCGGACCGCTCAAAACTTCCTTCGCGCAGACAAAGGCGCCGGCGGAGCAGGCACCAATGGATCAAATGGCGGCCGGCCTCGACGCCTATGCGTCCGACCAAGATCCTCCGGCCTTCGATGATCCGGCCAAGGCAGTCGACGAATTCAAGGCGAAGCTCGCCGCCAATGATTTCGACGGTCTGGCAAAACTTCTCGGGCTCAATGCGGAAAAGCTCAAAGCCGGTGAAGGCGCGATGGATACTTTCGCGCTCATCCGCGAAGGTGCAGCCCGCAATGTCATCGTGCGCGATCTCGAAGGGCGCGAGATCATCCAGATCGGTGATCGGCTCTGGCCGCTGCCGTTCCCGATCACCAAGGGCGAAGACGGCAAATGGGCCTTCGACACCTATGTCGGGCTCGAGGAAATTCTCAATCGCCGCGTCGGCGAGAACGAACTACAGGCGATCGACACCGTTCAGGCCTATGTCGACGCACAGAGGGAATATGCCTCCAAGGACCGCGATGGCGATGGCGTGCTCGAATATGCCCAGAAGCTGATCAGCAGCCCGGGCCTGACGGACGGGCTCTACTGGCCGGCTGACCAGGGCGATGGTGAAAGCCCGGTCGGCGATGCGATCAGCGAAGCTGCACTGGAAAAGGCGAAGGCCGGCCAAGGATACTTCGGCTACCGTTTCCGCATCCTGACGTCACAGGGCGACAACATCGCCGGCGGCCGGTACGACTACGTCATCAACGGCAACATGATCGGCGGCTTTGCCCTGATCGCCTCGCCGGTCAGCTATGCCGAGACCGGCGTCAAGACCTTCGTCGTCAACCAGCAGGGCATCGTCTACGAACGCGATCTCGGGCCGAATACCGAAGAGATCGTGCCCTTCATCGATCGCTTCGATCCCGACGACAAATGGGACGTCGTGCCCGATTGAAAACCCCACGTCAGGAGGTATCGGAAAACCCGGAAGGCTCGAAGTCGATCAACGCGAGAGCGATTGGCGCCGACCACATCTTTGCCTACCCCCTGCGTGCAGGTGAAGTTCACTGAACCGGAGCTCGGAAAGCGCCAAAGGCGCCCGGACGACTATGTGGGCGAAGATCACGTACGCACAATGGTACTGACGTCCTCTAAAACGAAAGGCCCGCGTCTTGGGACGCGGGCTTTTCAGTAGCCGTAGAGTACGCTTGCATCGACGCGTTCTCTGGGCAACGTTGGCCAGAGCCGGCCTTGGAACGCCTACTCCTCCGGCCTACATTCAGTACTTGATATCTCGAGCGGTCTGTCGACCAGTCTGTTTGGTCTGCCGCTTGTCCTGTCGACATGCCGCGTTGCTTTGTTGATTGGCAGCACGGCAATCTTGCTTCGTCTCGCGCGCGCCCTGCCGTGTCTCTTGCCTGACGTCGCGCCCTGCGCGGCGTTGCTGTGCTTGATCGGTCGACCACGATACACCCGGTACAGTTGCCAGAAACATCCCGGCCAATAGCGCTATATACAGCGGTTTCAGCTTGCCCATTGCCTGACCCTCCTGATTGCTTCCAGGTAAAAGAACGGCCCCAAACGGAAGGGCATAATTGTCCACCTGTAGCCAAGAGAATCGCTATAGGATCGTCCGTGTTGGTCCCAATCATTGATCGAAATCGATCACGGCCCAGAATGACAAAGGGAACCGCTGCTCATGAACAGAGTTCGTTTGTAGTTCAGATCTCGTCAACAAGCCGAGTGGATCACGGTCTTTCCCCGCAAAATATGCGTTCCTGGCTTGTTCAGTGCGCCACTATGAACTTGAGACGTTCGGTTCAAAGAGTCCGATCAAGTTCAATTCGCATCCGGCATGTTTCGTTGCACCGCCCAGCGGCAAGCTTTTTGCACGGCGGAAAAGATAAGAGTGCGATCAAAGACGCGTCAGAAATTTGAAGTGGACCTGCGTGAGCATGAGGCGCGTTCGACGCCCAAGGGTAGGTCAAACTGATGCAGTCCCACCTTTGGGAGGACCTGCGCGGCAACAGTGCTTGAGCTGCTTGCCGGACCCACAAGGGCAAGGGTCATTGCCCCGCAGTTGCAGCTTACCGATGAGTGGCAGAAGCGCTTGGGAGGGAAGCATCCCAGCCATAAGGATCGCCAATTTTGCAGAAACGCCGGGAATAACCAGCCGGCGGCCCGCTTTGAATCCGCGCCATGCGGCGGCTGCCACATAATCGGGACTGGCTTTCGGTAATACCTTGAAAAGCGCAGCCCTGTTGGCTCCAGATTTTTCGAGGAATTCGGTCGACACTGGTCCCGGCGCCACGCAGGTCACAGTTACCCCCGTCTTTCGCGTCTCCTGGTACAGGGCCTCTGAGAAGGAGCGCACAAACGCCTTGCTCGCATAATACATCGCCATGTAGGGGCCAGGGGTAAAGCTGGCCACTGAGGCCATGTTGATGACGCCCCCACGACGTCTTTCGACCATGCCCGGTAGCAGGCGCAGTGTCATTTCAGCAAGAGCGCGCATATTGACGTCGATCATCCCCACCTGGTCGCCAATCGGCAACGATGTGGCCGCACCTCGCAAGCCGAAGCCGGCGCTGTTGACAAGAACTTCGCAGACGAGCCCCTGGTGTGAGAGGAACTCTTCAAGATTGGTCGAAGCATCGCGAGATGTAAGATCAAGCGAGAGGCTGAATGCTTGGCCGCCCGCCTGTTTGATTGAGGATTCCACGACGTGGAGACCCTCGATGGATCGCGCAATGAGGACTACCGGCGCGCCATCTCGTGCGGCAAGTTCAGCTATCGCTCTGCCTATCCCCCGGGACGCCCCGACGACGACAATTGCGGGCCGTTGAAGATGACGCGATGTCATACGGAGGACTTTCGCGCCGCAATCGAAGCGTATTCGGCCGCGGAAAGACTGGCCACCTCGTTTGCGATTTCTCCGTTTAAGATTTCCTCAAAGCGCAGGAGGGCGCGCGCGACATTGGCGCCGTCCATGACGCGATGATCATAGTGAATACGGACGGTGACCGTTCCGTCTTCAGCGATTGGGCCATAGTTGAAGATCGTCGTCAAAGGCGTCAGCGGATTGAGCGACTCCGCACCCAGCCCAGAATAGACCGACAACTGGAACGTGCCGAACCGGTGTCCCCGTTGACGACCCATGTTGAGGCTGAGCCACATCAACAGCCGCCGCAGTGGCGCTGGAAACCGTGCAATCTTCAGCGCTCGACGGAACTCCCTGATTTCGAGAACCGGACGGGACCGAGCTTCCTGAAGCAGGGCGCTCAACTCCGGGATCGACCGCCGTTCGGGCGTCCTGATCGTACTGAGAAGCACAACCCGCTCACCTTGGTATTCTCGCTCGTGCGCCACGGACGCGACGCTTCCCGGGTATTCATAGAGTTGCGGTCTCGGCAACTTGACATAGGCCCGGCGGAACTCTGGCATCTCTTTGGACAGGAGCCCGTAGCCCTTCAAGAACAGCACCATCCAAGAGGGTCGTTCCGATTGGTTTGTCCTGGCTTCATGCAACACGCTGAGACGCATTTGTCGCTGCACGGTAACCCGCGGCACGCCGATCGAAAATCGCATGAGATCCCCGACGAGGCGTCGTGCCGCAGAAAGCTTGACCGGTCGGCCCCGCATCACGCCACCTCTAGTACAGATAGGGTATAATGCGCTTCGTCCTGTCCATGTAGGCACGGTACTCGGCGCCGAAAAACTCCAGCATCAGACGCTCCTCCTTGTCGACCCGCAGGAAAAAAAGCACGGAGAAACCGACGACGCCCGCAAGGCCGACCAGCCAGTTTGATAACAAAAACAGCTGGCCTATGGCCATCAGTAGGAAGCTTGTATACATCGGATGGCGTATGAGGGCGTACAGGCCTTTGCTGATCAATTGATGTTTTTCTCGGATTTCCAGCGAGATAGACCAATTCCGGCCGAGCTCCTTGTGTGTGCGGCGGAAGGTCCATAGAGCCATGCCGAAAATGAGGGCTCCGAGGACCACCATCCATGAATGTGCGGGGTAGTCGGCAAAGCGGGGGATACCGGTTGCGACATAAAACCCGGGCAAAATCGCAAGACCGAGCAAAGCAGCAGCAAGGCCAATCGTGTCGGTCATCGAGCGGCGACTGGTCGTCACGCGCACCCGCTTCGCCCGGCGTTCAAACGGGTAACGGACCACATACCAGGCAACGATGCCTATGACCCAGAAAGCTTCACCGATGGAAGGGACAGACATGTTCACGATGCATCACCCAAGCTATTGCTGCTGCTTCGGCTACCGAAACTTCAAGCCGGGACGAGACTGCCATGCGCCGCCTCTACCTGACAAGGTGCTAAAGTGAAACTGAGCACACCAAAACTCACGCCGGCCCGACGCCAGGCACTGGCAGCCAATCATACCCAGCCGGCCCTAGGCCGTCTGATCGGCCGCTGATCGCGGATCAGCCGCCATTCATCTCGCGTAGTCTTGTGACAAACTGTTGGGGTCTCAGCCAGATACCAGGTGTCTTATATCCCATGGAGCGGGCAATATCGGCCACGAAAGCGTTGCAGTTATAGAGCGACGCGTGCCAGAAGTGGGCTTTGGCTTTGAGCTTTCGGATTTTGGCGACGACGTCGCGGTATTGCGCTTCAGTCAACATGACGCGCCAGCTCGCGGACCTGTATTGCTCCTCAAGATCACCGTCGCTTGCGCCCGTTTCTGCAGGTACCGGCAAAAGATGCCCCAGCACGTAGGGAGCGGTGTCGCTTGTTGCTGGAGCCAGTCCCGCGACTTCCGGATTGACCATTGCTCCGGACTCGTTCAGGCGGCCAAAGACCACATAGGTATGACCGTAACTGAGCGCATAACGGGAGCGGAATTCGATGAAATAGCCCTGATCGCGTTGTTGCGCTGGACTGCCTGCAATGGTTGAGACATAGCGTGGCTGCGGGCTTTTGTCTTGCGATTGACACGCGGTAACCGCCAGGGCGGTTATGACGGCGAACGGAATGCGACCTAGTGAGAGCGTCATTACTGCGCCATATCTCCTGAATTCAGATGAGCGCTTGAAGCGGCCATCTTGAGCGGCTTGCCACCGCAGCCGCGATCAGACAGGGCGGGGAGGACCGTGAGGCCCTCCCCGAACCAAGGTCAGCCACTATTTGTAAACGGGCGCAGGTTCCGCTGCCACTGGTGGCGGCGCTTTACCCTTACCTTTGCCGATTGTTCCGCAAGCCGAGAGGCTAGCAACGGAAAGCAACGCAACTGTTACGATTAGAATTCTGCTCATCAATATTTCCTTCCCTCTGTGATCGGAATGGGTATTCGAAGGCAACATTCATAGTATTAGTAGCAATTCAAGATTCGGCCTAGTGCGGAAAGGGCACACTCGTCAGTCCATTTATCATTACCGAACTTTGAAGAGTTCGTCAGAAGTATGTCAGCCCTATTCCAATACCGCTCTAACATAGAGGGCGCCATCAAATGATCAATACCTGCGTTCCAACCGGAGTTCGCGCGTAAAGATCAACGATATCGTCGTTTGTAAGCCGGATGCAGCCGTTGGAAACGGCGTGCCCGATTGTCCAGGGTGCGTTGGTGCCGTGCAGACGGAACTTGGTGTCCTGCCCGTTGCGATAAAGATATAGAGCGGATGCCCCCAACGGGTTGTGAGGGCCGCCGGAAACGCCCCCGGCGTATTGCGCCAGTTCCGGTTTGCGGCGGATCATGCTTGCCGTCGGCGTCCATGATGGCCACTCGGCCTTGCGCCCGACAACGGCGCGGCCCTTGAGCGTCAGGCCCTCCTCGCCGACACCGATGCCGTAGCGCATCGCCCATCCGCCCTCTTCGATGGCGTAGAGGTAGCGTTGGTTGGTGTCGACAAGAATCGTGCCGGCTGGCTCATTGCCGTCGAAGCGGACATGTTGTTTTCGATAGCGCGGATCGACGCCGGGGGTGCCGGCATACAGGGAGGGAAAGGAAATGCGCTGCCAATTTGAACTGCACCCGGCCAATAGGCTAAGGCTGCCAACGAGGAGGAACCTCCGTGTAATGCGGTGATTGTCCATTCTTACCTGCTGAGAAAAATGGTACGCCCCGAATCGTCCATTAGACTTACAACACTTACCCGCCAAGCTGCAATAAACTTCGTCCGGGGACAGGATAGGAAAATGGCTTCTTGCCGACAGTCCCGCGAATTAGACGGAAAGCGCTGTATATTCCAAAAGAGGGCCTAGATGCACTGCGTGAATCGGGTCTAAAGTTGGCGCCATTCTTATGCGTTGCTGTGCTGGTCCGGTTGGAAGATCGGGTCTTCGGGTGCATTTCATAGAATGACTTGCGAAGACGGCGCGTTCGCGGAACGGCAAAGTTAGGAATGAACACATATGGATCTAGGCTTCGCAGGCAAGGTCGCGCTTGTGACCGGCGCGGGTTCGGGAATTGGTGCGGCAGTGTGTCACCAACTTGCTGCCGAGGGCGCCGAAGTCGTTGCCGCGGATGTTGATGCCAGCGCCGTGCGCCTGGTCGCCGACGAAATCCGTTCGAGCGGAGGCAAGGCCCATGATATCGCGGCCAATGTCGCCGATCCGGCCGCGGTGGAGCAGATGGTCACGTTTGCCGTGCAGACCTGTGGTGGCCTTCATCTTGCTGTCAACAATGCCGGCGTCCACGGGATCCGCCGGCCGATTGCCGACTATCCGCTTGAGAGCTGGCACGCACTCATGGATGTGAACCTGCACGGCGTTTTTTACTGCATGAAGCATGAGATTGCAGCGATGGCAGCGCAAGGCGGCGGCGCGATCGTAAACACTGCGTCCATTCTCGGCGCCGTCGCACTCCCGACCGCTGCCGCTTACACCGCCGCCAAGCACGCAGTGGTCGGACTGACCAAGGCGGCTGCGATCGAGTACGCTCGAACGGGGATCCGCATCAATGCAGTCGCCCCTGGCTGGATCGACACGCCGCTCACTTCAGAAAGTGTCGATGTGGCAAACAGCAGGCGTATAATGTCTCTGCAGCCAATGGGACGGCGCGGCACGCCCGACGAGGTGGCTGCCTTGATCTGTTTTCTGTTGTCCGAGCAAGCGAGTTTCATCACAGGAAGCGTTCACCTTGTGGATGGTGCCTACACGGCGCACTGAGAAAGTCGCCTTTGGAACGCAACCTCAGTCTTGATCTCGCGACTGGTGCCAAGAAGTTGGAGGCTGTCGCAAGGCATTTGAACGACCAAAGGACCCTTGATCTGGCTGCGTCCGCCTTGAAAACTTACCCTGACGGGACTGCCCCGGCAGACACTTCGGCGTTCGACAAGGACCGGTGTTGAGCACGATCGAAACCGCAGTCAATTCCGCGACCATTATTGGAGCACGAATGCGAAGCCGATCTCAGCGACCGAACAGGTCGGATCAGCGCCCAACTCCGAGGCTGCCTGTTGCCTCGCAGCAGGTGCTGTAAGAGGTGCTGATCACTGAAAAAATGCGAAGCGTCCACTTCCAGCGCGTCGGCGATGGACAAGAGCTGGTATGGACTGACCCAGCTGACGCCCCGCTCGACGTCGCCCACTTGCCCGCCTGTCAGGCCAACTATTGCGCCCAATTCCGCTCGTGACATTCTCGACCTGATCCTTCGCGCGCGGATACGGATCCCGATATGGGCGACGACGGCTTCCTGCATTTGGTCCTTGGCGCCAGGATAAGAGGACAGCGTACCATCCGCCTATTTCTGTCCCGGCCCCTGCGTCCAGTGTGCTTCCGGTATACAGGATCCAAGATGTCGGTTGAGCTAGCGCAGATCGGCATCAATTGCCAATCGCGAAGATTCGGTGGTGTCATGCCCATTGCAAGGTCAATGAACCCCTCTTCCACGATCTTACGATATGCGCAGATCCAATGTCGAAACGCTGAGAGCCACCAGTCGCGACCAGTTGGTTCCCTGCCGCGTCGGGATGCATTGCTCCAATGTTGGGCGCTCAATAGGCAGGTAGGCCGGTCACGCGGGAAGGAACGCGCCCCCTTGGCCGATGTCTCGCGGTTGCCAATTGAGGAGTCCCTTCGAGAACCAAAACAGGGGCGTTTCGCCCGTGGCAAGAGAATGCCAACTGGGGGGCCCAGTTACCCTGGGAACGGCCAAACGAAGCGGTTCACCTAAGATTGTAAGCGTTCAAATTGGTCATGGATGTGTCAGATGGCGAACTCAATCTGCGAGGCTTATCCCGGGATATGCGAGAAAAGTCGCCTTCGATATCCGCGACCCACCCGCCTGTTGCGCGCGGCAAACGACAACCTTCTCCATGGCAACCGCCCATCCTCCGACCCTCCAGCGCCCACGACGGACGTTCATGATGGTGATGGTAGCGCTGCTATCCGGCTCGGATCTGCGATCTCAATCCTGGGATTGGCTGTTCTAACAGCCTATGCGGAGATAAGAGCCTCAGCAGAAGTCTTTTTCGGTATTTTCGGTCCGCATCTGATGGATGTACCGATGATGCTGTTGCGGTGACTGCAGGCTCTGCATAAACGGAACATGCAAGCATCCCCCTTGCGTCTTCACACCTGGCTTTCAATCCATTGCAGAAACTTGCGGATCGCCTTCTCGTTCGCGCGCCGTTCCAGGTGCACAAGGTACCATCCGCCCGGTTGCATGACCTGCGAGGCAAGCGGGACTGCAAGCGTACCGTTGGCAATATCTGCCTCGACCAGGAACTGGGGCACGACGACCAGCCCCTGGCCGTTGGCGGCCGCTTCGATTGCGAGCAGATTGCTGTCGAAGAGCGGCGAGGATTTTTGAGAGAGACCGCTCGCTCCGACGCTCGCCGCCCAGGCTGCAGCATCCTCGGCAGTGCCGCTGACCGATAGAAACGAGAAGTGCCTTAAGTCTTCGGGCGTATTGATGACCTTGGCAATGGCCGGAGAGCAGACGCCAACAAGGCGCTCGCGGCGCAGTAGCGTATATGCAAGGGTCGGCCGGTTCGGCGTCTTCGTGTAGATGAAGCCGATGTCGGCGCGGTCGGAATTGAACTCCCAGTCGAGCAGGCTCGCGTCGAGATTGACGGCAACCTCGGGGGAACTCTCCTTGAACGTCTGCATGCGCGGTATCAGCCAGCGGACGGCGACGGTAACATAAACCTGCACCGTCAGCGATACCGGCGTGTTCGTCTGGCGGATGAGGTCGGTGGCGAGCGCAACCTTGTCGAGCGCTTCCTGCACGACGGGAAAATAGACGGCTCCCTCCTGGCTGAGTTCGACCCGACCGGGAAGTCTGAGAAACAGCGGCGTGCCGAGATTGCGTTCGAGCGAAGCCACCTGATGGCTGATCGCCGACTGCGTGACCCGCAACTCTTCTGCTGCCGCCTTGAAACTCAACAACCGTGCCGCGGCCTCGAAGGCCCTGAGCGTCGTCAAGGGCGGCAATGTGCGGCGGACCATGCTTTCAAACCCACATGAATTTTACTCATGTAGACGTTAATTCTAATCGTTTGCAAGCAGCCGGCGCCATTTTCATACTCCCTGAATAATCCAAGAATGGGGAACCGAAATGAAACGGGATCTTATGAGAACCACGGCACTCGCCGTGGCCATGACCGGCTGTGCGCTTTTTGCAACCGCAGCCGCCGCTCAGCAGGCTTGCGTCCGGGTGCTCGGTTATGAATCCGACGGCGAGAAGCAGACGATGGACCCGGCAGCCCTCATCGGCACGGACAGCGTCTACCATATCCGTTCAGTCTACGAGCCGCTTGTCGACCGCAGCAACACAATGCAGCCCGTGCCTGTGCTGGCGGAATCCTGGCAAGCCAACGCCGATGCAACAGAATGGACATTTCACCTG
Organism: Ensifer adhaerens; assembly: GCF_020035535.1. Taxonomy (NCBI): domain Bacteria; kingdom Pseudomonadati; phylum Pseudomonadota; class Alphaproteobacteria; order Hyphomicrobiales; family Rhizobiaceae; genus Ensifer; species Ensifer adhaerens. The sequence continues at coordinate 444,055 of NZ_CP083351.1, read as the reverse complement.
CGCAAGGGCGTAAAATTCCACGACGGCACCGACTTCGACGCCCAGGACGTGGTCTACTCCTATCGCCGCCTGCTCGATCCGGCGATCTCGCCCGGTGGCTTTTCGACCCTCGCCTTCCTCGATCAGAACGGCATCACGGCGATCGACGATCATACCGTGCTCTTCAAGTTGAAGGAGCCGGTCGTCGAACTGCCGATGCTGATCGCAACCAAATATGCCTTGATGGTGCCCGATGGCGCCAAGTCGGAGGATCTTCGCACCAGGGGCAACGGCACCGGGCCTTTCATGCAGGAGACCTTCACCATCAATGGCCCAGTCCGCGTGATGCGGCGCAATCCGAACTACTGGCGTCCAGGCCTGCCGAAGGCCGAGTGCCTGGAGATCACTACCAGCCTCGAATCCACCTCGCGGCTTTCCGCCCTTCTGTCCGGCACCGTTGATCTCTCCCTGACGGTGGATCCGCCGAGCCTGATCACGCTGAAGGACAATCCAGCAGTCGAACTCGTTGCCACACCGGGCGCGACGTCCCTTTATCTCGCCGTCTGGACCGACACGCCGCCCTTCGACAACGTCAAGGTTCGCGAGGCCCTGCGGCTGGTGATGGACCGGCAGAAGATCCTCGATACGGTGCTGCTCGGCTATGGCGAGGTCGGTGGCGATACGCCGATCCCGCTCTCCTCCCCGCTCGGCCTCGGCGTGCCGGCGAAGGCTGTCGATGTCGAGAAGGCCAGGGCGCTGCTTGCCGAAGCCGGCCACCCCGATGGCATCGACTTCGATCTCTACACGTCGGATTCCTATCCGGGCATGATGCTGCTGGCGCAGGTCTATGCGCAGATGGCCGCAGAAGCTGGCATTCGCGTTAACGTGATCACCTCTCCCGCCGAGGGATACTGGGACACCGTCTGGCTGAAGAAGCCGGCGGTCATCTCCTACACCAGCGCCCGCCCGCCGGCAGAAGCCCTGACGCTGTCGCTGAACAGCAAGTCCGAATGGAACGAGACGCACTGGAAGCGGGACGATTTCGATGCGCTCGTCGTCAAGGCCGGGCAAACGGCTGATGAAACGGAGCGCAACAAGCTCTACCGCGATGCCCAACGGATCGTCGCCGATGAAGGCGGCATGATCCTGCCGGTCTTCACCTCGGTGGTCGCCGGTTTGCGCAAGGGCTGCTCGGGCTACCGGCCGAATGTCGATGTGAACCGTATCGACTATGCCGAGCTGACCTGCGGCAACTAGAGCCGCCCTCCCAACCCTCATGTCAACCCATCCACGGGACGAGCCGTCCCGTGGAAGAGGATAGCTGCATGACGATTTCCGCCCTGACGACCTTTGTGAACTCTTTTGCCGATGCGCTGGATCGCGATCAGCGCGCCGTGTCGCGATCGCACGCCGTCCGGCTGCGCCGGATTGCACAGCATCTGCCGCCCGTCACCGCCGTGCCCAAGGGACGCGTGCCGATCCAGGCCGCTTGCGAAGACGAGCTTGCAGCCTATGGCGGCACATCCGCACTCGCCCAGGCCCTTTGCGCCCTGCTGCCGGCTATCCATGTCACCCGCAGCAAGAGTTACCTGGCCAATCCGCCCAGCAGCGATTTCGGTGAGAACTACGGATACGGCGTGATTTGCGGACCCGACAATGGCGTGCCGGCCTTGATCGAGGATCGGGAACTCGCCTTCGGGCTGATGTTCCTAGGGGCCAAGACCCATTATCCGCTCCACCATCATCCCGCCGACGAGCTCTACTACACGGTCACCGGGCCTTCTTTCTGGCGGGCCGGAGACGCCGACTGGGACATGCGGGGCATCGGCGAAACCATTCATCACGCACCATGGGTGCCGCACGCCACGCTGTCGGCCGACAGGCCCCTGGTGCTTCTCTACATCTGGGAAGGCGATCTTGAAACGGATGCCGCCTTCATTCCCGACCCGCTGACCGCCAAGGCGGCCCTGCGCTCAGCCGGAGCGATCCCGAAATGAGTGTCGTCCGCCTCCTTGTCAGCCGGATCCTGTTTTCGGCCCTCACCCTGCTCCTGGTCTCGATCCTGATCTTCCTGATCCTCGAGGCGCTTCCCGGCGACGTCGCCACCCGCATTCTAGGACGCGACGCAACCGTCAAGGCGCTGGAGGTGCTGCGCAGCCAGCTCCATCTCGACCAGCCTGCACTCGTGCGCTATTTCCAGTGGCTCGGCGATTTCCTGCGCGGCGATCTTGGCGTGTCGATCGCGACCGGCCGGCCGATCGCCGACGTTCTGGCGCCTCGCATCCTCAACACGCTGCTTCTGTCGCTCCTGGCCTTTGCGATCTACCTGGTGCTGGCGCTCGTTCCGGCCGTCATCCAGGCAGTCAACCGCGGCAAGACCATCGACAACGTCATCTCCGTGATCACGCTGCTCCTGCTCTCGCTGCCCGATTTCCTACTCGCAACCATCCTGCTCTTCCTGTTCGCGGTCGCCGTGCCGATCCTGCCGGCGCTGGCGACGATCTCCGAGACCAGCACCTGGCAGGAGACGCTACGCGCCATGATCCTCCCTGCGGTGACGCTTGCGATCATGATGGCCGTCTATGCCATCCGCGTGTTGCGCGACAGTCTGATCGAGGTACTGCGCTCGGACTATGTGCGGCTCGCCGAGCTAAAGGGCCTCCGGCCCCGCGCCGTGCTCTTCCGTCACGCCCTTCCGAACGCCGTCGTACCCGCGCTCAACGTGACTGCGTTAAACCTCGGCTTCCTGATCGGCGGCGTTGTCATCGTCGAGCGGGTGTTTTCCTATCCAGGCTTCGGCACGTTGCTGATCGACGCGCTGCAATTGCGCGACATTCCCCTCATCAAAGCGACGGTAGTGATCAGCGCGGCCGTCTACGTCGCCGCCAACCTGGTAGCGGACGTGCTCGCCGTCCTGCTTCAACCGCGCCTGAGGACAAGCCGATGACCATGACGACGTCCAACCTGCCCGCACGATCCGCCTGGTTCGACAAAGCGCTCTGGCGTGCGACGCCCGGCCCCTTCAGGGTCGGTGCGATCATTCTTGCCGCCCATGTAATGTTCGCGATCGCGGGTGCCTTCTGGACACCCTATGGCTTTGCGGAAATGGGCGCGGGGCTCCCCCTTTCCGGGGCGTCCCTTCACCATCCGATGGGGCTCGACCAGATCGGCCGCGATGTCTTCAGCCGTTTCATGTACGGCGCCCATATCGTGCTGCTGCTCTCCTTCGCCGGTACGATTCTGGGCATGGTCGCCGGTACCACGCTCGGGCTTTTGTCCGGCTATATCGGCGGCTGGTTCGATGAAATCACGCAGCGCGTCGTCGAGGCGACGATCAGCATTCCCTTCCTGGCGCTTGCACTTGTCATGATCATTGCGGCCGGCCCGGCGCTCGCCGGAGAACCGGTGCTCATCGTCTTCGTCGTTGCCCTTGTCTATGCGCCGCGCATTGCCCGCATCGCCCGCGCGGCGGCGATGGAGATCGCCACGCGCGAATATGTGGCGGTAGCGGAACTGCGTGGCGAAGGCACTTGGTCGATCGTCTTTAGGGAAATCCTTCCCAATGCCGCCAACGTGCTGCTCGTCGAGTTCTCGCTGCGCCTCAGCTACGCACCGATCCTGATCGGAGCACTCGGCTTTCTCGGCTTCGGCATCCGACCGCCGACGCCCGAATGGGGACTGATGATTAGTGAAAACCGCAACCTCCTGATCGTTTCCCCGGTGACGGTGTTCGGGCCCGGCCTCGGCCTCGCGTCGCTCGTCATCGGCTTCAACCTCTTTACCGACGGCCTGTCGCGCATGCTCGGCCAACGGCCCGTCGCGGGAGCGTGAAACATGAAAAAGCTCATCGAAGTTCGCAATCTCAACATCGCCTATGGCGGAGCGTCCGGCCTGACCAACGTGGTGCAGAACGTCTCCTTCGAAATCGCCCGGGGCGAAGCCTTCGGACTGGTTGGGGAATCCGGCTGTGGCAAATCGACAGTTGCCTATCGCCTGCTCGGATACGGCACGATCAACAGCTTCGTTCAGACCGGCGAAGTGCTTTTTGACGGCGTCGACCTCTTGAAGCTCGCGCCCACGGCATTGACACGCCTGCGCGGCAACCGCATTGCGCTCGTGCCACAGAACCCGACGACATCGCTTAGCCCCGGCATGCGGGTCGGTGCGCAAATCCGCGAAATGATCGCAACGCACAAGGCGCTGCCGGACGGCATCACGATGGGGCGCCGCATCATCGAGCTCTTTGCGCTCGTCGGGCTGCCGGATGTCGGTCACCGCTATCCGCACGAGCTCTCCGGCGGCCAGCAGCAACGGGTGACGATCGCCATGGCGGTCGCGTGCAATCCTGATCTTCTGGTTCTCGACGAGCCGACGACCGGCCTCGACGTCACCACACAGCGTCAGATCATCCACCTTCTTTCCGATCTCAGGGCTCGCATCGGCATGGCGATGCTCTATGTCACCCATGACCTTGCGCTGCTCGCCCAGATCGCCGATCGCGTCGGCGTCATGTATGCCGGCCAGCTGGTCGAAGTGGCGACAAGCGACAGGCTGCTTTCGGCCCCTGCCCATCCCTATTCCCGCGGGCTGATTGCCTCGATCCCGACGATGGACGGCGCCGACCGGCATCAGCGCGGACTGCGCGGCGTGCTTCGGCGTGATCAGATGTCGACCGGCTGCAAGTTCGCGCCGCGCTGTGATTTCGCAACGCCCGCCTGCCGCACGACACCTCAGCTCCTGGAGCCGATCGCCGATGCACGCACCGTCGCCTGCATGCGCTGGCGGGACGCGGCCGCCCAACATCAGATAGCCGTCTCGGCCGAGCCGAAAGGCCGGGCATCTGCGAGGTCGGAGCGGCTTCTTGCGGTCTCAGGCCTCCAGCTTTCCTATCGAAAACCGAGCATCGTCGACAAAATCCTGGGGCGTACGACCCTGCCGGTGGTGCGCGACATCGACCTGGAACTTGGGACCGGAGAAGTGGTCGCGCTTGTCGGGGAGTCGGGCAGCGGCAAATCGACGATCGCCCGGGCGATCAGCGGGCGGCTGCCGCCGCGCTCCGGAGCGATCACCCTCAAGGACGGTCCTCTTTCGCCGGCGCTCCATGATCGCTCGGCCGAGCAACTGCGCCAGATACAGTACATCTTCCAGAACCCCGACGCGTCGCTTAATCCCCGGTCCAGCATCCGTTCGATCCTCAAGCGCCCCTTGACGCATTTCGGCATTTCCGCAGAAGGCAAGACGCTTGAAACCGTGCTCGAAAGCGTCGGCCTTCATGCCGGCTATCTCGATCGCATTCCCGAACAGCTTTCCGGCGGCGAGCGCCAGCGCATCGCCATCGCCCGCGCGCTGCTCGTCAACCCGAAGCTTTTGATCTGCGACGAAATCCTGTCGGCGCTCGACGTGTCGGTCCAGGCCCGGATTGTCGAGCTTCTGCGGTCGCTGAAGGAAAAGCATGCCGTTGCTATGCTCTTCATTTCGCATGACCTGGCCGTCGTCCAGCAACTGGCAGACCGGGTGGCCGTCCTTTATCATGGCGACCTCATGCAGATGAGCAAGGCGGTATCCCTCCTCACCGCACCGCTGCATCCATATACGGAAATGCTGCTGGAAGCCGCGCCAAGCCTGCGCAAGGATGGGCATGTCTCTCGCCCGCCTTCTGCACCCGGATTGAAAGCAGCGCCGGGAATCGGCTGTCCCTTTGCCGGGCGCTGCCCGCGCCAACCCGGCAGCCTCTGCGCGGAAACACGTCCTCCCGTTCAGGAAACGGGAAGCGGCTTTGTCCGTTGCCACCTGCCCGTTGACGCTCTTGGGAGGCACGTCCCTTCGCCAAAACATATCCGATCATCCGCCGTCGAAGACGGTCGGCTCCAGTCCCTTTGAAATAACTGCCGGATGTGCCGGGTCGCGCCAACAACCGGGCAATGCTTTGCCTTCTCACCAGGTGTTTGGTCGGGCTGCCGCTCCATGGGGTGCTCGACCAGCGCCAGGTCTATCGCGCCTGTTAGGGCCGGCCGGTCGGGACCACATTAAATTGTTGTGGGACAGTGTATCCGGGTACTTGGCCTGAATTCGTCCTAGGAAAGGTCAAGCTCCCGGCCGCCTCCGGCCATCTGCTGCAGCCAGCGCGCGAAATGCACGACACGCGAATGAGCGAGGCGTTCTCCGGAAATGTCCAACCAGTAGCCGACCGGCCCCGTGACGACCACCGGATCGAGCTGAATGAGGCTTCCGGCCTGCAATTCGGCTTCGATCATGTTGCGGTCCACCACGGCAATCCCAGCTCCGGTCAGGGCCGCCTGGATCACCATGTCGAGCGTGGCGAACTCCATTGCGTTCTCGGGCAGTTCGCGCCGGTCGCGCTGTGTGGCGGCAAACCAGTTCTCCCAGGTCGGCAGGCGCCGTGATTGGTCGAGCACGTAGAGCAGGCAACTGCTGCGTAGCCGCTCTGGATCCTTTTCAAGCCCGGGCGCACAGACCGCGATATGCTGCTCGGTCATCAGCCGGGTGCTGGTGTGGCGCTCCCGAGGGCCAGCGCCGAAGCGGATCACACAATCAAAGCGGACATTCTCGTCGCCGCGCATGTGCAGCGACAGATCGAGATCAGGAAACCGCTGGCGGAAGGAGGCAAGCCGCCGCGCCAGCCAGCGCGCGGCGAAGGTCGGAGGAGCGAGAACCTTCAGGGTCTGGCGCGGCACGGTCGCACGCACCTCGCGCACGGCCTCGTCCATCAGGTCGAACGAAACGCTCAGCCGCTCGTGCAAGATCGCACCCACTTCCGTCAGCGCAACGCTGTTGCCGATGCGACGGAACAGGGCAACATCGAGCGTGCTTTCAAGTTGCCGGATTTGCCGGCTGATTGCACTCTGCGTTACGCCTAGGCGATGCGCTGCCTGCGTGAAGCTCAGACATTGTCCGACGACTGAAAAAGCCCGCAGAGACGTGAGGGATGGAGCAACCGACATCGCGGGCTATACCTGTCATGGCTCCGGGGCGGCCGGCCCCAGGCGTGCGTTGAGATCCAGGCCCCGATGGCGACCACCGGGTCGTATCAAAAGGCGCCGCGCCCAGGCGCCGCCTTGATCAGATCGCGGGTATAGGGATGCTGCGGCCGGGTCAAGACCTCGCTTGCGGGTCCGCGCTCGACCACACGGCCCTTGCTCATGACCACGATCTCGTCGCTGATCTGCGCGGCCACCCTGAGGTCGTGGGTGATGAAGACCACGGCCAGCGACAAGCGCTTCTGCAAATCGGCCAAAAGGTCGAGCACCTGGGCCTGAACCGACACATCCAGTGCCGAAACGCTTTCGTCGGCGACAAGAACGTCGGGGCGCATCGCCAATGCACGGGCTATGCCGATCCGCTGACGCTGGCCGCCCGAAAATGCGGCCGGTCGGCGCTCATAGGCATTGCCTTGCAGCCCGACGAGCTCCAGCAATTCCTTTGCTCGCTCCACCGCCTCGGCACGGCCCATGCCTGATAGCATGGCGGCACGCGCTATCATCGGCCCGACCTTGCGGCGCGGATTGAGCGAGCCGAAGGGGTCCTGGAAAATCATCTGGATCCGCCGTCGCATGCGACGCAGCGCACCACCCTTCAGCTCGAGTATGTCCTGCCCGGCAACCGCGATCCTCCCCTCGGTCGGGTCGGTAAGGCGGATGAGGTTCTTGGCGATGGTCGACTTGCCCGATCCCGATTCCCCCACGATCGACAGCACCCTTCCGGGCGCGACCGAAAGCGTGATGTCATGCAGAACCTGCTTTGCACCGTAGCTGTGGTTGAGCCCGTTGACCGAAAGCGCCGGCACGTCCTGCGCCTCTACCGTAGGGCGGCAGTGCGGCACGAGGCTCGGCACCGCAGCGATCAGCGCGCGGGTGTAGTCGTGCTTAGGCTCCTTCAGTACCTGTTCGGCGCTACCGATTTCGACCACCTCGCCGCGCCGCATCACGGCGATGCGATCGGCGATGTCGGCCACAACGCCGAGATCGTGGGTAATGAAGATGATGCCGTGGCCGTGATTGTCGCGCAGCTCCCGGATCAGCTTCAGCACCTGGGCCTGGGTGGTCACGTCGAGCGCCGTGGTCGGTTCATCGGCAATCAGCAGCTTCGGGCTCATCGCCAGCGCCATCGCAATGACCACGCGCTGACACTGGCCACCCGACAGCTGGTGCGGATAGCTTTTGAGAACCCGGTCCGGTTCGGGCAGGTGCATTTCCTCGACCAGCCGCCGCGCGCGTTCGGCACGTTCGGCCCGGGAATAATCGGAATGCAGCTCGAAGACCTCCTCAATCTGCCGCGCGACAGTCAGCGCTGGATTGAGAGAAGCCATCGGCTCCTGGAAGATCATGCCGATATCCTTGCCGCGGATATCGCGCCACTGGCGTTCGGTGAGTGCGAGCAGATCGCGTCCGCCCATGCGCGCCTCGCCGCTCGCAACACTAAGACCGCGTGGGGCGGCGCCCATCAGCGCCGAAGTCAGCACGGACTTGCCCGAACCGGATTCCCCGACGACGCAAAGGATCTCGGCTGGCTTCACCTCAAGCGAAACATCATGCACCGCGAAAGGACGGTCGGCGCCCTTCGGCAGGGCCACGGAAAGATTACGGATCTTCAAGAGGGGCTGGTTCATGCCTGGCGCTCCTTCGCGTCGTTCACTTCGCGCAGGCCATCGGCCAAAAGGCTGAGGCCGAGGGTCAGGGACGAAATGGCGATACAGGGGAATATGACGAGATGCGGGAAGGCGATGGCCATGGCGCGGCCCTCGTTGACCATCCCGCCCCAATCGGGCGTCGGTGGAGGCAGGCCAAGGCCAAGGAAACCAAGAGTGCCGATGGTGATCGCCGTATAGCCGAGCCTGAGGCAAAAATCGACGGCGAGCGGTCCGGTCGTGTTGGGCAGGATATCGACGAAGAGAATGCGCAGGGTGCTTTCGCCCTGGGTGATGGCAGACTTGACGAAGTCCCGGCTGGCGACATCGATCGTAATGCCGCGCACGATACGGAAGATAGCGGGCGCGCTGCTGAACGTCACGGCGATGACGATGTTTACGGGCGAGGCACCGATCATGACAATGATGACGATATAGAGCACTAGGACCGGGAAGCTGAGCACGACGTTGGCGAGGAACGACAGGGTCGCGTCCGTCCGCCCGCCGGCATAACCGGCGATGAGGCCGAAGAAAAGGCCGAAGGCATAGGCGGTCAGCGTGGCGAGCGTGGAGTAGACCACCACCGTACGCGCGCCCCACACAAGGCGCGAGAAGATGTCGCGGCCCAGCATGTCCGTGCCAAAGAGGAAGAATTCCCCCTTGGCTCCCGCCGTCAACGGCTTGGCGAGGGGCTGCAGCGTCTGCAAGGGGTCGTAGGGAGCAATCAGCGGTGCCAATAGGGCGACCAGCAGCCAGCCGATGGCGAGCACGCCTCCCACAAGCACAAGCGGTTTTGCCAAATTCGAGATCATCGTCTTCATGCCGCAGCCCCCAGTGCGATGCGCGGGTTAAGCCAACCGTAGAGCAGATCGGACAGAACCTGGCTTGCCACGACAACAAGCACGGAGATCATGGCGCAGGCCTCGATCAGGTAGATGTCCTGGTTGAGCGCTGCGTCGTAGAGAAGCGTGCCAAAACCCTTGTAGGCATAGAAGACCTCAACGACGATGACACCCGACAAGAGCCAGGGCAGTTGCAGCATGATGACCGTGACGGGCGTAATCAGGGCGTTTCGCAGCGCGTGGCGCAGCACGATCCGACCCATCCCGGCACCCTTGAGGCGCGCGGTGCGAATGTAATGCGCGTTCATCACCTCTACCATCGAAGCACGCGTCACGCGCGCGAGGTAACCCATCGAATAAAGCCCGAGCACCGAGACTGGCAGAACCAGTTCTGCCAGCGAAAATCCGGAGATCATCGTGCTCGCACCAGGTAGAAGGCCGAGCCAGAATACGAAAATCCCCGACAGGAACACCGCCGAGGCAAAATCCGGTATCGAGGTGGTCACGACGGAAAAGACCGAAATCACCCGATCAAGGAGCGAGCCCGCCCGCATGCCGGCAAGTACGCCGAGGCCGAGACCGAAAACGACAATCACCAACAAGGCGCCGCCGGCCAGGAGAGCCGAGGCCGCAAGGCGCGGTATTACCATCTCGATCACCGGCGCGCGAAAGAAGGTGGACATGCCCCAGTCGCCGACCACGAATTGGCCCAGCCAACGAATGTAGCGAAGCAGAAAAGGATCGTTGTAGCCGTTCTGCGCCAGCCAGGCCGTACGCTGCTCGACGGTCGAGTACTGCCCCAGCACCTTGACGGCGACATCCTCGACGTTCACCTCCAGCGCCACAAAGATGAGGAACGAAACTGCCAGCATCGTGGCAAGCGCGATCGCTACCTTTCTCAACAGGAACATGCCCAAAAACACCGAATTCTCCCCCTCATCGTGAAACAGGCCGCGCCTCATTCGCGGGGCGCGCTTGGACGGCCGGCGCGCCTTGCGCCCGGCCGTTGCGCTTACGCGACCCAGACGCTGTCCATGCGGAAATAGTCCGACGGATGCAGCACAAAGCCGCGCACCCGCTCGGAGGCAGCGGTCAGACGCTCCGGCCAGAAAGGCTGAACCATGACGGCGTTGTCCTGAAGGATGCGTTGGACATCCTGCATGGCGGCCTTTCGCGCCTGCGGGTCGACAACGGCCATGGCTTTGTCCAGTGCCGCGTCGAATTCCGGGCTGGCGAAGTGACTTTCGTTCCATGAGCCGCCAGAGCGATAGGCAAGGTCCAGTGTCATCGTGCCGAGCGGACGGTGCGCCCAGAAGGTCAGGCCGAAGGGCACCTTGTTCCATATCGGCCAGTATTGCGAGGCAGGCAATACGTTGAGCTTCAGCCGGATGCCGGCCTCGGCAAGGTTCTGCTGCAGCACCTGTGCGGTGTCCTGTTCCCACTTGCCCTGGGTGTTGCCGAGGGTCAGCTCGATATCCAGCCCGTCCGGATGGCCGGCTTCAGCCAAAAGGGCCTTTGCCTTTTCTACGTCGCGCGGGGTCGCCGGAAGTGAGAAATAGTCGGCCTGCGTGGGAGAAACATGATAGTTGGCGCCGAGATCGCCCTGTCCACGATAGGCCACATCAAGCATTTGCTGGTTGTTGGCGGCCAGCACGACCGCCTGGCGAACGCGGATATCATCGAACGGCTTTTGATCCACCTGCATGCGCAGCACGATGGTGTTGGCGCCCTTCACCGAGAGGATCTTTATGTTCGGCAGCGACTTCATCAAGTCGTACTCGGCAATCGTGGCACGGTAGATGACGTCCACCTGTCCTCCGGAGAGTGCCGCCAGGTGCGTCGTCACATCGGGCCCAAGGTCGATATACTGGACCTCGTCCAGATGGGCGGGCGTGCCCCAGTAATCGGGCCGCTTACGGAAGACGGCCTGCCGTCCGACCTCGTGGCTGACCAGCGCAAACGGTCCAGTTCCGACGGGGTCGGCCGGCCAGTTGCCTTTGAAGCTGCGGTGAACGATCGGGCAGGTGTAGGAGTAAAGCTGTTCAGGGAGCGATGCCATCGGCCGCGACAGCGTGATGCGCACACCGTGGTCGCTGGTTTTTTCAACGCGCGAGATTGCGCCGAAGGCAGTCTTGTTCGAGCTTTGTGAATCCGGTGCGATCCAGCGCTCGATGTTGAAGATCACGTCCTCGGGCAGGAATGCGTCACCGTTCGACCACTTGGCGCGTTCGTCAAGCTCGAAATCCCAGACGGTCAGGTCCGCCGACGGTGTCCAGCTCTTGGCCAGATAGGGATGGGTGATGTTGTTCTCGTCGACGTAGGTCAGGAATTCCAGACTGTTGCGAAACAGGTTCGAAGCCTCGATCCAGTTCGTCATCATCGGATCGGTGATTTCCTGAATCTGGCAGGCAAAGCGCAGCGTGCCCCCGTCCTTGGGCGTCTCCTGGGCAAAGACCTTGCCGCCGAAGGTGCTGGCGCTGCCGACGGCAACGCCAAGCCAGGCCATGGCACGCAGGAAGCCGCGGCGGTCAATTGCTCTGGCAGAAAGACGCGTCATGAGCGTCTCGGCCTCCGGATGAAGCGGCGCGCCGCTGAGTGTCTTGAAATCCGTCATTTCCTCTTCTCCCTCTAGAATTTGCCTTGCGGCGGACCGCCATCCGGTCCGCCCTCCTCCTCAGGCAACTGCTGCCATGGGTGCCGCGAAACGTCCGGCGGCCGGGCGCGGCTCGCGCGGCAGACGCTTGCCTGCGGTGTAGTCGTTGATCAGGTCGCAGGGCGTGTAGTTGCGCTCGATTTCGAACACCTCGTCAGCATCGAGCGCGGTCGAGAGCGCCGCCAGGGCGCTGTCGAACTGCGCTTTGGTATCGGCGCCGACCAGCATGGATGAGATTTCCGGCTTCCCGAGAACCCAGGCCTGGGCAATCTGCGCCGGACTGACGCCGCGCGCCTCGGCTACCCGAGCGACCGAAAGAGCGATGTCGCGCGAGGCGCGGTCGTTGTACATTTCGGCGGTGAAGAAATCGGTCTGGTTGCGGATCGAGTTCATGTCGTTGGTCAGGATCCCGCGGGCAAGCGGGCTGAAGACCGAAACGCCGACGCCTTGATCCGCACAGAACGGGATCATCTCGCGCTCTTCCTCGCGATAGGCGCAGTTGAGCTGAAGCTGCATGTTGATCGGGCGGGCCCAGCCGTTCTTTTCGCAGACCTTCAGGATCTTGGCGAACTGCCAGGTGAACATGGTCGAGACGCCGATGTAGCGCGCCTTGCCGGCCCGAACGAGATCGTTCATTGCCTCCATCGTCTCTTCGACCGGGGTCTCCGTGTCGAAGTAGTGCAGCATGTAGATGTCGACGTAGTCGCTTTTCATGCGCGTGAGCGAGCCGTCCATGGCGTCGAAGACACGCTTTCGCGAATGACCGCCACTGTTGACGCCCTTGCCGATGGCGTAGCCGAGCTTGGTGGTGATGATCAGTTCTTCCCGGCGTGCCACCCGGCGCAACACGTTGCACACCACCTCCTCGCCCGCGCCGGCCGAATAGAAGTCGGCGAGATCGATGAAGTTCACGCCGTTGTCGAGCGCATGGGCAATAATCGGCTCACTTTCGCTCTCGTCGAAAATCCAGGGCTTCCAGTTCTTGGAGCCCATGTTCATCGTGCCGAGGCACAGTCGAGAGACTTTGAGGCCGGATTGACCGAGACGGATGTATTGCATTCTTCAGACTTTCGGATGGAGCGTTGGGAGGATGTGCGACGGGGAGAAGGCGAGTGTTTCAATCGCCGAAATAGACCCAGGTCCCCTTGGTCCGGGTGTAGGAGGAAAGCGAATGCACGGCCATTTCCTTGCCCCAGCCGCTTTCCTTGAAGCCGCCAAAGGGACTGGAAAGCCCATAGCAACCGTAACGGTTGACAAAGACCATGCCGGCATCCAGCCGCTCGGCCATGCGGTGGGCCAGGGTCACGTTGCCGGTATAGACCCCCGCGGCGAGGCCATAGACCGTGTCGTTGGCAAGGGTCACCGCCTCCTCCGCCGTAAAAAAGGGCGTGCAGGAGAGAACGGGGCCGAAAATCTCCTCCTGCACGATGCGGGCGGTCTGCGGCACGTTTGAAAAGATGGTGGGACGGATAAAGAGGCCGTCGGCGTTCTCTCCCGCCCGGTCATCGCGTCCACCCGCGACAAGCTCTGCTTCGGTCTTGCCGATCTCGATATAGTTCATGATGCGACGGAACTGCGCCTCGTTGCATTGCGGACCCTGCTGGGTTCCAGACGCAAGCGGATCGCCGCAACGCACCGCCTCGGCCTTGTCGATCAGCCGCTCCAGCACATAGTCATAGATACCCTTCTGGATGAGAAAGCGTGTCGGTTCCGAGCATTTCTCACCCTTGTGCGAGAACATCACGGTGAAGGCCCGGTCGATCGCCCCGTCGAGGTTCGGCGTATCGTCGAAGAAGATGCAAGGCGACTTGCCGCCCAGTTCCAGCGTCACGGCCTTGAGGTTCGAGACGCCCGAATTCTGCACGATCTTGCGTCCGACCACTGTCGAGCCGGTGAAGGAGACCTTGTGCACGTTGCGGCTGAGGGTGAGCTGGTTTGCTGCCTCGCCATCGGTGAGGACAAGGTTCAGGAGGCCCTTCGGCAGGTCGAGATGGCGATCGATCAACTCTACGAGATAGAGCGTGGCGAGCGGTGTGAACTCCGACGGCTTCATCACCACGGTATTGCCCATGGCAAGCGCCGGAGCGATCTTCAGGCTGGCCTGGTAGAGCGGGAAGTTCCAGGGCGCGATCAGCCCGCAGACGCCAACCGGGTCCTTCGAGGTGAAGTTCAGGAACCCGTCCTCGACAGGCGAGACCTCGCCGTAATACTTGTCCGTCCAGCCGGCATAATATTCGAAAATGTCGGCGCAGGTCGGGATGTCGTCGACCAGCGCCTCGGCGTAGGTCTTGCCGTTGGCAAGGCTTTCGAGCAGCGACAGCTTTTCGACATTTTCGCGGATCAGCCGGGCGATGGCGTTCAACAGGTCAGAGCGGGTCTTGCGCGACGTCTTTCGGCTCCAGACCTCGCTGCGATGGCAGCGGTTGGCGGCAACCGCTGCGGTCTCGACCTGGTCTGCATCGGCAAGTGGTATTGCGCAAAGCGCCTTACCGGTCGCCGGGTTGATCACAGACCATTTAGCGCCGGCGCCCCGGACCCACTGGCCATCGATATATTGCTTTTTCTCAGCTGTGAGCCAACGCTGAGCCCAGGCAAGTTCGGTTTCCTGCAACATGTCTTTCATGCCTTGCTTAGAAGTGATTGGGAGGGAAAGGTCAGCCGGCTTCGGCCTCAGTCACCTTGCGGCGTACGAAGTCGACGTCGCCGGCGGCCTCCTTTGCGATGGCGGAGGCATAGCTGTAGCCCTTCAGCTGTTTCAGCCGGATCAGCGAGGGCAAGAGACTGGTGGCATTGTCGGTGTTGCGCTTCGCATCAGGCCGCATGCCCTGCACGCAATTGCGCCTGAAGGTAAAAACCCCTGAAGTGAGGATCGCGATCATGTCGAGGAGGCCGGTGACAACCACCGCTTCCCATGGATTATAGTCCATCTCCCCATGATCTGCGGTCATGGCCACCGCGGCCGCGCGACCACAGGCCATCATGCCGCATTGCACCATGAATTCCGGGATCGTCGGGTTGACCTTGCCCGGTATGGCCGAGGACCCCGGCTGCACCGCAGGCAGGCGGATCTCAGCGAGACCACCATGCGGTCCCGAGGCCATCAGGCGCAAATCCTTGGCGAAACGGATCAGCGTGCGCGCGGTCTGTTCGAGCGATCCGGCAAGAGCCAAAAGAGGGTCGTGCGCCTGCGAGGCCGAATAAAGGTTGCCGGTTCGGGTGAGCGCGGCCGGCAGTCCGGCTGCTTCAAGCTGCTCGTTGAGCGCGGGAATGATCAGCGCGAAGAAACCGGGATCGCAATCGGTAGAACGACCGATGATGTTGCCGCCAATGCTGACGTGGCGCAGGTCCTCGGCATCTTGTGCCGCCCGCGCCAGATTATGGCGCAGGCAAGACGCGACACCGCCAAGATAGTCTTCAAAACCGATGTCTACGGCATCCTGGAGGCACGTGCGGGCGAGCTTGCGCAGTGGCGTCCATTCGGCGCCCAGCCTGTCGAGATCGGCAGCAAGTCCTTCAATTTCCTGCGAAAGGCCATCGAAGGCGGCGAGTGCGGCGATATGACAGCCGGTCGAAAAACAGTCGGCCGTGGAGTGATTGGCGTTCACATGGTCGTTCGGGTGGATGGGCGCATAGGTGCCAAAGGCGACGCCGAAATCTCTGGCATTGGCAAGGTTGGCCAGGACCTCGTTGATGTTCATGTTGAACGAGATCCCGCCGCCGCCATGGAAGGCATGGACCGGGAATGCCTCGGGGGGGATGCGCGCCAGGAGATCGTCGATCGCCTTGATGATCGCCTGGCCCATGGGCGCCTCGATCGCGCCGATCTCGATATTGGTCCGCGCGGCCGCCTTCTTGACATGCAGCATGGCGGCAAGGAGCAAAGGGTAGTCGGCAAACCCCGCGGCCCCCTCGAGCGGATAGAGCTCGACTGCCCGCTGCGTCTGGATGCCGTATACGGCCGCCGCTGGCACGGCGTGCGCGCCAATGCTGTCAACTTCCTGACGGGTCGGGCCGTGGCCTGCGATCATAAATGCGTCCTCCTCTCCAGTGGGACGCATAGATCGGGTATTCGACCCTGTCTGACAAACGACTATCGCGCAGGGGTCATTCCTAAAACTCATACCCTTCACACGGAGGGATGGCAGAAGCGCGCAGCCGTTCCAGCGTTCGCATCCGGCTTGCCTGCAACGCCCTGGCGGAACCGGGCGTCATGAGCATCTGTGCCAGCAACCGATTCCGGCGGCTTGTGCGACTGGCTCTTGCGACTGGCAGTTGGAACATTTTGCGACAGAGACGTGCGAGCCCGAACCGGGGACGTACGCATCACCTTCATATTCGTCTGATACGGTGGACCGGATGCTTCAACTGACGGTCACTGGCGATACTTCTCGGCGGAAATCGAGGACTTGCAGGCGCGTGATGGGCGAACCGCAGCAATCATACTTCCACGTCGTCGTTTGCACCTCGCAGGCCGCGGATAAGGCTGTTCTGGTGTTTTCCGACCTGAACGAAAGGCAGTTCATCAAACGCTTCGTCGTCCCCTATCGCACCGGAGGGAGCGTGAATATCGGTAAGAACATCGTCAGGGTTTCGGACCTTGTCGCAGTCAAGATAACCGAGACGCCTCAGCCCAAGGAAGCCACCTTAAAGGCGATGCAGGAACGTAGTCTGAGGGCGATCGATGAGCTCAATCAAAGCTCGGTTTGGCCGACAATGGCCTGTGAAGCGTTCGGCTGGGATGATGAAGACATTATGCATGCCGACGCTGACGTCACGGAACGCTACATTACCGGCCGTCCAGGACACCCATCTCGTATGGCGCGCGTGTTCCACAGCCGAGGCATGAAAGTCGCGGCGGGCACACTCGCCTTTCTGACTGCCGGCTTATGGCTCGGCTTGTGATGTGCCATGCTGCATGGACAAGCCTCGAACGAAGCTTCGCGCCATGCGCGCCTCCTCGATTGAACGCCCCCAGGCAACTTCCCTCTTTACGAACTTGGATATGGATCCTCAGCCCGTCGGCGCAGAAGCATATCCGGGCGAGTTTCGGGTCCATTGCTTCAGCTACAGCAGCGATCATTGGGATCTGACCCTCGCGTACCTAGAACTCTTCCCAGTCCTCTCGTCTCAACGTCGCACTGTTGCCGGATGCGCCAATCAGCCGGCGTCTGAGATCACGCGCGGGCGAGTGCGGCGGAGACACGACCGTCGGGTATGCTGTGTTGGGTGCCTTTGGCGCCACCGCGGTCACTTTGAATAGTGCGATGAGTTCGTTCAGCGAAGACACTTCTCGCGAAAGGCTGTGGATCGCAGCCGTGGTTTCCTCGACCATCGCCGCATTCTTCTGCGTGTCCTGATCCATTTGGTTGACGGCAGTATTGATCTGCTGCAGGTCCAAGGCGACGGCAACCAATTGCCGCGTTACTCCCGCCAATGTGAGGCCTAAGTTCCCGCGGCCGAAGGCGTGGACCCCCCGATTTCAACGCGCTGGAACTGAATTCCTGCCAGCTTCAGCACCAACGGCCTGCCTCGATCGGTGCGTTTGGCGATATCGCAGCTTTACAAAAGTCGTAGTTCAATTATCAAAAGTAAAATTGTGCGATTGACATTTGTCGATCTCAATGTGATTTTTGTCGAAATTGACGACGCGTGGAGGAAACCATGCAGCCATTGCTGAAAGTTGAGGGATTAAAGAAGTCGTTCGGAGGCGTCGCCGCCTTGCGCGACGGCCGCCTGGAACTTCAGGCCGGCTCGGTTCACGCGCTTTGCGGTGGCAACGGCGCCGGCAAGTCCACTTTCCTTTCGATCCTGATGGGCATCCAGCAACGCGACGGCGGCACGATCTGGCGGCGCGGCAAGGAAGTCCGCTACGGCAACCCGGCCGAAGCACTTGCCTCCGGCATCGCCATCATCGAGCAGGAACTGAGCCCCGTCCCGCACATGACGGTGGCCGAAAACATCTATCTCGGCCGCGAACCCTCAGGGCGCTTCGGCGGCATCGATTTCAAGAAGATGAACCGGGATGCCCAGCAATTGCTGGATCGGCTGGAATTCGGCATCCGCGCCACACAGACGATGTTGACCCTTTCGGTCGCGCAGATGCAGCTCGTCGAAATCGCCAAGGCTTTCAGCCACGAAGCCGAGGTGATTTTCATGGACGAACCGACATCAGCGATTGGCGAGAAGGAAGCCCAGCACCTGTTTGCCGCGGTCGCTCGCCTCAAGGCCGAAGGCAAGGGCGTCGTCTACGTCTCGCATCGGCTGTCGGAGATCTTCCAGATCGCCGACAGCTACACGGTCTTTCGCGACGGCGGCTATGTCGGCAGCGGCCTGCTGGCCGATATCGATCGCCCCGGCCTGATCAAGATGATCGTCGGGCGCGAACTCGGCGAGGAATATATCAAGACCAACGCTCCCACCGACAAGATCGGCCTCGAGGTCTCTGGGCTGACATTGCCGGGCAAGATCGAGGATATCTCGTTTTCCGTGCGCAAGGGCGAGATCTTCGGCATCTACGGGCTGATGGGTTCGGGCCGCACGGAGATCTTCAACTGCCTGTTCGGCCTCGACCGTCCGGCACGGGGTGACGTGAGGCTCGAGGGCGAGCAGATCAGTGTCAACAAGCCGGCCGACGCAATGGCGAGCGGCATCGCGCTTGTCACCGAAGACAGGAAAGTCAGCGGCCTCAATCTTGCCGATAGCGTTCGCGGCAACATCTGCCTGGCCAGCCTTCCCGAGATGAGCCCAAGTTTCGTCATGAAGGCGCGGGACGAGGCGGCAGCCAGTGCCGAGATGATCGCTCGCTTCGGCATCAAGGCCGCACGCGACACGATGCCGGTCTCGGGCCTATCGGGCGGCAACCAGCAGAAGGTGGTGCTGGGCAAATGGTTCCTGCGCCAACCGCGACTGCTCCTGCTTGATGAGCCCACCCGCGGCGTCGACGTGGGCGCGAAACGCGAAATCTACCGCATCATCTGTGACTTCACCGCAGCCGGCGGCACCGTCGTCATGATTTCCTCCGAGATCGACGAAGTGCTCGGCATGTCCGACCGTATCCTGGTCATGCGGCAGGGAAAATCGGCCGGCATCTACGACCGCCGGGCGACCGACGCCCAAACCCTCGTCCATCTGTCGACCTGAACCACCCGCGAGATCGACGCCAAAAGCGCTTGTCCGACATCAAAGGGGCCTGAGAACCGTGTCCAACATCGAAAACAACCCGTCCAGAAGCTGGTTCAGCGCCGAACAGCGCGGCACGCTGATCCAGGAATACGGCATCTTTCTCGCCTTCCTGCTGCTGGCAGTCATCCTCTCGTTCTCCAACGAGTACTTCCTGACGCCCGGCAACATCTCGAACGTGCTTTTGCAGACGTCGATCAACGGCGTACTTGCGATCGGCATGACCTTCGTCATCCTGACACGCGGCATAGACCTATCCGTAGGCTCGGTCGTGGCCCTTGCCGGAATGGTCAGCGCCAGCTTCGCGACCACTTCGGCCACTGCCGGTGTCGCCGGCGCGCCCTACCCCTTCTTTGTGGCACTGGCGATCGGCATTCTCGTCGGCGTCGCCTGCGGCATCATCGTCGGCTTCATCGTTTCGCGCTTCTCGGTCCCGGCCTTCGTCGCCACGCTCGGCATGTTGTCTGCTGCCCGCGGCATGACGCTGATCTATGGCGGCGGCAAGCCCGTGCCGGCGCTGACGCCTGAGTTCCGCTGGATCGGAACGGGCAACATCCTTGGCATCCCGATGCCGGTCATCCTGCTTGCGACCGTCTTTCTCGCATCCTGGTGGATCCTGACCCGCACGCGCTTCGGCCGCTACATCTACGCCGTTGGCGGTAATCCGCATGCTGCCAAGACTTCGGGCATCAACGTCACCCGCATCCGCTTCCTCGTCTACGTCATCTCCGGCGGTCTTTCGGGCCTTGCAGGCATGATGCTCTCGGCTCGCACCGGCTCGGCCCTGCCGCAGGCAGGCATCGCCTATGAACTCGACGCTATCGCCGCGGTCGTCATCGGCGGCACTAGCCTTTCGGGTGGCGTCGGCCGCGTCACGGGAACGCTGATCGGGGCGCTGATCATCGGCGTGATGAACAACGGCCTCGATCTGATGGGCATCCAGTCCTACTACCAGCAAGTCCTCAAGGGCGCGCTGATCGTTGGCGCCGTGATGCTCGACCAGAAACGCAATCAGGGTCTCTGACCCTCAAGACAACGGCCGCCTGGCGGCGGCTGTCAACCAATCCGTGCGCCATGAAGGCGGCGGAAACCACAATATGGAGGAGTAGCATGAAGAAACTCGTGATCGCCCTGGCTTCCGCCACGGCCCTCTTGGCGTCGTCAGCCGTCGCGCAGGAAAAGATCAAGATCGGCGCAGCGCCCTACGGCCTCAACGCCGAGTTTATGCAGATCTGGTCGGCGGCCCTCGAAGATCATCCCGCCGTCAAGAGCGGTGAAGTCGAACTGACCGTGTTTGATGGCCGCTACGACGCGCTGGTCCAGCAGGAACAGTTCAACACGATGATCACGCAGAAATTCAACGCGATCATCTTCGTGCCAATCGATATCGAGGCCGGTGCAACCGCCGTTCAAGCCGCACACGACGCCGGGATCCCGGTCGTCGGCTCCAACACGCGCGTCAACTCGGATCTCTTGACCGCCTATGTCGGATCGGACGACACGGTCTCGGGCTACATGGAAGCCAAGACCGTGCTCGACAAGATCGGGTGCAAGGGCAACGTCGTGATCATCGAGGGCCCGATCGGCCAGTCGGCGCAGATCTCCCGTCTCGAAGGCAACAAGAAGGCGCTCGCCGAGTGCCCCGACGTCAAGGTCCTGGAACAGCAGACCGCCAACTGGTCGCGTGCCGAAGCCCAGACGCTGATGGAAAACTGGCTCACGGCTCACAAGGGCCAGATCAACGGCGTCATCGGCCAGAACGACGAGATGGCGCTCGGCGCAATCGAGGCAATCAAATCGGCCGGCCTCAAGGTCGACGATTTCGCCATTGCCGGCATCGACGGCGTGACCGATGCGCTGACGGCCGTCAAGGAAGGCACGATGACTTCGATCCTGCAGGATGCCCGCGCCCAGGCGCAGGGCGCGCTCGACATCGCTATCTTCCAGGCAAAGAAGGGTGACTACAAGCCGCAGTCCGACATCTGGGCGCAGTACCCCGACATGCCGTTCAACGACGGCAAGGACAAGGAATACAACGTTCCGTGGACCCCGGTCACGACCGAGAACGTCGACAAGCTGCTCGAAGCCCGCAAGTAACGCCAATGCTGGCGGGGCGGCTTGCCCGCCCCGCTATCCAACCGCCGAGGGACAACGACATGACCGAGACCACTCCCCAGATCGACCTTAACTTCCCGCTGACCGGCAAGGTTGCCCTCGTCACCGGCGGCGCCTCCGGTATCGGTGCGGCCATCGCCAGCGCCTTTGCCGAAAAGGGCGCCAAAGTGGCCGTGCTCGACATCAATGAGGATGTTGCGCGCGCAAAAGCCGAAGCGCTCGGCGGTGGCGCGAGGCCCTTCGTCTGCGACGTTTCGGATGCAGCCTCGGTCAATGCGGCCGTCTCCAGCGTGCTCGCCGCGTTCGGTGGCATCGACATCGCCGTCAACAGCGCCGGCGTCGTCTACCTGGCGCCGGCCGAAGATCTGTCGCTCGACCATTGGGACAAAACCATCGCCATCAATCTGAAGGGCAGCTTCCTCGTCACCCAAGCGGTCGGTCGGGCGATGATCGCAGCCGGAAAGGGCGGCAAGATCGTCAATCTCGCCTCCCAGGCCGGCACCGTGGCGATCGAAGACCACGTTGCCTATTGCGCATCGAAGTTCGGCGTCATCGGCATGTCGAAGACCTTTGCGGCCGAATGGGGCAAGCACGGCATCACCGTCAACACTATCTCGCCAACCATCGTTCTGACCGAACTCGGCAAGAAGGCCTGGAGCGGTGAGAAGGGGGAAGCAGCCAAGAAGCGTATCCCGGCCGGCCGTTTCGCCTTTCCCGAAGAGATCGCGGCGGCCGCCGTGTTCCTGGCGTCGGCAGGAGCCGACATGATCAACGGCGCCGATCTCCTGATCGACGGCGGCTACACCATTCTCTGACGAAGCACGACCCCATTACAGGAGACACCATGCAAAGGTTCATCAACAATCCCGACGAGGTGGTCGAGGACACCGTCAAGGGCTTCGTCAAGGCTCACTCCGACATCGTTCGCCTGGCTGACAACCCGCGCGTGGTCGTCGCCAAGGGCGCGCCGGTTGCCGGCAAGGTCGGCGTCGTCACCGGAGGCGGCTCTGGCCACGAGCCGGCCTTCATAGGCTACACCGGCCGCAACATGCTGGATGCCGTTGCCGTCGGCGAGCTTTTCTCCTCACCGACCGCCAAGAGCTTCCACGATGCCATCCGCGAAGCCAATGGCGGCAAGGGCGTCGTCTGCCTTTACGGCAACTATGCCGGCGACAACATGAACGTGAAGATGGCGACGAAGCTCGCTGCCAAGGATGGCATCGAGGTGCTGACCGTCGTTGCCAATGACGACGTCTGCTCGGCACCGCCGGAAGAGCGCGAGAAGCGCCGCGGCGTGGCCGGCGAGATCTTCATGTGGAAGATCGGCGGCGCCAAGGCGGCCGAAGGCGCAAGTCTCAAAGAGGTGCGCGCGACCGCGCAGAAGGCGATCGACAACTGCCGCTCGATCGGCGTCGGCCTTGGTCCCTGCACGCTTCCCGCCGTCGGCCATCCGAACTTCCAGATCGAGCCCGGCACGATGGAAGTCGGCATCGGCCACCACGGCGAACCGGGCGTACGGGTCGAAGCGCTGAAGACCGCCGACGAAGTCGCCAAGGACATGTGCCAGATCGTGCTCGACGATCACAACCTGGCGTCCGGAACGGAGGTTGCGGTGCTGGTTTCTGGCCTCGGCGCCACGCCGCTCAACGAGCTCTATATCCTGAACGACACGATCGAGAAGGAAATCACCGCCCGCGGCCTTAGCATCTACCGGACCTATATCGGCAACTACTTCACATCGCTGGAGATGGTCGGCGCGACGCTGACCGTGCTGGCACTCGACGACGAACTCAAGGCGCTCCTCGACGTCGAGGTCCGCTGCACCACCATCCTGTGACGAAGGAAGCGCATCATGCAGACGTTTAGCAACGCCAATGCCGGCGCGATCGTGCAGTCGCTCGCAGAACGCATTATCGAGAACCGCGCCTATCTGAGCGAGATTGACGGCAAGATCGGCGACGGCGACCACGGCGTCAACATGGCCAAGGGCTTCGGCATGGCAGCCGAACGGATGAAGGACAGGGAAACCACCCTGTCGGAGGCGCTGGACACGCTCGGCACCGTGCTGATGACCGAGATCGGCGGCTCGATGGGCCCGCTCTATGGGGTGATGTTCACCGAGTTTGCCGAAAAGCTCGACGGCGTGCCGGCCATCGACACGGCAGCCTACAGCCGTATGCTGCACGCGGGGCTTGAGGGCATTCAGTCGATCGGCTCCGCCAAGGTTGGCGACAAGACGCTGATCGACACGCTCGTTCCGGCCATTGAGGCTTTCGACGGGTCTGTCTCGTCCGGGAAGAGCTTCTCCGAAGCCCTCGACGCCCTGATTGTCGCGGCCGAAGCCGGCCGCGACTCGACGCGCGACCTCGTTGCCAAGATCGGCCGCGCCAGCCGGCTCGGCGAGCGCTCTCTGGGGGTGCTCGACGCAGGCGCGACATCCTGCGCAATCATCCTCAAGGAACTTTCGCTTGGCGCCCAGGCGCGCCTCGCCTGACACCTGCGCGCCGCGGCGGCAAGCTTGCCGCGGCCGATGACCTTCTCCCAGGGCCTGCGCGATCCCGGTGAATAGACTGGGGTCGCGCCCCGCTCCACGCGGTTATGAGGTTGCAAAAGCACGACGTTGCTTCCATCCTCCCGAGCCAAAACAGGGGAAGAAAAAGACCAGATGACGACCAAGACACCCTCTCCACGCAAGGGCGGCGCCAACCGCGGCGGTGCGAGCGATACGTCGGACGCAATCCCGCTGCGCTACGGCGATGACCCCTATGTGTGGGCTTGCTGGCTCTACTACGAAGACGGCATGACCCAGGGCGAGATCGCCGACGCCATGGGCGTCTCACGCGCGACGGTCAACAGCTATCTGGCGGACGCGCGCGAAAAAGGTATCGTCCACATCTCCCTGGAGCCGGCGCGGCTGGCTTCCTTGACGATCGCGCAGGAATTGAAGCGGCATTTCGGGCTGATGGACTGCCTCGTGGTCCCAAGCGACGACAACGCGCGACCGCTCATCGACCGGCTTGGCGTAGCCGCCGCACAGGCGCTTCCGAAGCTCCTGAAGTCCGGGGACACGCTCGCGGTCGCCTGGGGGCGCACCGTGCTTTCCGTCGGCGAACATGCGGATATTGCAGCGCTCCAGGACATGACCGTCGTCCAGGCAACTGGCGGCACCACGGCAACCTTTGCCTACACGCCCGAACTCTGTGCGGCCGCAATCGCTCAGTCGGTCTCGGCGCGATGCGTCAACATCACCGCCCCGGCCATCGTCAAATCGCCGGCAATGCGCACCATGCTGCTGGATGAGCCGCTGCTGCAGGAACAATTCCAAACGCTCGGGCGCGCCAATCGAATGCTCTTTGGCATTTCCTCGCTGCGACCAAACTCGACGATCCATACCAGCGGCTTCTTCGAGTCCGTTTCGCTGCAGCACTACCTGGCAGCCGGGGCCGTCGGCGTCGTTGCCGGACGCTTTATCGACGAGCGCGGCCGACCGGTCGCAGGCCCGCTCGACGACCGCACCGTCGGTATCTCGCTCGACATGCTGCGCAAGATCGACACGCGCATTCTCGTTGCAGGCGGCTTCGACAAGGTTCCGGCCCTCCTTGCCGCACTGCGCGGCGGCTACGCCAACGTGCTGATCACCGATGCGGCAACCGGACACGGCATCCTTCGGGCAGACGGCGTTACAAGTCTCGATGCACGACTTTCCCAGAAACCAAAGGTCGCGCAGGCGCCAAGCTCTTATCGAACCCACGTAAAGAAGTTCCTGAACAACCCGAACCAGGTGGTCGAGGAGATGCTCGACGGCGTCGTTCGCGCACATACCGATTATCTGCAGCCGATCAACGGCTCCAATCGCGCGCTGGTCGCGCGCAACGGCCCAAGGTCTGGGAAAGTCGGACTGGTGATTGGCGGCGGCACGGGCCACGAGCCATGCTTTCTCGGCTATGTCGGCAAGGGGCTCGCCGATGCCGTTGCCGTCGGCAATATCTTCTCCTCGCCGCCACCCGACCCGATCGTACAATGCGCAGCCGCTGCCTCGGGCGGCGAGGGCGTGCTTTTCGTCTACGGCAATTATGCGGGCGACGTGATGAACTTCGAGATGGCCGCGGAGATCGCCGAGGAGAAAGGCATCAAAGTCCGCACGGTGCTCACCACCGATGACATCGCATCGTCGCCGGTCGAAGACCGCGAGGGACGCCGTGGCGTTGCCGGAAACTTCTTCATCTTCAAGATCGCCGGTGCTGCCTGTGATCGCGGCCTGACGCTTGAAGCCTGCGAGGCGGTCACGCGAAAGGCAAACCTGCGCACCTACACCGTCGGCGTGGCGCTCGAGCCCTGCGCGATGCCGCAGACCCGAAGGCACAATTTCGAGATTGGGCCCGATGACATGGAGATCGGGATGGGCATCCATGGCGAACCGGGGGTCACGCGCGAGCGGATCAAATCCGCAGACGAAATCACCGACAGCATCATGGACAACATCTTCAAGGAGATGAAGGCCGCCCCCGGCGACCGCGTTGCCGTGCTCGTCAACTCCTTCGGCGGCACACCGATGATGGAACTCTACATCCTATTCCGGAGAGTCGCCCAAAGACTGGAAGCCAAGAATATTCGGATTGAAGCGAACTGGATTGGGCACTATTGCACCTCACTCGACATGGTTGGAGCTTCCATCTCCATTCTGCATCTCGACCAGGAACTGACCGAACTGTTGCGCCATCCTTGCGAAACGGCTTTCCTGCGTATCAATTGATATTCCGTCACGGGGTGCGGGCTACGAAACGCCACCCCCCGCGACGTTCTGGGAGGATAATCATGTCGGAAAATGCGGTGCGCCGCCTCATCGCTATGTTCGAGGCGATTTCTGCCGCCGTGGAGACCGAGAAGGATCATCTTTCCGAACTGGACGGCGCGATTGGCGACGCCGACCATGGCACAACGATGTCGTTGGGTTTCCTTGCGGTGAAAGCCGAACTCGCAAAGATCGACGTCGACAAGGCGCAGCCCTGCGATGTGATGGAGACGGCGGCCGGTGCCTTCCTCAACGCCGTTGGCGCATCGACGGGTCCGCTTTATGCGACCGCCTTTCGTCGCGCCGCACAGGCGCTTGCGGACGCCAGTGAACTGAACCTTGCCACAGCAGCGGCCATGATCGACGCCATCGGCTCTGGCATCTGCGAGCGCGGCAAGGGCCAGCGCGGCGACAAGACCATGCTGGATGCCTGGTTGCCAGCAGCCGACGCCGCAGCAGCAGCACTCGCAGACGAGAAGACTAGCGCTGAGTTCTGGAGCGATGTTGTTGCCGCCGCCGATGCCGGGGCCAACGCGACCCGGTCAATGGTGGCGGCCAAGGGTCGGGCAGCCCGTGTGCGCGAACGCTCGCTTGGCCATGTCGACCCAGGCGCTGCTTCCGCCGTTGTTGTTATCCGCGCCATGGCGGCAACCCTCGGCAGTTGAGCAACAACAGAGCGAACGCTATGGGATCTACAAGGCGTACACCGGTTCGCGACGCCATCAAGGGGTGCTTCCTGGCATCGAACGGTTGGGTGTCGAAAAGTAGCAAAGACCTTCGCGCAAGCTGCGGCAGACGGGCGAAGGCCACGTTCGCAAGTGCCCAGGCCAATGCAATGAGGGCACGGCTTCAGCTTGCAGTCATTGAATCGGCCAGGGGCGCGCTCCAGCTTTTGAGGAAGTGTTCTGTCCCGGGATCTATGAGCCTGCTGAACGTAGCGCTGCAAGTCCGACCGGTCCGAGCACATCATCACTACGCGTGGAGCGGCGAAAGTTGTCGAAGTAGAGCGACCATTCGCCCTGAGATGCCGAGCGGTAGGGCCCGAACTTGAAATACTGCCGAGCGCCCAGCCCTTGTTCGTCGTGGCCGATATGCCCTCGGACCGTCACGATCCAACGATCGTTGGCGAAGAGTTCGATATGCCCCGTACCATCCGGGCCTGGACGGGTCATCACCGCAAAGTCAATCCAGCCACTATGCGGCGTCGGTAGTTCATTTCCTCTGGGGATGACAGTGATACGATCTGTGTAGGCGGTAAACAGGTGCCCGTCTGCTGGCGTCCAACCCGGGTCGGCGGCTACCAGTGCACGCATCTGCCGCTTTCCCGGACGTAGCCAAACCGGCGTGAGAACCGGTGCGCTGGTTGGCAAAACCCGGCCAGGGATCACGGGAAAAGTGGTTTCAACGGTCGCAAAGAGCCGACCGCGAACCAAACGAAGTGCCAGGAAGGGACTATAGTCACCCCTGGCGTCCGGACCGATCTCGCGCTTCCATTGAG
Organism: Ensifer adhaerens; assembly: GCF_020035535.1. Lineage (NCBI taxonomy): Bacteria > Pseudomonadati > Pseudomonadota > Alphaproteobacteria > Hyphomicrobiales > Rhizobiaceae > Ensifer > Ensifer adhaerens. The sequence goes on along the minus strand of NZ_CP083351.1, from coordinate 416,353 downwards.
CGATCAGATGGCGGTGGTCCTGTTGCGGGATTGGGTCGGCAAACTTCACGGAAAAGCCGTACCAGACGGCTGTGTCATAGGGTACGCGCAGAGCCGTGCGTTCCCACACCTCCGCCCGCTCGCTCCGATGGTTTTCGCCATCAAAGAGCGGTCGGACGCTTAGTTTCAACGCGCCGGCACTGCCAAACGTGACGTCGCGCTGAAACTCGAGTGAGCCTGCCCGTTGCTCGACATTATCGCGATAGTAGAGCCCACCCATGGGCGAGAAGCGGTCACCTTCGAAACCGTCAATAAGGTTGGCTTCCCAAGAGAGTGGAGCCGCGGCCTTGTCATTCCCATGAGGTGAGTTGCCAACGTTCAATTCCTTCGCCGCCACACCCTCGACACTTGCAAGACCCGTCATGAACCTGCTGTCAGAGATATGATCGTTGCACCGGGTGAGGTATGTGCCGTTGATGGACTTCAATCGCCCGGTTTCGCCGCACACGTCACACGTGTGGTACGACCGGCCCGCAATGTCGTGATAGATGCCGCCAAGCGCAGCGGTCGCTTCTGCCGACAGGCGAAAGTCATTCGTCGGCCTGAGGTAGCAGCGTAGACCGCCCCATTTCTCCTCTATTTGTCGAATGTAAACCTTGGAAAGCAGCCCGCGTTTGCTGAGGTACCTTTCGACGCGCCGTAGATACTCCTCGATCAAGCCGTTCCAGCCCGTGTTGGCAGTCAGGAAAAGAGACCACGTCTCCTCGCTCGTATCTGGATCAAAAAGGCGAGCATAGGTTTGACGAATGTGCGCGACGAACTCCGCATGCTTCATGCAGAGACCCTTTCCCATGAATCCGAGCTGGCCAGGATGTGGTTGCCCTCCCCGGTTCTTCCCTTCCCGCTGCCAACCCGTCTCAACCTGGTCGTTTGTCAAACTTGCGAGCCAGGCCGAACTGTGACGGCGGGTAGCTACGGGGCGCCCATTTGCGGCAGGGACAGAGCTGAGCGTGACGGTGCTCGTTGAGGCCTGGCCTATTCAGTTCCGAATTGATCACGCGCTGACGGTAATGAATGGGCGGCGTTAAGCCGCCCATTGCCAGCCTGCAATCAGCTTACATTTCTCACCGGCGGGATCGTCCACGTGCCGTCGATGATGGAGGGATTGGCCTCGTTCGGCCAATACAGGCGCATCATGAGGATAAATTTCCCCTTGGGCGCCGGCAGCCAGTTTGATTCCTTGTCCGCTCCTGGAGATTCGTGCTGGATCAACAGGTCGATAGAGCCGTCCGGGTTGGCCTTGAGCGGCTCCCTTGCACTGATCGAATAGCGGTTGAGCGGGTTGTCGACGAAGAAGTACTCCGCATCGTACATGGTCAGTGACCAGAAGCCCCCAACCGGCGGCGTCAGACCTTTCTTGAACGTCAGCACATACTTGTCGGACCCATTGTAGGCCCGCTTGATCAGACTGCCTCCGGACTTCGTCGACGTTGGGTAGATCGCATCTTGCGGCCGGTTTGCCCCAAGACCGATCGCGGTGATCAAGGCCCGCTGGACATAGTTGGTGCCGTAGATGCCGGTCTTCGTTGTGAAGCCCCAGCCGTCGATGTCCTGAACGTCGCCGTCGCTGAACTTGAAATGCAGCATGATGCGGGCAAAACCCAGCTCCGGGACGCGCTTTGCAAATGCAGGGTCGAACTTGGTCTTGTCGAAGTCCTTGCCGGGAACGATGCCCAGCTCGGCGAGCTTGGCGACGATCGGTGCATCGGCTTCGCTCGGCGGATTTCTTTTCAGGAGCTCGGCGAACAGGGTGAAGTATTCGACGGCATCCATCTTGTTGACTTGCGCGCGAACCGCGGTCTTCATGTCGACCGACGGATCGACCTTGCCCTTGGGTGGTGTCCAGTCCTTGCCCCATGCACTCAAGGGATAAAGCTTTACCTCATCCTGCAGCTTGTGAACCTCTGCGTAGTCCTCCGGCGTGCCCGTGCAATAGATGCGCCCAAGCAACCAGACGATGCTTGTCGGCGACTTGTATTCCTTCAGCCCTTCCGGCAGCGTCCCTTCCCAACCGGGGCCGGTCACAACGTAGGTCTGCGCTCCTGTACCGGTCGTCCGCTTTCCGGGAACGTCGAACACCGTCGTCCAGCCGTCCAGCATCGGAAACAGAGCATAACGATCCTTGAGGTCGGGCAGGCTGATCACCCAAGGTTCATCACCCACATCGAAAAATGCGGTCGTATAGAGGGTGTCGGCATTGGGCGCCGTCACGTCGCGGAATTTGGCATCCGGATACTGGCGCAGCTTGATGACATGCCCCATCGGACCTCGGGTTCCTTCAACCTCGGCGACGTTGGTGATCACGCGCCGGGTGATCTCCATGGTGACAAGCGGATAGGCGTAGATATACGCCTCGACGGCCAATGCGAATTCATCAAGACCTTCCGGCAAATTTGCCACCAGTCCGTCTTCGGCGTTCGCCGCAGACCCCACGGAACCGGCGGCCATCAGCCCAAGACTGGCAACCGTTAACTCACGACGCGTGATATCCATTACTATCCTCCAAAAAAAAATCTTGCACCGAAATGCGGCTGGGGGAAAATCTGCCCCAGAATGAACTCATCTAGATGCGCGCTATTTGACGAGACCGAGGTTGATCAATTGGACCCGCCGGTTTTCCGCCGACGTCGGGTTGGCTGTATCGAGCGGCCACTCCTCGCCCACGCCAATCGAATACAAGCGCTCGGGCGCGATCGCAAACGTAGTCGAAAGTGCCTCAGTTATGGCATTGGCGCGCTGCGCGCTGAGTTCAAGATTGTGTTGCGCGTCTCCCGTCGAGCTCGTGTGGCCGACGATGAGAAATCTATAGCGCCGCAGGTTGGGATGGTGGCAACGCGTCGGCGATCAGCCCGACAGTGCGGTAAGAACTCGGCTCGATGGCGATCGAGTCGTTCTCAAATTCGATATCTACGATCAGTTGCGACAACTTGGAGAGTTTCTGCCAGTTCGGAAGGTCGGCGAAACCTTTTCCCGCATTCGCCTCGGCCTCCTGTACCAGAAGCGCGACGTCGATTGCGGGCGCGGCGCCTTCCACCCTCCCAAGGGTGCGCACAAGTTCCTTGTCACTGATGTCCTGCGCTGCGACCGCGCCAGCGGCCATGCCGAGCCCGATCGTCAGTAATGCGCCAAGATGGAAATTCTTCATCGACTTGCCTTTCGTTATCAAGAAGGTCTCAGCGCCATCCGGCGTCGATGATGGCCTGACCGCATTGCCCTTCGTTCACGCGCGTCGCCTTGTTCAGACAGGAAAGAACATTTCCTTCGCCTTTGACGCTCTTGCAGTATTGGGCAATGTCGTGTCGGCAGAGCTCCGCAAAGGACGATTGGGCCGCCTGGCGTTGGCTTATCGACGTGATCACGTTCGCCAAAGTCACGGTACAGGTTGGCGAGACTTTGCCCACGTTCTGCTCGAGACAGGTCTGGATGCGGCCGCCGCCCAGGTTGAGCCCCTTGCAGTGTTTTTTGATATCCGAGCCGCAATCGTTGGCGAGCAAGCTCACGGCGTCGGCGTAGCTGATGGTGTCTGCCCGACCGATTGTGGCAAGGGCAAGAACAGTGAGAACTAACGTTCCTCCGAAAACTGCAAGTCTGTTTGTCATTGGCAAGTCCGATCGAAAACAGCCCCAAACTCGGTTAGCCCGGTCGATAAACGAGGCGCTAACCAGCGTTGACATGCTCAATACGGTGGCCAAAAGGAAAGTAGCTTACAGTATCCAACGCCCCTGTTACGGTCGCGGTGTCGTTTTAGCAGGCCAGAGACGACACGATGGCGAGCGCTGCCGACGCCTTGTCTTGCGGGCTATTCCACGTTTCCCGCGAAGGTTCGTCGCGCGCGGGGGAAGCCAAGAGTTTTACATCGATTGCCGGAACATGGGTCGGCGGTGCGAAGCTCATGTCACAGATCGCGGAACTCTCATCACGCGAAAAGGTGGAACAATCGCACCCTCATCCCTCAGATGTTACATCGCACGAAGAGGCCCCACAGCCGTTGCCTTACAGAGAGCCTACGAGTTGTTACAGGCGCGTGAGGGGGTACGGGCGTAGGCTCGGGGTGTCCCAATCATAGGAGCGACATATGAAGCATATCTTCGCCATGGCTGCCGCACTCACGCTGGCTTCAAGCAACGCCTTCGCAGAAGACCCGATCATCGGCAACTGGAAAACCGAGCTGGGCGACACTGCGGCGATTTCCCCTTGCGGTGGAGGTTACTGCATCACGTTGAAATCCGGAAAGCATGCAGGCAAGCAGATCGGTACTTTCCATGGCAAGGATGGCAGCTACTCAGGAAAGATAACAGATCCGGACGCGAACAAGACCTATGACGGTTCCCTTACCGTTTCAGGCAACGCCCTGAAGATGAAGGGGTGTGTGCTGAAGGTCGTGTGCGAATCTCAGACCTGGCCACGAATGTGAAAATAGTTTTCCTCCCGCGCGACACAAGCGGATAGAGCGTCTCCGACCTCTACGTTTGCAGTTGCTGCCTTCCCGGCAGAGCTGCAAACGTCTCCGCTACCGATGTCCACGCCCGCGTGTCTGGACTTGAGCCAACGCGCGGTAGCCGCCTTCCCATACACGATCGCAAACGGCACGCCCCATCGGTCGGCGCTGAGCGCAACACGGCGCTTCTTCCAAGTCAAACGCGGCCTTGGTGTTCACGAGCTGCGACGAGACCTCCGCGAAAAACTGGCGGTCATTCGTCCTCATCGCCCTTACACTCCTCGCAAGCTCGCGCCATTCACTGTGCCGACGGCGAAACTCCTTCAAGAATTGCCCCGCGAATCTGCCTGAGGAATTCAAGCCTCGCCATTTGCGCGCGCGACGTAAAGTGCAGCGGCCACGGGGCTAGACGGTCGACCCTGCTTCAGCGCCATCCCCCCGCAGCGATCACGATGCCATTGAATGCAACACCAAATCTCTGTTGTGGTCCGATCTGGTTTCTGGACGAGCGGAACTTGGCAGCGTAGGTTACATCAAGGGACGCAAACTAAATCTGTGATTGTCGCAGCTGTGTGCGTCGTAGGAGCGATTGATGGACACAATTGTGGCACACGGATCAGCCGGCATGGGGGAATCGCCAGGATCTGTACCAACCGCCGCAGATGTTCGTGACCAACTTGCGCGCATCATTTCGAGTGCGGAGTTTCCAAAGGGAGGTCGCGGCCCGGCCTTTCTGAGCTTCGTCGTCGAGGAGTCGCTTGCGGGACGAGGGCAGCGGCTAAAGGGCTACACCATCGCGGTCGAGGTATTCAAGCGGGGCGAAGACTTTACCCAGGACGATCCGGTCGTCCGCATCGAGGCCGGGCGGCTGAGACGTGCGCTCGAGCGTTACTATCTCGTGGCCGGACAGGACGATCGCGTCAGGATAGATATCCCAAAGGGACGTTATGCGCCTTCATTCGCCTGGAACTGTCCGATATCACCTGCAATTTCTACCGCGGTCGACACGGGAAGCAAGAAGGTCGGTCAATCTTGGCAGCGTCGCGGGTGGCTGATGATTGGGCTTGTTGGCGTCATCGGTCTTGCCGCGCTCACATACTGGGGGAGCGAGCGTGTCGTTGAGGCCGCCAAACGTGCCGGAGCTGCAAGGTTACCAGACGAGCCGAAGCTGGTGATCGCACCCTTTGCCAATCTTGGCGACGGCCCCAAGGCCCAACTGTACACAGCAGGGCTGACCGAGGAACTGCTCACCGCCCTGCCGCGGTTCAAGGAGATCAAGGTTTTCGGCCGCGAGACGTCAAAATCTCTCTCGCCACAGGTTGAGGCTTCCGAGGTTCGCGGCGGGCTCGGTGCCCGCTATCTGCTTGCAGGCGGCGTCAGGGTCGCGGGTTCCAAGGTCCGGGTGACGGCGCGCTTGCTGGACACATCCGACGGAGCAATTATCTGGTCGCAGACCTATGATGATGACCTGACGAGCCGGGAACTGTTCGTCATCCAATCCGACGTCGCGAGCAAGGTGGCGTCCGCGATAGCTCAGCCTTACGGCGCTATCGCGCAGGCTGCGACAGCAAACCCTCCCCCTGACGACCTTGGGGTCTACGACTGCACACTTCGTTTCTATGCGTATCGTTCAGAATTGACCCCAGAGACCCATCTGGACGCCAGAGAGTGTCTGGAAAGCGTCATTGCACGCTACCCTGGTTATGCGACCGGGTGGGCAATGTCTTCCATCTTGTACCTTGATGAGGATCGCTTTCGCTTCAACCCCAGAAGCAGTCAACCGACGCCGCTTGAGCGCGCTTTGCGCTCGGCCCGACGGGCGATTGAACTGGAACCGGGTAACACCCGGGCGCTTCAATCCTTGATGATCGCATTGTTTTTCAACCAACAACTCGCAGAAGCGCTTCAGGTTGGCGAGGAAGCGTTGGCATTAAACCCGAACGACACGGAGCTATTGGGTGAGTTCGGGACGCGGCTCGCAATCTGTGGCGAGTGGCAGCGTGGCGCGGATCTTCTGGATAGAGCACTTGCGCTTAATCCCGGTGGCGCAAGCTTCTATCACGGAGCACGAGCGCTCGCGGCCTATATGCTGAACGATACTGATAAAGCGGTGCGCCTCATCCGCAAGACGAACCTGCAACAGTTCCCGATGTTTCACCTGGTCGCAACCGCCATCTACGCCGACGCTGGATTGTTGGATGACGCAAGGCGCGAGGGAGAGATCTTCATGAAGATGCGTCCAGACTACATCCCGAACATCATTGAGGAGCACAGGAAACGCAACATCCAGCCGATGGACAATCTGCGGATGATCGCATCGCTCCGCAAGGCGGGGCTTCCTGTGCCGAGCGAAGAGGACGTCGCGGCGCAGATGTTGGCCGCCGCTGCAGCAAAACGCCCCTAGGCTGGAAGACAGATCCTACAGTCTCGTCGCGCAGAACCTACCAGACGTTACGGGCGTTCATTCTCGGCTGTGTCTACAGTTTGCCGATATTAGCCGCCGGCCGGCGACTGATGCATGCCAGGCACCGAGAGGCAAAGGCCGATGATCCGCTGGAGTAAGAAAACCGCCCCAACCGCTGCACTCGCCTTACTATTAGGGGTGATTGCGCAACAAGGAGCCATGGCGGCAGAAGTCGAGGCAAAGGGCCTCCTCAAGGCGATGTCAGACTATCTCGCTTCGCAAAAGGCGATTTCGTTCGCCTACGATTCAAACCTGGAATTCGTCACCAGTGACCATCAGAAATTGCTTTTGGCGAGTTCCGGCAAGATCGAACTAGGGCGACCGGACAAATTGCGCGCCACGCGACTTGGCGGCTTCGCCAATGTTGAAATGGTTTTCGACGGCAAGACGGTGACGTTGGTCGGAAAGGATATAAACCGCTACACCCAGGTGGAACTCCCCGGCACACTCGAGCATCTGGTCGATGCGATGCGGGATAAGCTCGGCAAACCGGTGCCCGGCGGGGACCTGCTCCTGCCCGATGCCTATGACAAGCTGATGGAGGGCGTAACCAACGTAAAGGACCTCGGCAGCGGCGTGATCGGGGGTGTCGAATGCGATCATCTCGCTTTCCGGGCGAAAGACGTCGACTGGCAGATTTGGATTGCGCAGGGAGAAACGCCTTATCCCTGCCGCTACGTGATTACCGCCAGTCAGATCGAGCAAGGTCCGCAATACAGTATCCAGATTTCGGACTGGAAGACAGGCGTCGATGTCGTGGCGGAAGACTATAGTTACGTCAACAAGACCGACGCGAAGATGGTGGAGCTGAAGGATCTTGCCGACGTCGACGAACTACCAGATCACCTGTCCATTGGAGGCAACAAATGACCGTGCCCGGGAGACTGAAGACCGTTCTGGTTATTGCCGCGCTGTTGCTTCCCGCGATCGATGTCGCTGAGCAAGCACCAATCCTTGGGCTCTACGGCTTTGCCAAGCACGCCGAGGCTCGTGTCGGTCGTCCCTTGACGCCGGTCAGCGTCGCGGGCGTAGCTCGGCGAACCGTGAGACGCTGTGCCGTCGGCGTCTATTATTGCTAGAGCCAAGATTTCAGGAAGCGGAAGCGTTTTGATCAAATCTGAAACCAGCGATGCACGCGTCGCTCCATTCTCAAGTCGCCTGCGCCGGATGATCCTTTGCTTGACGCTCATCACGGTTTCCGGATGCGGCGGCCACCCGAAGGGTGTTTTGACGCCCGTCGCCGAGACGTCAGCCGATGCAAGCAGGGTGGAGATGTTGATCACGACGACGCGTGACCGCTCAAAAGTGCCCGGAGAAATGTTCTCGGGCGAGAGGGCACGTGCACCAACGTTTGCGGACATCACCGTATCCATCCCCCCTCTACGGAAGGTGGGTGACGTGGCATGGCCAAAGAAGCTGCCCGCCAACCCGGCGACAGACTTTGCAACCTTGAAGGCGGATGAACTGACGAAGGACGAGGCTAAGGCCTGGCTGAGTACTTCCGTCAGGAAAAGTCCCGACCGGAGCGTGCTCGTGTTCATCCACGGATTCAACAATCGCTTTGAAGACTCCGTCTATCGTTTTGCCCAGATCGTCCATGATTCCGGCGTCAAAAGCACGCCCGTTCTGGTAACCTGGCCATCGCGGGGCAGCCTGTTGGCCTATGGCTATGACCGTGAAAGCACCAACTATACCCGCAATGCGCTGGAATCGTTGTTCCAGTATTTGGCTGCGGACAAGGAGGTGAAAGACGTCTCGATCCTGGCTCATTCGATGGGAAACTGGCTGACGCTGGAAGCGCTCCGGCAGATGGCCATCCGTAACGGACGGCTACCGCCAAAGTTCAAAAACGTGATGCTTGCAGCCCCCGACGTCGACGTCGATGTGTTTCGCTCGCAGATCGAGGACATGGGCGACCAGCACCCGCGGTTCACCCTCTTCGTGTCACAGGACGACCGGGCGCTCGCTTTTTCGCGCAGGGTCTGGGGTGACATCCCCCGGCTGGGATCGATCGATCCGGAGCAAGCCCCTTATCGCCAAGAGTTGGCGAACCACGATATCACCGTCATTGATCTGACCAAGGTGAAGGCCGGAGACAGCATGCACCATGGCAAGTTCGCGGAATCGCCGCAGGTGGTCCAACTGATCGGCGCCCGGATTTCTGACGGCCAAACCCTGACGGACAGCAAGATGGGCCTTGGAGATCACCTTATCGCTGGAACGGCCGGGGTTGCGGCAGCAGCAGGCAATGCTGCGGGCCTGGTCCTCGCTGCACCGGTCGCCGTTGTCGATCAAGCGACACGCGAAAACTACGTTCACCATTTAAACGGGTTAGCGGGGTCGTCGGGCAGCAAACCGGCGAACGCCGCCAAGGACTGTGTTTCAAATCAAAGCCTAGAACGCGCTCCCACGTGTCGCTCGCACGAAGACTGAGGAGTGCTCAATGCGAGGATACCGATTGCTCGGCGCTCGGGCCATTGCGCAATCCACTTCTGTTGTCCGACAAGCGAAAGCTTGCCGGGCAAGAAGTCTCGAGCGTTCTTGGGTTGCTGCGTAGTGACGAAGCCTGTCAGAGAATGCTCAACTATCATCTCTGACGTCGTCGAAGACGATGCTGACGGTATCGGGCGTGCACTGACAATATCCGCGCAGCGCATATGTGACAGCCTCGGCTGTTTTCTGCTTTTGCTCGACGAAGCGGAATACGTTTAGAGACGAGAAAAATTGAGGTAGGATATTATCAAACAAGCTTGGGAGCACCTCGATGGCTGGCCTGGGTACAGACGTGATGAGAATGGCTCGGCGCAACAAACTGGTTGGCATTTGGGCCGCGGACAAACTGGCTCTTACCGGTGAGAGCGCGATCGCCTATTCGAACGAGCTTGCGATGAGGGCGCTTGACTTCGAACGCAATGATCTTCTTGCCATTATTCGGAAAGATTTCGAAGTTGCCGGCGTCGTTCAGTCCGACGAGCAGATTCTAGACGTAATGAACCTGTCTTGGCTGGAAGCTGGAAAGCAAACTCAGCGCGCGGATGCAAGCGATGTCGCGCTCGTGCAGATCGCCCGCAATCTCTCGCGGTAGCGTGTCTCGAGGCGAAGGCCGCTATCGAGGCCAGAGCCCGTTGCTGGAATGGCCCGGGCTGCGATCAAGCACCCGTGCGGCAGGTTACGGCTTCACTCCTTTTTAACCATGAATCGTAAAAATGCGCCCATCCGGAGGCATGATGCCGAGGTCGTTTGGGGTAAAAAGTGCATGCGTAAGCCGCAAGATCAGAAGCTCGCCTCCGGCGCGACCATTTCGGAAGCCGGCTACGTCGTTTCCCGCCGCACCCTGCTTTCAAACTTCGGTGTCATGACCCTGCTTGGTGCCTCCGGCTGTTCGCAGGCGCTCGAACTCCCATCGCTCGAACCGTCCGGTCGCATGTCGCCTTTGGGCGTTGACTACATGTCGACCGGGGCAATCCCACCAATCGGCGTCGACGGTAACATCACCGACAACAGCACGATGTATGCCTCGCTGACCGACAATGGCTTCGTCATCCCGGCAATCCCGTTCCAAAAGGTTAAGCCGGAATTCCGTCGTCAGATCGTTCGCGATCCGACTGGTGAAGCGCCGGGCACGATCGTGGTGCGGCTCAATGAGCGGCATCTCTATTGGGTGCAGGAAGGCGGCGAAGCGGTCCGCTACGGTGTCGGCATTGGCAAGGCCGGCTTCGAATGGAACGGCCGCGCGGAGATCCAGTATACAAAACAATGGCCGACCTGGACGCCGCCCAAAGAAATGATCGCGCGCAAGCCGGAGCTGGTGAAATGGACGGGTGGCCAGCCGGGTGGCCTCGACAACCCGCTCGGCGCCCGCGCGCACTATATATACAAGGACGGCCGCGATACCGGCTATCGCGTGCACGGCTCACCGGAATGGTGGACCATTGGCACACAGGCCTCTTCCGGTTGCGTACGCATGATCAACCAGGACGTTATCGATCTGTACAACCGGGTCAAGGCGTCGCCGACCAAAGTCCCCATTGTGGTTGCGTAATAGGTGCTGCGCCGAGTGAGCAGGGACCCGAAGAACCACGACGGTCCTTGGCAAAAAGTCAGCCGCTCGATCCTAGCGCACCCGGTTGCTCTTCTTCGACCGCTGATCGGCAGAGACCAGGTGGAATCGGGCCGATATGGGCCTGGCCGGATAACTCGAGTCTCCCTCGAAAACTCGCCAGTGCTGCGAATGCAGCAAACAGCGCAGCAGGTCGCCGGCATAGTGGGCGCAATTGGCGCAGCCGACATCAAACCATTCCACGCCGCTGCCGGGCATGCGGCCCTTGGCGTAGCTCATCACCTGATCGACCGACGGTCATCGCACTTCCCCGCCAAAACGAACCATCGACCAGCAAATTCCGCACTGCTCCTCGAGCAGGGGAAGACCGTCATGTCGTTCGGCGTGATGGGCGGACAGTTCCAGGCTGTCGGCGGCCATGCCTATATCCTTTCCGAGATGTTTGACCGAGGCCGGGATGTCCAGGCGGCGAACGCCGCTCCGCGCCGATTCGCATTCGGCGACAACCTGCAACTGGAAACGACCCATTCGCAGGCCACCTTTGACCGTCTGCCCTCCATGGGCCACCGTGTCAGTTGGGCAGACGAACCGATCGGCGTATAGGTTCATGCTGTTCGAACACCAGATGGATCATGCAGCAAAATGTCGACATCAATCACGATCAGAGCCGCCCGGAAGGGAGACATGCCAGTCCTCGGCACGTTCGGCACGCAGCTAACGGCGCTCCATCACCAATGGGACCCCGAGCGCTTCATCGCAACGCGGGCCGATACGAAGGCTTCCTATGCTCGATGGCTGCAAAGTCAGCTGGAAGCGTCCGATGTCGTGGTCCTCGCAGCCGAACAGGCCGAAGCAATCGTCGGATATGCCTATGCCTCTCTCGAGGGATATGACTATATGGCGCTTCGAGGGCCGGCGGGGGTCATCCACGATCTCTTTGTGGATCCCGAACATCGCAACCAAGGCGTCGGTCGCATGCTGGTGGACGCGGTGATCGCAGAGCTGCAAAGGCGAGGTGCTGACCTGCTCGTACTGTCGACGGCCCACAGAAACGAGGCAGCCCAGCGACTGTTTTTAACGGCAGGCTTTCGTCCGACAATGGTTGAGATGGCGTTGGGCGGGAATGTTTGATCCAGCAACGCCCCGGTAACCTGCTGCGTAGGGCTGGAACCGGTCGTGGCAGCCACAGCCTCAAGCTGTGTAGCCGACCCGTGCGTGCGCAATGTCGGCAACGACGGAGACGGCGAGAGAGGACGCGTCTCTTGCCTTGTCGAAGATCCCGATCGGCGCTCTGATGCGCGCAATGTCGTCGTCGCCATAGCCGCAACGGCGAAGAGCCTCGCAACGCTTCGCGTGGGTCCTGCGGCTGCCGAGGGCGCCGACGTAAAATGCTTTCGAGGCGAGCGCGGCGTTCAGCACCGGCAGTTCCCGATCGATATCATGAAAGAGCAGCGCGACGGCAGTGTCGGCGTCCAACTGATCCGCTGAGGGCTGCTCACTGCGCGCCAGAACGACAACCTCGTATCCGCAGGCAACTGCCAGCCGCGACACCACCTGGGCCTCCAACGGTGTACCGGCGATCAGCAGCCGCGGTTTCGGTCGATACGCCCGTAAAAAGTACGGGCCATCCCATCCGCTTGGTCCCTCGCCAGGCGCGACGGAAAGGGTTCGTTTGCCGGGATGATAGCGCAGGCGCATCGGCGTGCGGCGATCAAGGGCCGTCAAGGCGAGGTGCAAGACGGTTGCATCGCGCAGGACATGGATGGTGAGCGTAATCCCGCCGCCGCACGGAAGAACGATGTCGAAGAAGGGAGAGCCTTCACCGAGACGAAGGTTGCGATCCATGTCCTTCCCGATTGCCGTCATGGCCTCAGCCGCAACGGCCGCTTCCGTGCAGCCGCCAGACACGAAGCCGCAATAAAAACCATCCTCGCGCACGACCATTTGCGCACCAAGAGCCCGCGCTGCGCCACCCCGGATTTCGACAAGGGTGACAAGGGCAGCCTTGTGGCCGCCTTCCAGACACTCGGCCGCGAAAGCGAGAATGTCGGCGGCATCGTCCGACAAGAATGCGGCACGGGGTTCGGGCGCAAAACTATCCGGATATGTGGCGATGCTCCCTGCCATGTCATTCCTCTCCTCTCGTTCCCTGCCACCGTCGCACGACGCCCGCATCAAGTTCGAAGAGATCGAGCACGCGGCCGACGGTGTGGTCGACCATGTCCTCGATGCTTCGTGGCTTTGCATAAAAAGCCGGCACGGGCGGATAGATGATGCCGCCCATCTCGGTCACTTGCGCCATATTGCGAATGTGGCCGAGATGGAGCGGTGTCTCGCGCAGCATGAGGACGAGGCGGCGACGCTCCTTGAGCACGACGTCGGCGGCACGCGATAGCAGATTGTCCGTTGTGCCCGTTGCAATCTCGGCAAGCGTCTTTACCGAACAGGGAGCGACGATCATGCCAAGCGTCTTGTAGGAGCCGGACGAGCAGGCCGCGCCGATGTCCTTGTTGGAATGTGTGGTTGTCGCCAGAGCTTCGAGATCCTGTTTCGAGAACTCCGCCTCGGCCGCAAGCGTTATGCAGGCAGCGCGTGACATGATCAGGTGTGTCTCGATGTCGAGGTCGCGCAGCACTTCGAGGAGGCGCTTTCCGTAGACAACGCCGGATGCCCCCGAAATGCCGACGATCATGCGTCTTGGATGCGCCATGGCCTATCCCACGCTTTTCAGCAGAGATGCGGCACGAGCAGAAGCCTCGTCGCTGATGCGGGCGCGCACGCCGTGAAAATTCGGCCCGCGGGTCGCATCGAGACCCATGCGCGACGTCGTGCCAATGCCGCTGGCGGAGGGATCGAGCGCATTGCCCGGAAGGCCCTCGATGATGACGACGTCCTTGTGCGGCTGGAAATGGGTTGCGAGCGCCCAGAGCACTTCACTGTCACGGGTGATGTCGACATCCGCGTCCAACACGACGACGGTTTTCAGATACTGGTCCCAGCCAAGAAGGCCGAGCATCACCTGCCGCGCTTCTCCCTCGCGGGTCTGGTTCATGGCGATATAGGCGTGGAAATGCGTGCCCGACGAGGGGTAGTGCACGGCGGTGATCGAGGGAAAACGCGCCTTCAGTTTTTCCACCACCTCCGCCTCGCGCGGCACGCGACCGAGATTGAGGTGTTCCGCCGAGTTACCGCCAGCCACGCTAACGAGGATGGCATCGCGCCGGCGCATTACGGTTTCGACGGTGAAGAGATTGTTGGTCGAACGATCGGAGGAATAACCGGTGAACTCGCCGAAAGGCCCCTCCTCCACATGCGCCTCGGGATCCAGCACGCCTTCCAGCACGATTTCGGCATGAGCGGGGACGCGGATGCCAAATTTTGGCGTGCGCACGACCTCAAGCGGTTCTCCCATCAAGCCACCGGCGACATCACGCTCGTCTTCACCGAAGGCAAGACGGGCGGAGGCCGCGATCATGAAGAGCGGATGGCCACCGATGACCATGGCGACGGGCATCGGTTTTCCCTTCTCCTTGGCCATGTTCATCAACCGCCAGAGATGGCCGCGCGAGTGAAGCGAGGTTGCGAGCGAGTTTTTCGAATGGATCATCGCGCGGTGATAGCTGAGATTGCCGGCACCGGTTTGCGGATGCTCGCCGATGATGATGCCGCTGGTGATGTATTTCGCACGATCCGTGTCGAAATGCTTGAGCATCGGCAGATCGTGCAGGTCGACGGCATCGCCGGAGATGATCTCCTCGCTTATCGGGCCCGATTCCAGAAGTTTCGGCGTGAACGGCCGATTGGAGCGCGCCTGGTAGACCTCGTGCAGATTTTCGGCCGTCGAGCCGAGAAGGCGGGCGATCCGCTCGCGCGAGGCGAAGATGTTGCAAAGAACTTCAGAACCGATGCCGCTAACACTCTTAAGATGCAGCATCGGATGCTGTCCCTTGTCGGCCAGGTTCCAGATCAACGCCGTCGCGTCCTGATCATCCGACACCGCACGGTCGATGGTGATCACGTCTTCGGGGTGCTCCTGCCTGTAGTCCGTCAGGAAGCGTCGGACGTCTTGCTTGTGGTATTGGGTCATTTCTCAGCCTCGGCGCATCTGGAGAGTGACGGCGCCCGGAACGGGCGCCGTCGTCTTCAATCAAGCAAATTCCAGGTGACGGCCCGTCGCGCGGTCGACGCCGGCGTAGGAGTCCTTAAGGCGTGCTTGTGCGTCCCTGAGGTCGCGCGGCGGCGGCGACGGGTCGATGCCGACGAGCTTGGCGATGTTGTTGCCGAGATAGCCCTCCAGATCATCCTCGGAGAGGTTGATGCCCTGCGGCGGATCCTTGCACAGCACTTCCAGTTCGCGCAGCCACATGCCAGGATCGTTCGGCGGGCTGTCCGTACCGAACACGATCTTGTTCTTCGGCAGTTGCTGGGCGAACTCGACAATGCGCGACTGGAAGCACCAGCCGGACTCGCAGTAGACGTTCGGCGTATCCATCGCCATCCAGAAAGATTCGAACGAGTAGTTGCCACCCGTCTGAATGCCGAAATGGCCGATGATGAAGTTGACCATCGGGAATTCACGAATGATCGGGTAGAACATCGTCGGGATGGTGTAAGGGCCGTCGCCTGTGTGGATGAGAACCACAACGCCGAGTTCTGCGCATTTCTTCATCGCAGGACGCAGCCAGTCGAGCGCGCGGTCGGGGCGATAGCCGTGCATGTTGGCGTGCAGCTTCAGCATTTTGAAGCCGTATTCCTTGACGTGGAATTCCAGCTCCGCCGCGCCGTTTTCAGGTCCCCAGCGCGGATTGTAGTTGAAGTTGCCAATAAAGCGGTCCGGGTACTTCTGGCAAAGCTCGGCGCAATAGGCCATGTAGTCGCGAATGCCCTCGCGGCCCTTGCGGTTACCGTCGCGGTAGCCGGTGTTGCCCGGCGGCGGCTGAATGAAGCCCATGTCGATCCGGCGCGGCTTGCCGTTGATCATGTAGGGGCCGTCCATCAGTTTGAGCATGCGCTCGCCGGTGAAGGGCTCGCCGGTGTGGCGCCACGCCTCGTCGACGAGATTGGTCGGGTGAAGATGGGTATCGATGATCATTGTTCACTCCGTTCAAATTTACGCGGCGAGCGCTACGCCGTGCTGGCGCAGATACGCCTCGGCTTCCTCGACCGTGGCCGGGGGCTTGGTTGCCTCAAGGCCGATCATGCGGGCGACGTTGTTGCCGAGGTAATCCTCCAGCGTATCTTCATCGAGGTTCAGGCCCTGGGGCGGCTCATGGCAGAGGACTTCCAGAAGGTTGATCCACATGCCCGGCTCGTTCGGCGGGGTATCGGAGCCAAAGAGGATCTTGTGCTTGGGCAGGACCTTTGCGAATTCGACGATGCGCGACTGCAGGCACCAGCCGGATTCCACGTAGACGCTCGGCGTATCGAGCGCCATCTGCATCGGTTCGAACACGTAGACGCCGCCGGTCTGCACGCCGAAATGCGCCAGGATGAAGTTTACTTCGGGGAACTCGCGGATGATCGGGTAGAACTCCGTCGGGATCGAGTACGGCCCGTCGCCGGTGTGTACTTTCACCATCAGGCCGAGATCGGCGCATTTCTTTAGAGCCGGACGCAGCCAGTCGAGCGCGCGGTCGGGACGATAGGCGTGCATGTTTGCCTGCAGCTGCACCATCTTGAAATCGAACTCCTTGGCATAGCGTTCGATCTCGTCTGCACCGTTCTGCGTGCCGTAGCGCGGATTGTAGACGAAGCAGCCAAGGAAGCGGTCCGGATGCTCAGTCACCATTTTTTCGGTATAGGCCATGTACTGGCGGATGGCGGCCTTGCCCTCCAGGTCCATGACTTCGTGGGTATAGATCGTGTTGCCCTGCGGCGGCTGGATGAAAGCCTTGTCAATGCGGCGCGGCTTGCCGTTCACATAGTACGGGCCGTCCATCATTTTCAGCAGTTTGTCGCCGGTGAACGGCGGCCCGTCGTGGCGCCAAGCCAGATCCACCAGGTCGGTGGGGTAGCAGCTCAGGTCAATTATCATGGGGTTCTCCTGTCGTAGAGGGTCCGGTCGATGCGGGGCCGCGCGGTGAACGCCATGCCGGCCGAAGCCAGGCGTGGATCCGCGATCTCAGGAAATGCCGATGACGGAAAAGAAAGGCCGGCGCTCAAATCCCCAAGGCGGGCGCAACCGGGCATTCCTTTCGTAGTCAGCATCGACATCGCGGCCTCATCTTCCAACAGACGGTGAGCAATTGTCGGTGCTTCTACTCGGCTTCAAGCTAACCTCGACGGAAGCGTCGTGTCAACAGATTATTTTTGCTAAGATATTGTTTTTATTTCCTATTTTACGCTGACGAAGCAGCAACCGCCCGCGCTGGAGGTGCGCGGGCGGCTCAGACAGAAAGACTTACGAAGGCACCGTCCGGCGTGGAGAAGCGCTGCTATGGCACCAGGCATGCACGCAAGTTTCTGTCGATACCGACACGGTCGAGATTGCGACCAATGAAAACGAATTTCGATTTCCGCCTGTCTTCGCCCCATGCGTGGTCAGGGCGGAAATCTACGAGCTTGTGCACCGCCTGAAGCACGAAGAAGCGATCGTCATTGGCGACCGAAACGATGCCCTTGGTGCGGAAAATGTCGTTGCCGTGTTTGTCCAGGTAACCTTCAAGGAAGGCGGCGAGTTTCTCAGCGTCGAAAGCCTCCGGGTAGACGAAGGAATGCGACGTTACGGTCGCGTCATGCCGGTGCGGTTTGAGAGCTGACGCGTGGCGATGGTCATGATCGTGGCCATGACGGGCGTGATCGTGATCCGGATGGTCGCACGCCGCATCATGGCATTCGTGATGGTGATGACCATGCGCATCGCGATTGTCATCCAGATCGATATCGAGGATTTCTGCCCGCTCGCGCACATAGGACGGCCGGAAGCCGTTCACGCCAAGAATGTCGGAAAGGTCGACCTTGCCATAGCTGGATCTGAGGATCGGCGCTGTCTGGTTGAGCTTGCGCAACGAACCCTCCAGCGACCCGAGCGCCTCGTCTTCTGCCAGGTCGATCTTGTTGACGATGATACGGTCAGCCGCGACGATCTGGTTGACCGCCTGGTTGTCGCTGCCATCGAGGACGGGATCGTAAAGATGCTGGTCGATATGCTTGGCATCGACCAGCGTGACCACCGCATCGAGTTCTACTTCTTCCGCCACGTTGCGGTCGACGAAGAAGGCTGTGGCCACGGGCGTCGGATCGGCGAGACCGGACGTCTCGACGATGATGTGATCGAACTTGTCCTTGTGGCTCAAGAGCTTCTTCATCACGTCGATCAGATCATTGCGCACGTCGACGAAACAGCAGATGCAGCCGTTCTGCATCTGGAAGATTTCCTCGTCGGAGGCGAGCACCAGATCGCTGTCGACGTCGACCTCGCCGTACTCGTTTTCAATCACGGCGATGCGATGACCGTGGCGTTCGGTGAGAATGTAATTGAGCAGCGTCGTCTTTCCCGACCCAAGGAACCCGGTGAGGATCGTGATCGGGAGCTTCTGCCGGCTCGCAGGTTCGATATGGATGTTCATTCGCCCTTCTCCCTCAAGGCTTTCAGAATATCTTCCGGAGTAATCGGATAGTGGTGGAAGCGCACGCCGACGGCGTCATGGATCGCGTTGGCGATCGAGGGGCCGATGGCGATGATCGGATCCTCACCGACGCCCTTGGCGCCCCAGGGACCACCTGGATCGGGCGCGGCTTCCAGAATGATCGTTTCGATATCCGGCATGTCCATCGAGAGCGGCATCTTGTAGTCGACCAGGCCGGCATTCAGCGACCGGCCGGTCTTCTTGCAGATGACGTAGTCTTCGGTAAGCGTGTGGCCGATGCCCTGCTGGATACCACCCTCAATCTGGCCTTGCGCAGCGATCGGGTGGATGACCCGACCGACATCGTGCACCGGCACGACACGCTTGACCTCGACGATCCCGGTTTCGATGTCGACGTCCACCTCGGTGAAATGTGCGGCGAAGGAGTAGGATTTCGTCGGCTCATAGGTGCCGTTGGCAACGATGTTGGCGGCGGGAATTCCTCGAGAAGGCCCCATTGCCTCGGCAACCGTCATGACGCGATCGGGCTCGGTGAGGACGAAAACCCGACCTTCCGAGAGATCAAGGTCAGAGGGTGCAAGCTGCAGCTTCATCGCAGCGCGCTCGAGCACGGCGGCGCGGACCTTGCCGGCAGCCATCTTCGCGGCGGTGCCGACCAGGTAAGTGGTGTGGCTTGCGAAGGCTCCGATATCCCACGGAACGACATCGGTATCGCCATGAATGACGCCGACGTCTTCGAACCGCACGCCGAGTTCTTCAGCGACGATCTGTGCGAGCGCCGTATGGGCGCCCGTGCCGAGACCCGCCGCGCCGGTGAGCAATGTCACCGTGCCATCCTCGTTAATCTTAACCGTGGCGTTTCCTTGCTCCTTGATGCCCGGATAGGCCGACGACCCATGCATTTCGCAACCAACCCCCCATCCCGTTCGGATATGCGGACGCTTGGCATCCGGCGTGCGATCGCGGTTGCGCAACGCCTTCCAGTCGAGCACGTCAATGCCGTGCTTCAAGCAGATCGCGAGCCCGTGGCCGATGATGGGGTGGCCGGAGGGCGCGATGTCGCCCTCGCGCACCACGTTCTTCAGCTTGAGCTCGGCGGGGTCCATGCCGAGCCGTTCGGCCGCCTCGTCCATCTGGATGTCGAGGGCATAGTAGCTTTGCACCACGCCATAGCCGCGGAAAGCGCCGTTGATCGGCGTGTTGGTGTAGACACAGCGCCCCTCCAGCCGCACGTTGTCGCAGCGATAGAGCGAGGTCGCCGCCGTCGTGCCGACGATTGTGACGCCTGGACCATGCGAGCCGTAGGCGCCGGAATCGTAGACGAGCTTCATGTCGCGGGCCACGAGCGTGCCGTCGTTCTTGAAACCCTGCTTCAGCCAGATCTTGCAGGGATGGCGCGAGCGCCCGGCGACGAAGGTCTCGCGACGGGTGAATTCCATCTTGACCGGCCGGCGCGTCTCCTTGGCAAGCAAGGCGCAAAGGAACTCGTGCTGGAAGAGATCCTGCTTGGCGCCGAAACCGCCGCCCATGTGGTCGACGAGCACGCGGACCTTCGTGAGCGGCAGTCCGAGCACTTCGGCAAGGATGCCGCGCACCATGAAGGAGGTCTGCGTTGACGTCCAGAAGGTGAGCTTGTTCGAGCCGTCCCAGTCGGCAATGCAGACATTCGGCTCCATATAGGCCGGGTGCGGACGTCCACCGGCAAAGGTGCCCTCGAGCACGAAATCCGCCGCGGCAAAGCCAGCATCGACATCGCCACGGTTGACGCGTACCGGATCGAGAACCAGGTTACCGCCGGGGCCGACTTCATGGATCAGGGGTGCATCTGGCCGGGTGGCATCCTCAGGCTCGAAGACGGCCGGCAGCGGCTCGTATTCGACCTCGATCAGATCGAGTGCCTCGTCGGCGATCTCCTCGCTGACCGCCGCGACTGCGGCGACGCCCTCACCCCAGAAACGCACGTGATCATCGAGGATGTACTGGTCCTTGGTGCAGGAAGCCGAACGCGGATGCGGCGAGCCGTAATGCAAGACGCGCGGCACGTTTTCGTGCGTCAGCACCGCTTTCACACCGGGATAGGCGAGCGCCTTGCTGACGTCGATGCTCTTGATGCGGGCATGGGCCAGGGGCGCACGCTTGATCTTGCCGTGAAGCATGCCGGGCCGCTTGATATCACCGGTATATTGCGCCTCGCCCGTCACCTTTTCGAGCACGTCGTCGCGCTTGACGCTCTTGCCGACGATCTTGAAATCGCGTTGTTCGATAGGGGTCGTCATGTTCATGATCTTGCAGCCTCCATCTCGCGCGCGGCGGATTTGATCGCGTCGAAAATCTTGGTGTAGCCGGTGCAGCGGCAGATATTGCCGGAAAGACCGAAGCGGATGTCGTCATCGGTCGGGCGCGGATTGTCGTCGATCAGCTTCTTGGCCATCATCAAGATGCCCGGTGTGCAGAAGCCGCATTGCGAGGCGCCATGACGCATGAAGGCATCCTGCAGCGGGTGCAGCGTATCGACGCCTGGCTGGAGCGCTTCGACGGTCTCAACCGAACGGCCCTCCACTTCGACCGCGAGTATCAGACAGGCGTTGACGGGCTCGCCATCGACCAGCACCGTGCACGCCCCGCAATCGCCGACATCGCAACCCTTCTTCGTGCCGGTGAGGCCGACGTCGTCGCGCAGCGCATCGAGCAGCGAGCGGCAGGTCTCGACCGCCATCTCCCGTTCCTCGCCGTTGACGGTGAACTCGACTATCCGTTTCATGCCAAGGCCTCCAATGCCTGGTTGATGGCGCGCCCCGTCAGGACGCCGACCATATCGCGCCGGTAGTCGGCGCTGGCGCGCACGTTGCTGATCGGCGTGCATTCCTCCATCGCCTTTCGGGCAGCGGACCTGATCGTGGCAGCGTCGAGTGTCGATCCAAGCAGAATGCGTTCTGCCTCAGGCGCGCGCAGCACGGTCGCGCCGACAGCACCGAGCGCTATGCGGATGTTGCTGCACACGCTGCCTTCCATGGCGAGGCTGACGGCAACGCCGACGGTGGAAAGCTCCATTGCCTTGCGGCGGCCGTGCTTGAGATAGGCTTTTCCTGCGTTGTCGCTGGCCGGCGGAACCGTAATGCCGGTGACGATTTCGCCTCGCTCGAGCACAGTCCTGCCGGCACCGGTGAAGAATTCCGAAAGCGGCACGACCCGCATGTTGGTACGGCTGTAAATGTGTATGAAAGCGCCATCGGCGATCAGCGGCGGAATGGTATCGGCCGACGGCGAGGCCCGACAGACGTTGCCAACAACGGTCGCACGGTTGCGCACCTGGATGGAGCCGAGCGAAGCGAGCGCAGAGCGAAGGTTCGGATAACGCTCGCGCACAAGAGGCAGGCGCTCAAGGCGGCCGACGCTTACCAGCGCGCCGAAGGTCAGCCCGCGCGTCTCGTCATAGGTGATATCGGACAGGCCGGGGATCTGCTTGATGTCGACGACGTTGCGCACACGCCGCAGCCGCTCGCGAATTTCGACCAGCAGATCCGTACCGCCGTTAAACAGAAAGGTGTCGTCGCCAAGTTCGGTAAGAAGACGGGAGGCGTGCTCCAGCGTTTCCGCCCGATGATAGTCGAAGCGTCTCATGGTATTCCTCGCGGGGTTCGGGGCACCGGCGGCACGTTGGCCGCCGGACTGGACTGGTGGCTCTCAGGCCGGGTCAGGCGCCGGCGCGCTGTTTTCGACCTCGACCTCGTCCGGGTCTTTCGCCGGCACGCCGTTGAACAGGATGTTAAGCAGGGCTGCCGCAAAGGTTCCGACGAGCACGCCGCTGTGCAGGAACTTTTCCAGCGCTGCGGGAAGCTGGACGAAGATGTTTTCGGCGACAACAGGCACCATGGCGAGGCCGACGCTGACGGCGACGATGTAGAGATTGCGGCGGTTGGCGGCGAAGTCCACCTTGGACAGGATCTTCACGCCGGTCGCTGAAACCATGCCGAACATGACGATCGCAGCACCCCCGACGACATAGCTCGGGATCGACGCACTGACGAAGGCAACCTTCGGCAGCGAACCGAGCAGGATCAGGATGAAACCACCCGCCGCCACCACCCATCGACTGAGCACGCCGGTGATCTGCAGCAGGCCGACATTTTGCGCATAGGTCGTGTAGGTGAAGGTGTTGAGCAGCCCACCGATAATGTTGCCGACACCGTCGGTTCTTAGGCCGCGGGTGAGCTCGGCCTGGGTGATCTTGCGCCCGGCCATATCTCCGACTGCGAGGAACTGGCCGGTCGATTCAATCATCATGACCGTCATGACCGCACAGAGCGAGAAGATCGACCAGAACTCGAAGATCGGCCATCCGAAGGCGAGCGGATGGATGATGCGAACCCAGTCCGCATCCGCGACGCCATGAAAATCCACCTTGCCGGCGGCAATGGCGACGGCGAAACCGATGCCGATGCCGATCAGCACCGCAAGGTTGGACAGGAAGCCCTTGAGAACGCGCGTAAGGAGCAGGATCGACAGAAGCACGATGGCGGCGACGGCAAGCGCGAACGGCGCGCCATAGGCCGGATTCGGGATCATTCCCTCCGGCCCCTTGATCATCGGCTGGCCACCTGCCGCCCAGTTCACGCCGACCCGCATCAGTGACAGGCCGATCACCAGCATGACCGTGCCGGTGACGACGGGCGGGAAGAAGCGTACCCAGCGCCCGAAGAACGGAGCGGCCAGGATGGTAAACACACCGGAGCCGATGACGGCACCAATGACGCCGGGCATGCCGAGGTCGGGATTGGTACCCGTTGCGATGATGGACGGCACGGCGGTGAACGAAATGCCCATCATGATCGGCAGGCGAATGCCGACATTCCACAGGCCGAGCGACTGTATGATGGTGACGATGCCACAACAAAACAGGTCCGCGCTGACGAGCATCGCAATCTGTTCCTTGGGCAGTTGAAGCGCGCTGCCGACGATCAGCGGCACGGCCACCGCTCCGGCATACATGACGAGTACGTGTTGCAGGCCCAGAGCCATCAGGCTCGTGATCGGGTACATCTTTTCGACAGGATCCGTCGTATCGGGATTAGACATTCGCTTTCCTCCCAGCGAACAGCTTCCGGCGCGGTGGGGGGCATCTTGGCCTCATGGTGTTATCACCGCACGCCGTACATCGCGGATCATGCGGCTGGCCAAATCAGTTAACAATCGGCACAATTATATTTATTCATATAGTAATTGAATGAATGAGCTCCCATGGACATCACGTTAAAGCAGCTTCGGGCCTTCGTTACCGTAGCCAATCTCGGCCAGTTCACGCTTGCAGCCGACAAGCTCGGTTCGTCGCAATCGGCCGTTAGTACGTTGGTCCGCCAACTGGAGCAGAACCTCAATCTGCGTCTCTTCGACCGGCATACCCGGCTGCTGCGCCTCACCCAGGCGGGCATGGACATCCTGCCGGTCGCAGCACGCGCGGTGGCAGACATCGAAGGCATGGTGGAGGCCTCGCGCGAACTGAACGCGCTGCGGCGCGGCAAGGTATCGATCGCGGCTGGAACGGTGCAGGCGGCCCTGATGCTGCCGCAGCTCGTCAATGGCTTCAACAAGCTCTACCCGGAGATTACTGTCGCACTGCACGATGTCGCCGAAAAAGCCGTCCTGGAACAGGTGGCCAACGGCTCGGTCGACATCGGCATCGGGACGGCGCCGGAAGACGACACCGAACTCATGGGCACGCGGATCACCACCGATGAATTCCTCGTGGTCCTGCACCCGGATGATCCGCTGGTCAGACTGGCGGAAATCCGCTGGACGGATCTCGCCGACCGCAAGCTGATCGGTCCACAGCGCGGCAACCCGATCCGCGATCGCCTGGAAAACGAACTGGCGCGCAATGGCATCGTGTTGCCATTCGAAAAGGCAATGCAGGAGGTCGCATTGCCGCTGACGATCATCGGCATGGTCGAAGGCGGTCTCGGGGTCGCGATCATGACGTCGGCCGTCACCCGCCTCGCGACGTCCATGGGCCTTGTGGTGCGCACACCGACCGAGCCGCATATCAAGCGCGAAGTCAGCCTGATCCAGAAGCGCGCACGCTCGCTGTCGCCTGCCGCCCGACGGTTTCGCGACTTTCTTGTAAAATCGGTTCATTGAGGCTTTCAGGCCGATATGGGTTCAGAACTCAGGTCCGGCATCGGCCAGTCGCTCCGATTGACCGCGCTCAAATTCCAGCGTTATCTGGTGGCGCTGCTGGACCGCGCAACCGCGGGCAGGCAGGGCGCAGCGGCTTGACCCTGTGCGCGGAGGCGGGCGTCCAAGACGCCTTTGGCCAACCGCCGCCCCCATCCACGCCAATCCAGGAGCAATAACGATGGCGCACTCCCTGAAAGGCCGTGCCAACGCCGCGCGGACGAACTATCCCGACCTTTCCAGCGATGCCATCCGCACCGCGAAGGAAGACCTCGCCGCCTGTTTCCGCATGGCGGCACGCAACGGGTTCGAGGAAGGGATCTGCAATCACTTCTCCGCGGTCGTCCCCGGCCATGACACGCTCTTCATCGTCAATCCCTATGGCTATGCCTTTCGCGAACTAACGGCTTCAAAGTTGCTCGTGTGCGATTTGAACGGCACCGTTGTCGATGGCGAGGGCGAACCGGAGGCAACGGCCTTCTATATCCACGCCGAGATCCACCGGCTGCTGCCGCGCGCGAAGGTCGCCTTCCACACGCACATGCCCTATGCAACGGCGCTTTCGATGACGGACGGCCCGCCGCTGATCTGGGCAGGCCAGACAGCACTCAAATTCTACGGCCGCACGGCCGTCGACGAACATTACAACGGGCTGGCACTTGATCACCGCGAGGGTGCACGCATTGCCGAGGCGGCAGGCGATGCGGACATCGTTTTCTTGAAGCACCATGGCGTCTTGGTGCTGGCGCCCACGATCGCCGAGGCGTGGGACGATCTCTACTACCTCGAAAGAGCAGCCGAGGTGCAGGTTCTCGCCATGTCGACGGGCAGGAAAGTTTCGCCGGTCGACCAGGCAATTGCCGAGGCCGCGTACCGGCAGATGCGCGAAGGCGATCCCCAGTCTGCCAAGGCCCATCTTGCCGCCATCCGCCGGCAACTGGATGCCGAAGAGCCGCAATACAGGCACTGACCTCCGCGGCGTTCCTTAGCGCGTCGCCGATCCGCACCAACTGCAGTCGAGTATAATCCATTGATTATACTCGACTTTTGCATCGACGATGCATGCCGCAAAGAAAGACAATCGCCGGCGATTATTGCTGATATTTTATCAAACAATTGAAATAATGAATTTGTTTAAATTAATCGCTCGTGCTTAGTTTCCCGCCATAACAAAGAAGGTGGGGACGAATGGTACGTGACAATCCAGCGGCGGCGCTCAAAAGCCTGACGGCCGGCAAGCCCTTTGCTCTTACCGGCGGAACCGTCGTTCATGACGACGGTTCGCAGTCGCCAAGCGACATTATCGTTGGCGCCGATGGGCGCATCACCATCGCCGAGCCCTTTCTCGACACCAGTTCCTCAAGCGTCCGCGTGGACATCACGGGCACGCTCGTTTCACCGGGTTTCGTCGATGCGCATCAGCATCTCGACAAGACAGGCGTGCTTCGCTTCACGCCCAATCCGTCGGGCACGCTCCAGGGCGCCCGCGAAGCATTCGCGAAATATGCTCGCACCGCGGGCCCTGACGACATTCACAGGCGCGCGACCCGCACGATCGAGCGCTGTCTTTCACGCGGCACGACCGCGATCCGCAGCCATATCAACGTCGATAAGGATGCAGGCTTCCACGGTATCGAGACCCTGGCGGGCATCCGGAACGCAAATAGAGACCGCATCACCTTGCAGCTTGTCGCGTTCATGACGCCGCATCCCGGCCAGGATTTCGATTGGCTTGAGAAGAATATAGGCGGCGCGGTGGCGCTCGCCGACGCGGTCGGTGGAACACCCGCCGTCTCGCAGGACCCGCCGCGTTATCTCGACATCTTGTTTTCGGCCGCAGTGGAGGCCGGAAAGCCGGTCGACCTGCACCTTGACGAACACCTCAATGCCGGTGTCCAGCTTCTGGACGCCGCCCTTGAACGGGTCGAGCGCTTCGGCATGCAGGGCCGCACGGTCTTTAGCCATGTTTCGGTGCTGAGCGCCCTGCCCCGTCGTGAATTCCAGCGCATCGCCGAACGGCTGCTTGCCCTTGATGTGGGCGTCGTGACGCTGCCGGCGGCAAATCTCTACCTGCAGGGTCGGGACTACGAAATGCTGCCCCCGCGCGGACTGACGCGCGTGGCCGAATTGCATCGCGCCGGCGTCACCATCGCCACCGCCTCGGACAACATCCAGGACCCGTTCGTTCCGACCGGTTCGGGGGACATGCTGGAAATCGCGCGTTGGACGCTGCTTGCCGGACATCTGCGTGGCGACGAACTCGCCGCCGCGCACAAGATGATCACAACCGCGCCAGCCCGCCTGATGGGCCTTGGCCGCAATTACGGTCTCAAGGCCGGCGCCCGCGCCGATTTCGTCATCAGCGACTGCGTCGATACCGACACGCTGGTTGCCGGCGGACCCGACCGTGCCTTCGTCTTTTCGAACGGGCGGCTGGTTTCGCAGAGCATCACAGAAAACATCCGCCTGAAGGAGAACGCATAAAAGGGAACGGCTGCTCCGGGGGGATTGGAACTTCAATCTAATGGGAGGAATGAAATGAACACCGCAATTTCACGTCGTTCGCTGCTTGCATCAACTCTCGGGCTGGCTCTTGCCGGATCGCTCTGCCAGGACTTTGCACGCGCTGAAGATTTCAAGATGGGTCTTCTGGTCCCCGGCAGCGTTTCGGAAGAGGGATGGAACCGGATCGGCTACAATGCGCTGAAAGGCGTCGAGAAACAGCTCGGCGCCAAGGTCAGCTATGTCGAGTTGCAGCAGAACCCGGCATCGTTTGAGAAGGCGTTTCGCGACTATGCGAGCCAGGGATACAAGGTCATCCTCGGACATGGCTTCGAATTCCAGGATGCAGCACTCGACGTGGCCGAGGACTATCCGGACACCTACTTCCTGATCTCTTCCAGCGCCATCCACGAGGGCAACGTCATCGGCCTCAACACCGATACCAGCCAGCCCTTCTACCTGATGGGCGTCATTGCCGCCAAAATGGGCGGCAAGGCCGGTCTTGTCGGCGGCATGGAAATCCCTCCAATCCAGCAGGCGTTCGCAGGCTTCAAGAATGGTGCAAGAAGCATCAACCCGGATTTCCCGATCAGCGAAGCCTATATCGGCAACTTCACCGACACGACCGCTGCCAAGGAAGCGGCCCTGAGCATGATCGCCCAAGGCGCTGACTTCGTGGTGCCGAACGCCTCGGGTGCGACGGTCGGCGGCTATCAGGCGATCGCAGAATCGGGTCCCAACGTGCGCTCCTTCTCGATCTTCAGCGACTTCACCGAGGTTGCGCCCAACAACATCCTCGGCCTCTACGTCGCCGACTATGCGCAAGGCGTGGTCGAGGTGGTGCGCTCGATCAAGGACGGCAATCCGCCGAAGGAAAACGTGGTCTTCGGCCTGAAGGACCCCAAGGTCATCTCTTTCACCTTCCGAGACGATGGTCCGGTCTCGGTACCGGCAGATATCCAAGCCGAGGTGACGGCAATCAGCGCCAAGATCGCCGCCGGGCAAATCAAGACCGGCGAGCAATAGCCGATTGCGGTTGCGGCCGGCTTACCGGCCGCAACACATCCCTCCGCATCACACCAACATCCGGACCCCACCCATGGCACAGGTAAACCAGGGAGTGCGCGAGACCGTGAATTCTCAAGCAACCCAAGCATTCTACCGCTCGCTCTTTCAGGCTGCGATCAGCACCGTGACACCTCTGGCAGCGGTCCTCGTCGCGCTTGCCTGCGGCGCTGCCCTGCTCTGGCTGAACGGCTTCAACGGCAGCGATGTCGTCACCGTGATGATCTTCGGCTCCTTCCAGGACATGCGATCGGTCGGAGAGATTCTTCTGAAGGCGACGCCGCTGATCCTGATCGGCGCAGGTCTTTGTGTCGCCTTCCGCTGTTCGATCTGGAATATCGGCGCCGAAGGTCAACTCTATGTCGGAGCGATCGCCGCCACCTTCGTCGGCACCAGCATCGACGGTCTGTCTGTCTGGGTGCACGCGCCGCTCGTGATGCTGGCGGGCGCCCTTGCAGGCGCCGCCTGGGCCGGCATCGCGGGCTATCTCAAGGTGCGCTTTCAGGCGAGCGAGATCGTTACCACGATCATGCTCAACTACATTGCCCTCATCATGACGAGCTACCTCGTCACCGGTCCGATGCGCGATGCAAGTGCCGCCTACCCCCAATCCGCAAAGCTCGTTCGTGAGGCCTGGACGCCCCGCATCGTCACGGACATGCGGCTTCACATCGGCATCCTCGTTGCCGTGGCCCTGGCGATCGCACTATCCATCTTCCTCAAAAGGAGCAGCGTGGGATTTGCGTTGCGCGTCGTCGGCGTCAATCCGCATGCTGCCCGCTATGCCGGCATGAATGTCGCGCGAAACGTCATGATCGCGATTTGCATCAGCGGTGCGCTCGCCGGCCTTGCCGGGGCCTTCGAGGTGGCGGGCGTCACGCGTCGGCTCTATCAGAATATCTCCCCCGGCTATGGTTTCGAAGGCATCGCGGTGGCGCTGCTGGCCAATAACAATCCACTGGCGGCGATCCTGTCGGGGGGTCTCTTCGCGACGCTTCGCTCGGGCTCGGAAATCCTCCAGATCAACTCTCAGGTCCCGCAGATCCTCGTCTTGATCATTCAGGGCATCGTCATTCTATCGGTCGTCGCTTTCGCCAAGTTGCGCGACTTCTTCAGGATAGTGGCTTGAAAGCATGGAAACTCCCCAAGCGTCGCGAGCGCTTCGGGACAACAAAACTTTAGCGATATTCCGGAAGGGTCTCATATGGACGACATGATGTTTGGCACATTTCTCGCGACGCTTGTCGGCGCCGCCTGGAGGCTTGCGACACCGCTCATATTCGCCTCGATCGGAGAGGTCTTTTCCGAACGGGCAGGCGTGCTCAATATCGGCCTCGAGGGTACGATGCTGATGGGTGCGTTTTGCGGCTTCGCCGCTGCGTCCGCGACCGGCAACATTCCCCTCGGGCTCTCAGCAGGTATCGCCGGCGGCATGCTGTTCGGGCTGATCTTCGCCTTCCTGACGATCACCATCAAGGCGGATCAGATCGTCGTGGGTGCGGCTTTGAACCTGCTTGGCATGGGCCTTACCGGCTTCCTCTTTCGCACCTACTACGTCTCGACTGGCAAAGGCATCGAAATCGCACAACCCGTCCGCATCCCCTTCCTCAGCGATCTGCCTTTCCTCGGGGAAGCGTTCTTTCGGCAAAACCTCATCGTCTATTCGACGATCCTCGTCACAGTCCTTGCCGCGCTGGTGCTTTACCGCACCTCCTTCGGCCTTACCCTTCGAGCGGTCGGCGAACATCCCAAGGCCGTGGACGTCGCCGGCAGAAGTGTGACTGGCTACCGCTACGCGGCGGTGTTGGTCGGCACCGGCCTTGCCGGGCTTGGAGGCGCGTTCCTGACGCTTGGCCACTCCAATCAATTTGTCGAAGGCATAACCTCCGGCCGCGGCTTCATCGCGCTTGCAGTGGTCGTTTTCGCGCGCTGGTCGCCGACCGGGGCCTTCTTCGTCTCCCTGCTCTTCGGCCTCTTTTATGCGCTGCAGCTCATGCTTCAGGCGCAGGCATCGATCGTCGTGCCGTACCAGGTGCTGCAGGCACTTCCATACGTCATGACGATCATCACGCTCGTCGTCGTCCGCGGCAGGGGCTCCGCACCGAGCAAACTCGGCCAGCCCTACGAGATGAGGTAACGGATATGTCCAAGCTTCCTTTCCTGCGCATCGATAATATCCGCAAGCGCTTCGGTTCCATTGTGGCGAGCGACGGCGTGTCACTGGAAATTACAGAGGGCGAGATCCATTCGCTGCTCGGCGAAAACGGCGCGGGCAAGAGCGTGCTGATGAGCATGATCTGCGGCATGGTGCGCCCCGATGAGGGCGAGATCGTCTACAAGGGTCAATCCGTGCGCTTCAACAGCCCTCGGGAAGCGATCCGCCAGCGCATCGGCATGGTGCATCAGCACTTCATGCTGGTGCCCAACCTGACGGTGGCGGAAAACTACATCCTCGGCCAGGGCTCGGCGCTTGGCGTCATCAATGACATGAACAAGGTGCACGAGACAATCCGCGCCCTTTCCGACCGCTATGCGCTCGACGTGCGCCCCGAGGCGCGCATTGAGGATCTTTCGGTCGGCGAACAACAGCGTGTCGAAATCCTCAAGGCCCTGTTCCACGGTGTCGATCTGCTGATTCTCGATGAACCGACCGCCGTTCTTACGCCGCAGGAGACCGACCGACTGCTGTGCCTCATGGGTGACCTCGTGAAGGACGGCAAGACCGTCGTCTTTATCTCGCACAAGCTCGACGAGGTGATGCGCGTCAGCAATCGCATCAGCGTCATGCGCGACGGCCGCGTCGTGCACACGATCGATGCGCGCGAGACCAATGCGCGTGACCTTGCCCGCATGATGGTCGGCCGCGACGTCCGCATGGAACTGCCGCGAAGCCCCTCGTCTCCCGGTCGCATCGTGTTTTCGGTTGAAAATCTCGTCTGCCGCGGCGAGGCTGGCCTGCCCGCCGTGCGCGGCGTCAGTCTCAATGTGCGCGCTGGCGAAATCGTCGGGATCGCAGGTGTGTCCGGCAATGGCCAGACGGAGCTTTCGCTCGGGCTTTCCGGTCTTTTGCCGATCAGTTCCGGCCGCGTGATGCTCAATGGCGAAGACATCACAGGCCTCGACCCCGCCCGCATTAATGCCAGGCGCTTCTCCCACATTCCCGAAGACCGGCACAAGCATGGCATCGTGATGCCGCTATCGCTCAGCGAGAACACCATTCTCCAGCGCTATGACCAGAAACCCTTCGCGACCCGCGGCATGCTGAACCGACGGGCAATCGGCGAACAGACCCGCGATCTCATCAAGCGTTTCCGCGTGAAATGTCGAGACGAAGACCAGCCGATCGGTGCCCTGTCGGGCGGCAACCAGCAAAAGCTGGTGGTCGCGCGGGAACTGGCGCGCAATCCGGATTTCATCCTCGTCAACCAGCTTGCCCGCGGTATTGACATCGGCGCGATGGAGTTCGTGATGGAGGAGATGTTGAAGCAACGCGACAACGGCCGGGCCATCCTCTTGATTTCCACCGAACTTGAGGAGCTCTTTGCGATTTGCGATCGCATCCTCGTGATGTTTCACGGCGAAATCCTTGGCGAATTGCCGCCGGACCGCAGCCGCCTCGACGAACTCGGCCTGCTGATGGCCGGCAACAAAGAGCAACCAGCACTTGCGGGGTAGACAAGAGTAGACGCGGCAGGCTTTGATGAAAGTTCGACAACAGGAGGCCGCGCATCGATGAACATAACCCTGCGGCAACTCAGGGCCTTCATAGCGGTCGCCGAGCTCGGCCAGTTCAATCTGGCCGCGCGAAACCTCCATCTTACCCAGTCAGCGGTCAGTATTCTTATCCGCGACCTGGAATCGGAGATCGGGGTGCGCCTCTTCGACAGACACACGCGCATGGTCTCCCTTACCCTCGTCGGTGAGGAGTTTCTGCCGCAGGCACGAAAGATCCTCAAGGACCTGGAGCTTGCGGTCGGGGACGTGCGCGACAACGCTTCCTTGAAGCGCGGCCAGGTGACGATCGCTGCGGCGATCGTTCTTGCCGCTACCATCGTGCCGCCGATCATCGCGCGGTTCTTGCGCATGTACCCGGAGATCTCCGTCAACATCCGCGACATGCCGGAGGAACAGATCACCCCCGCGCTCAAGCGCAACGAGGTCGACATTGCCGTCGGGACGCTGTCGCAGGAGGATCCGGAGATCACCGCAACCCCGTTGCTGCGCGACAAGCTGATGCTGGTCTGCCGGGAGGATCACCGCTTTGCCAAGCGCAAATCGGTGCGCTGGGCGGAACTGCAGGGGGAAACCCTCATCACGCTGGCGGCCGCCAACCCGCTGCGCAACATCGTCGAGCACAACCTGATCCGTGTCGTTCCAAACTTCCGGCCAAAATACGAAGTGCGTTTCTCAACGACCGCAATCAGCATGATCGCCGCGGGCATGGGGGTCGCGGTATTGCCGGAAAACTCCAGCCAGCTCGCCTCCGCCGTGCGTGTCACGACCGTCGACCTGGTCGAGCCCCTCGTCATGCGCGACGTTTCCCTGTTGCAGCGCCGTCAACACAGCCTTTCTCCTGCCGCTGAACGCCTGAAGGCGGTGTTCGTTGCGAGCGCAGCCGAGCGAACGGATTTTCTCTCAAGCGTTGCCGACTAGAGAGGTGAGGGTCGGGCCTGACGAACGCATGCTCACCGCTCAGCGAGGAGGCATACAAAAATCAGCGCAGACATCCTCACCGATATAGGGTGAAGCGAACCAGCCTCTTCCTCTCGCCAAGCTCCAGGCTATCTGCAACTGACAGCCTCAAGCCGTGTCGATACATCATGAGACTTTCCAAGCAGAAAACGGAAACAGACCGCCCATCCCCCTTTTCCGGCAAGAGCTGGCATTCGTATCGGTTTTCCCCCCATCATATGACCTTGACCCCTATCAAGGAGAGGCGTCACAACCTTAATGTGAGCATCGATCCTCTCCAGCACAGCCGTCGGAACAGCGTCGCGTTCCGGCAATGTCCACCAGCGCTCATTGACGAGTTCGACCGTTTCGGTGACGGCCCGCAGGGTTGCAGGCTCGGGAAGGCGAGCCCGGTTTGCGAAAGATTTCCATCGTGGGGCCGAGAGGGCCTTAAGCGCTCGTTCGCCGCCCAACGAAAGCGCCATCGCATCAGCGGGAATATAAGGGATGGTCGAAAGCACATCATAAACAGGAGCCAACGCTGGGGTGTTTCCGTCTTCGGGATAAATGATCGACCAGTTCTTCAGATGCATATCTCCGTTGCCCGTGAGCACAGCCATTGTCAGCCGGCGGACAAACTCCAGGGCGGCGGCTTGCGAGACAGCGACGTTCAGTGCACTCGCGATATCGTGGTAAGCCGCACCGTCGTACTTGCGCGAAGGGTAGACACCGAAGACCTGTGCGAAGTCCTCAATATGAATACGCGCGCCGCCTTCGGCCCTGTCGAAGCGTCTGACCAGCAACACCTTGCCATCCGCCAACGTAGAAAGTTCTTCCGGGATCCCCTCAAAATTCGACTTTTCGACGAGCTCGCGGGCGTTAGGTCGCTGCCATCATCGCTCCCTATCAGGTTCCGGTGCAAAGGCCGGCAGGTCATCGTCCTCCATAGGTCGCGAAAGCGCCCTGATCGCGGGCACCATTGCTTGAGGAACGAGTATCAGTTCGAGACCAACTGCGCGAGCGATATTGATGAGCGTTGTGGCGCGCGCCGCCGCGGTCCCTTTCTCGATATCACGGTACCGGGGCCTCGATATCCCGGCGAGATCAGCCACCTGGGTCAGATGGGCAGCTTTTCGCGCATCGCGCAAAAGATTGCCGATTTCTTGCAACAATTCACTGGCCATTTTGAAACCTTAACGGCTCATATTTCGTTCGATTGATCTGCAAACATACCACCTTAGCTATGCTGGCAAGCAAACAATGACACGTTAACATATCACCGCCTATGGATTTGATACGACAACGATCCAACGCCCCAAGAACTGACCATTTCTTGGGGCAAGTCCTAGCCGGGATAAGAGCGACGAGCTGCAGGGGACTGCCTTCGACCACCTTTTGCGACGACCCGGCACGCTACCATCCATTAGTGATGAAGGCTGAGCCCCTACCCTTCGAAACCTCACCGCCATGCCGCCGAGGGCGTCGCTCGATGTCGTGCGGCATGGTTACGGACTCCACTCCTGACAGAAGCGGGCTACAACTCCTGTCATAAATGAGGTGGCCGAAGAGCCCTTACCTAGCGCTTCTTGATTAATTGCGGCCTCTGGCAAAACGCTCTATTTTTGCCGACTAAGTGCCTCGACGAGACGGAACGTCCTCGACTTGCCAGCGCTGCCGGACCGCCTCGGTTTTTGCGCCAATCCCGGATGCCGTTTGACGACACGATCCATGAGGAGACGAGCGATGGGCGCAACGACACCGGACAACATCATGCAGCTCAGCATGGGATTCTGGGCCTCCAAAGCCGTGCTCAGCGCGGTCGAGCTCGGCGTCTTCACCGCGCTCGCAACCGGCCCGGCCAACCTATCCGACCTGCAAACCAGGTTGAAACTGCATCCCCGCGCGGCCCGCGACTTCCTCGACACCCTGGTGGCCCTGAGGCTGCTCGAACGTGAGGAGGGCCGCTATCGCAATGCCCCTGATACGGACCTCTTCCTCGACAAGGCAAAACCCTCCTATATCGGCGGCATCCTCGAAATGGCCAATGCCCGGCTCTACGGTTTCTGGGGCTCGTTGACGGAAGCCCTGCGCACCGGAGAGCCGCAGAACGAAGCCAAGCACAGCGAGGACTTTTTCGCCGCGATTTATGCGGAACCGGCACGGTTGCGCGGGTTCCTCGAGGCCATGAGCGGGATCAGCGCTGGTGCGGCGCAGGCGATCGCCGCCAAGTTCGACTGGTCGAAATACACGACCTTCGCCGATGTGGGGGCGGCGCAAGGGATGGTGCCAGTGGTGGTCGCGCGCGCCCATCCGCATCTTAAGGCCATCGGCTTTGACCTGCCCTCCGTGCAGCCGATCTTCGAGGAATTCGTCAACCGGCAGGGCCTCGCGGACCGCATCCGCTTTCAAAGCGGCAACTTCTTCGACAACCCGCTGCCGAATGCGGATGTGATCGTGATGGGGCACATCCTGCACGACTGGGATCTGGCCGAGAAAAGGAAGCTTGTGGAAAAAGCGTTCGCCGCACTGCCGAACGGCGGGGCCCTAATCGTCTACGATGCCGTCATCGACGACGACCGCCGCTTGAACGCCTTCGGCCTGCTGATGAGCCTGAACATGCTGATCGAGACCCGCGGCGGGTTCGACTACACCGGCGCCGACTGCCAAGCCTGGATGCGCGACGCCGGCTTCGTCTCTACGCGCGTCGAGCCGTTGCTGGGACCGGACTCGATGGTGATCGGCTTCAAGCCCGACTGAGCAGAAACCACGACCCCGGTGGGTGTTCCGCAAAACCGACTTCAACGGTATGCAGCCGGTGATGATGTGGGTACCAATGTGGACCTTCGTCCCTTCACGGCGGGCCCGTTGGTCCATGCGGGGGTGGCCTTGCGAGCCTAGACATAGGGCCATTTCCGATCCGTCGGAATTCATCTGCATCCGGACCGCGCACAACCTCAGGCGGCTGAGAACAAGCCGCAGGGTGCACGCTTGAGCCGGAATTCTGCATTATATTGCAAACGAGCCTCCGTTATCTCAGAGGCACACGAAGGGAAGAGATCAGCAAAGACCGGCCGCGCAAGAGACCGAAGTGCCGACGGCTCAAATGGCGGATGCGGCCAAAGCGTCTTAAGCTTGCGTGGCCCATGTAGCCGTTCCAGGCGCTTCCTGGCGGCCATCAACCCATGCTCCAAGCACGTCGGCTGCTACATGCGCCTGATTGACGATTTCCGGAATGAGGTCAATGTCGGGAAGGCTACCGAGCCCGAGCGGTCCCATTGCAAATACGCCCTCGAAGGTTTCCGGGTCGACCAGCGCCCGACCGCTTCGGTCGACGAAGATGCCAATGTCGAGTTCGTCTCGCTTAGCAAGATTGGCCGAGACAAGCGAACGCAGAAGAAGAGAATCCGCATCGATCAGGCGGATACGACAATCGATCGTTTGCTCTGCAGGCAGAACCTGCAAACCCGCCGCGGTGGACAGAAGCACGCCATTGGTGGCGATGCGCTCCACTCTGCCCTTGCGCACGGTTATTGCTCCACTTTCGATCGCCTGACGCAAACGTTCATAAACGCATTTGTGGCAGGCGAGGTTTTCAGCACCTATGTCTATCAGCGGTTCTCCGAAGCGCTGCGAGAACGCGTCGACGTCATGGTCCAGGTCCGCGCCGACAGTGTAGCGGCAATTGGCCGTCATGCGCAGGGTGGATTGTCGCTTCTCTCAGGTGAGGGTGAGCAGGCTCGCTTCGACGCGGTGTTCCTGGCGACCGGTTACGGCTTGCGCAGTTGCGCCGGCGTTGACGATAGCCAAACTGCAGTTCGCGACGCGCTGGTGATTGGCGGAGGGATCCATGCCGTTGACCGCGCATTGCGGTTGCTGGCGGCTGGCGAGGCGTCTCATGTGACATTGATCTCGGCATCCGGGTTTCTGCCGCAACCCCATACGCCCTGGGCAGTTGGTATCACGTCGTCCAGCCAGCCGTTCCCTAAAACGCTTCGCGGTGCCTTCCGCTACCTGCGGGAGGCGGCGAGCAAGGCGGCTGCGGAAGGTTCTGGCTGGCAAGGCATCATGAATGACTTCCGCTTGCGCGCGCATGACCTTTGGCAAGCGCTGACTCCGGAGGAGCGTCGCCGGTTCAAGCGGCATGTGAAGCCTATCTACGACAGCCATCGCAACCGGCTGCCAATTGGACATTGATCGGCATCCCCCTCACCCGACTGGTCGGGCAATCGATCGTTTGTCTCGAGCCATTGCTTGAAGTCGTCGCGCAATGACGGGTCAATCGACAAGTCCCGAACACGGCTGTTCAAGAGGGTCGATGACGGCCGCCCACTCTCGGCGCCGTCGATCTTTGGAAACGGATCGTACATGACGAGATGAAAGGGTCGCTTGAACGCCCGCAGCAAAGCGATCGCGACCATGAGACCGGTAAAACCGCGTCCAACGATCGCGATTTTGGCAAGGGCGGCGCCCCGCTGCGGTTGCGGGGAGTGGGCGGGCGAAAGCGTCATCGGTTGGCTCCTTCCTCTCCAGGCCGGGTGGGGGGGCTGCAGCGGCCCTCTTCACTCAAGGAGGGCAGCGCGTTATTCTCCAGTAAATCACTGACGTTTTGCGCTACTCCTTCGCGTTCGGGCGACGGGCCCGTTTTCGAAGGCCTTAAGCGGCATAGCCAACGCTCTTCTCACGCTTCGGCAGGACATCGCCGAGATCGGACAGCAGATCTTCAAAGCGTGCGGCCAAGCGCGACGGCGCGACCTGATAGTCCCTGAAATCGACGTCCGCCGCATAGATCGCCGTCGGAAGTGTGCGGGCACTGAAGAAGCCGAAGAGCGGACGCAACTGATGCTCGACCACCAGGGCATGCCGATCGCCGCCGCCTGTCGCGGTCAGGATCACGGGCTTGCCCCTGAGCTCGAGAGGATCGATCAGGTCGATCAGATGTTTGAACAGACCTGGATAGGAGCCCTTGTATGTCGGCGAGCCGACAAGCAGCACATCGGCGGAGATGACTGCATTAACAACATCTGATGCCTGCCGATCGAGATCCTTGCGCCAGAGCGCCCTCCCAAGCGACGGCCCGACGTCATTGAGATCATAGAGTTCGCTCTCGACAGCGTATCGTGCCTCAACCAGCGAAGCGATATGATCCGCAAGAGCGCGTGTCTTGGATGGGCGATTGAAACTGCCGGTGAGACTTACGAGCCGAAGCGCGGACATGGGATCCTCCAATTTGGCCCAATAATTCTCTATAAAATTTATGGATTAAAGAAATGGGACACTCTTTCCTGACCGTTTCGTGAAAAAGAACGCTCCTGTCAGGGTGGCACGCGTGAAGCTGGAGCGGCTCTAAACGGTGCCTTTAGCCTTGCCGTTCAACTCAAGGCGTGAATGGCGGAATTTCGCAGTTCAGCAAGGACTTGCCCAAAATGGCGTACTTCCAGCGCCGCGGGTAATGGAGCGTGTGGGTCCGGGCATTGCGCCGCTGCCGGTCCAGATTGTACTCGGCCAGCGTCAAGCTTGTGCCGCCTCGAACAGCTTGTGGCAGCGACTCCGTCGAGAGGATCCAGCGGGTGCGGGCCTGGCGCCGGTTGCAAAACTCTTCTGGAGGCGCCCTCTTGTCTGAGCGGCGAACCTTTGGTCCAAAGGCCACGTTTGTGCCGAAAGAGGGTGATGCAAGATAAATCCTATCTTTCTCTCTTGCACGGTCTTCTGCGAAGCGTCTTCGGCGCTAAAGAACACAGGCACCGCCCGTTGGGTTTTCCAGGCGGGCGGTCAGACGGAGTAACGTCGTCTTTCCTGAGCCCGAGGAGCCGAGCAACGCAACCAATTCACCCGCAAACACGCGAGCGCGGTCAAACTTTGCTCAGACCTTCGATTCGAACATCCATGTAAGCATCCTTCCGTGGTGGGAGTTAATTGAAGATTCGGACGACCGACGGTTTCTCTAAGGATTGAACAGTCGCACGAGGCTGTCGATCGTGAAAGGCCATAAGCAAAGCCAAATTGTAGGGCTCCTTCCATGGAATACTTGGAGCGCCTAGGTCTGTTACTTGGCTTTCCTAACGATACAATCCGCAGGGGGAATTCGTTCCGTTCTGCTCGCGGAATCGCAGCAACTTCTCAACGCGATTTATCTCGGTCCGAGCGACTTCCCCCTTCTCGAAGAAGAGTATCTTTTCCGGCTTTCCCGTGCAGTCTCTGCGGAGCGCTGTCATCACGGGACCGTAGACAAAGACGTAATGGTTCAGATCAATGCAGTTGGATACGCCAGAGGAGACGGGGCGCCCTTCGACATCACAACTTTGCGTGTAACGAAAGTTTTTTGCGGTAGTCGCAAGCCGTTTTAAAGCCGCGTTCTCACTGAACAAGCTCCAGAGGAAGTAGCCGCCAATCGCGGTTACTGCTAAGAGCGTGCCAAGCCTCACTAGGCCTTGAGCTAGGGTTGGTCCGCTGTCATCGGCTTGCATTTAAGCTCCAGAACGTCACGAATTGACCACGAGCTGGGCACGGTCATCATCCACCACCGTAGTTGGGATTCGTTGACAAGGTGCGACTGGCACACCGCTTTCATGTAAGCCGCCAACAAATCAGCTTAACGCTTTCAGCTTTTTTGCGAAACTGGACGCGCGAGATGAGAATGTTCGTAAGATCGTTGTAGCCATTCACGACGTGGATGGACCCGAACGGAACAGAATGCGCAAACCGGCTTGGCATCAGCGTCGCGACGACTTTGCGGCACCCGGGGCCTGATCCTGCAATGTCGCCGAGCGTCGGACCCAAGTTGGGGACGACGCTCGGCTGTCAAAGATCCCTCGCAGCCATGCCAGAGGGCACATGTTACTGTGCGGGCTTGTAGATCTGATCGAAGACGCCCCCGTCGGCGAAGAATTTCGGCTGAGCTTCCTTCCAGCCGCCGAACTCGTCGATCGTGATGAGCTTTACATCCGCAAAGCGCTTAATGTCCGCGGGATCGGCAAGTTCGGGCTTGAACGGCCGATAAAAGTGCTTGGCGGCAATCTTCTGGCCGACATCGCTGTAAAGGTATTGGAGGTAGGCCTCGGCCACCTTCCGGGTACCCTTCTTGTCAACGTTTCCGTCCACGAGAGCAACCGGCGGCTCAGCCTTGATCGAGACCGATGGGGTGACGATCTCAAATTTGTCAGGTCCGAGTTCTTCAAGTGAAAGATACGCTTCGTTCTCCCAGGCCAGCAATACGTCGCCAAGTCCACGCTGAACGAAGGTGGTCGTCGCGCCGCGCGCACCCGTATCCAGCACTGGCACGTGTTTGAAAAGCTGTGTCACATATTCCTGCGCCTTCGCATCGTCACCGTTGTTGGCGCCGCGGGCCCAGGCCCATGCCGCCAGAAAATTCCAGCGCGCACCGCCCGATGTTTTCGGGTTGGGCGTGATGACCTGGATACCTTCTTTCACGAGGTCTCCCCAATCCTTGATGCCTTTTGGGTTACCTTTGCGGACCAGGAAAACGATTGTTGAGGTATAGGGGGCGCTGCCATTTTCCAGACGCTTTTTCCAGTCGGCGGGTATCTTGCCGCTCTCCTTGGCAATGGCGTCGATGTCGGCCTCGAGTGCCAGCGTCACCACGTCGGCATCAAGGCCGTCGATAACGGCTCGGGCCTGTTTGCCCGAGCCGCCATGGGACGCCTGTACCGTGACCGTTTCCCCGGTATCAGCCTTCCACTTCTTCGCGAAAGCAGCGTTGAAATCCTTGTAGAGCTCGCGGGTGGGATCATAGGAGACGTTCAGGATCGTTGTGTCTGCAGCCGCCAGGCCGACTGAGCCCAGGTGCAGGCTTGCCACGACAAACGCCAGTTTGATCATTCCAGAAAGTTTATTCGAATTCATGTCGACCTCCATTGTTTAACGGATAAGCTATCAATCTGATGGACTATCACAACGCAAAGAGATGACGTCCGATGTCGACTTTTAGGAATACCTAATCCTCATTCGGCCACCTTTGGGAATTTATTGCCACCACGCAGCTTAGTCCGGTGCAGCTATGTGTCTCCCGCGACCCGCCAGCAGCCCGTTCACTGTAAGGCGCCGCTTCCCACTTTGCCCTAGTCGACCTCTTGGAAGCCCGCAATCGGTGGAGGACCACCTCCGCGCCTCGGCCGCGGCGGTGCAACTCTTCAAAGGCCTCGCGGCGAACCTGGAATCCTTAGAAGCAATAGACGACGATCGGCGTCTCCTTGCAAGCTCATCGTCCCAACGCGGGCGGCGGCAAGACCGCCGCCCGCATCGCCTGAGCCGTCAAAACCGTCGAAGTTAATTTCGTGAAGGATCGACGAAGGTTGCGGCGAGGAACAACTCCCGTTTCAGTCGAAGACCAGGCTGCCCCAGCCCCGTCGGTCCACCAGTCCCGTTGGTCCCGCCGACGCTCGATCAATTCAGACGTCGGGC
This sequence comes from Ensifer adhaerens, assembly GCF_020035535.1. Lineage (NCBI taxonomy): Bacteria > Pseudomonadati > Pseudomonadota > Alphaproteobacteria > Hyphomicrobiales > Rhizobiaceae > Ensifer > Ensifer adhaerens. The sequence goes on along the minus strand of NZ_CP083351.1, from coordinate 374,936 downwards.
CGCACCCGCCGCGGTGGCTCTCGTAGTCACTCGTCAGCAGCTGTTCGGACAATTCCTCAAGCCGCGCCAGACCAGCAAAGGACTGGTCGGGGTTCAAAGGGGCCGATATGTTCCCCGGAGGGATAGCAAAATGATACAAGCGTTGCATTTTGGAATCTTGATGATACGGTTTCTATATGAGAGACGAGACGACGGCGCAGCGCTGGTTGCTATTGATCCATCAATTGCCCAGCAAGCCAGCGTACTTCCGCGTGAAAATCTGGCGGCGGCTGCAGCGCGTCGGTGCGGTTGCGGTCAAGAGCACCGTTTACGCTCTTCCCGGGAACGCCGAGACCCAGGAAGATTTCGAATGGCTCCTGAAAGAAATCGTGGAGGGCGGAGGCGAGGCCATGCTCTGCGAGGCCAGACTGATTGACGGGTTGTCGGACGCTCAGGCGCGCGCGATGTTCGATGTCGCGCGGGATGAAGCCTACGAGGCGGTATCGAGCGAAGCACGCGCGCTCGCCGCAACGCTGGAAGCGGCAGACAAGGCCGCTGACAAGGCGGAATTGCGGGCGTCCGTCGGCCGTCTCCGTCGGCGACTGGCGGATATCGTGGCGATCGACTTTTTCGGCGCGGCCGCACGAGTAAAGGCCGAGACCGCCGTCGCGGATTTGGAACATAATCTGGTAGAGGACGTGGACGTGGCCGAAGAAGGACCGAAAAACCCGGTGGAGAGCCCGGATGATCTGAAAGGTCGCGTCTGGGTTACTCGCGAGGGCGTCCATGTCGACCGTATCGCGTGTAGTTGGCTCATCCGCCGCTTCATCGATCCGGATGCCGCCATTCGCTTCGTACCCGGCAAAGGCTACGTCCCCAATCCGGGCGAAATCCGCTTCGACATGTTTGAAGGCGAGATCACGCATGAGGGCGATCGCTGCAGCTTCGAAGTTCTCCTGACGAGGGCCGCCATTACAGATCCGGCCCTGCATACCCTCTCGGAGATCGTGCACGACATCGACTTGAAGGACGCGAAGTTTGCGCGCGAGGAGACCAGCGGCATCGCCAGCCTGATCGCCGGGATTTGCGCCTCCAACACGCAGGACGAACAGCGGATCGCTCAGGGTGGATCGGTCCTCGACAATCTCTATGAATATTTCCGCGCGACACGCGCATAGCACGGACGACAGCAGATGCATGATACGGAAGCTCTCCACCACCGCGAGGCGAAGCCAGCCGACGTACCGTCGCACGGAATCCCGTTCGGCGAGGCGGTTCGCGTCTGGGCGCGTGTCGCGGCGCTTAGCTTCGGAGGCCCTGCCGGGCAGATTGCCGTCATGCACCGGATCATCGTCGAGGAGAAACGCTGGATAGGCGAAACCCGGTTCCTGCACGCGCTGAATTATTGCACGCTCCTTCCCGGTCCCGAAGCCCAGCAGCTGGCGATCTATATCGGATGGCTGCTGCATAAGACCAAGGGCGGCTTGGTGGCCGGAACCCTGTTTGTGCTGCCGGGCGCCTTGGCCATCATGGCACTGAGTTGGATCTATGCCCTGTTCGGCAATGTCGGTCCCGTCGAGGCGCTGTTCTTCGGCCTTAAGGCCGCGGTGCTGGCGATCGTCCTTGAGGCGGTTCTTCGGATTGGTCGCCGCGCCCTCAGGAACAAGGTCATGGTCGGCCTGGCCGCGGCTGCGTTCATGGCGCTCGCGTTCTTCCGCGCGCCGTTCCCGCTCGTCGTCTTTGCCGCAGGACTGATCGGGTATGTTGGCGGTCGGTTGGGTTGGGAGGCATTCCTGGCCAGCGGCGGACACGGCAAGTTCGCAGGCAAGTACGTTGCCGATACCGACAGCGCCCTTGGTGAAGGAATCCCCGAACATGCTCTGCTCAAGCGGTCCTGGCTTCTGAAGGTCGCGGCCTGGGGAGTTTTGCTGTGGGGCGGGCCCCTCCTGTTGCTTCTGCTGTTCCTGGGAGAAGCCAGTGTCTTCACCGCCATCGGCGTGTTCTTTTCCAAGATGGCCATGGTCACTTTCGGTGGCGCCTATGCCGTTCTTTCCTATGTCGCTCAGCAGGCGGTCGAGCACTATCACTGGCTGAAGCCGGGCGAGATGTTGGACGGTCTGGCGATGGCCGAAACCACGCCTGGTCCGTTGATCATGGTTACGCAGTTCGTCGGCTTCATGGGCGCTTACCGCATGCCGGGATCGCTGCATCCTTTGCTGGCAGGTACGCTTGGCGGATTGCTCACGACATGGGTGACGTTCGTTCCGTGCTTCCTCTGGATATTTCTCGGCGCGCCTTTCATGGAGAAGATGCGCAGCAACAAGGCTCTCGCCGCGGCGCTTGCGGCGATCACTGCGGCGGTCGTTGGCGTGATCCTGAACCTCGCCGTCTGGTTTGCGCTGCATGTGTTGTTTGGGACGCTCTATGAAATGCGTGCATTTGGAATGACCGTCGATGTTCCGGTGTTTAGCTCCGTCAACATTCCCTCGCTGGCGCTTACGGTCGGCGCTGTTATAGCCGTCTTCCGCTTCAAGGTCGGCACGCTCACGGTTCTTGCCGCATGCGCGCTCCTCGGCATTGTGTACGGAGCCATCGTTGGTTTGGCCTAGGACCGGCAATCACGACAGAACGCGATCAAAGGCGAGGATCGTCGCGATGCGGCGCCATTCGATCGCGATTTGGTCTGTTGTCGGCAAAAAGCGGTCGCCGTGATCGTGGGCAGCTTGGCACCATTCGGTGAGGTGCACGGCGGTCTTCGGTTCCGACCTCTCTTTTTTGGGTGATGCCGTGCATGATATCGCCGATGATGAAGGCACTCAGTGGATGCTGAGCGGATCAACGGAGCGTAGCCAGGACACCGTCTGCAGCGCGCCGGGCCACGCTTTACAGACGATGTTGATGTCAACTAGATACATCAAAACCCAGATCGCGGCTTGGCGATCTTGACCCGTACGCCCGCCGCATCAGCGGCCTGATCGTCCCAAGCGGGACCGCCAAGAAGATCATCGACCAATGTCGGCCGGCCAGCGCGCAGAGCGTCGGGGCAACGTCGCGGGCGACGGCACGACGACGGGCGCTTCCTTCCGCTGAACCGCTTTAACCACGAACCGACTTGGCGCTTAAGCTTGATGACGCGCAGCTGCACGTTTCTCGATTGCGCTGATTGTGCCCGTTCCCACGCGCGGCCGTCAGCGCGCGGCCGCATACATCTGCTCGACTATTTCGACCGGGTCGACAATGTTCCCGGCGGGTCTGCCGGCGTGTCCGGCCGGTCGATCGTCGCGCTCGCACCGCTTCGAAGGCTCGGCTTCTGCCGGTCATGCAGCCTCGTTGGCTGTCCGGCCCAAGGACGTCAACCGGCCAGGTATTTCCACGGCGACTACATCGTGCGCCTCATCTCACGCGGTGGCGCCGGCACCCATTGCGCTGAGCTCTAAGCCACCCGAATCCTGCACGCTCCGATCGGCGGGCAATCACCGAACCCATTAGGAAAGACCAAGCCGCTTGCTAAGCTCGGCGTTCTCCGCCCGCATCTCTTGGCATGCCCCTCGCACACCCAGCTCTAGGCCGCTCGAGTAGCCGAAAGCGCCCGCTCCAGGTCCGCCTTGAGGTCGTCAACATCCTCCAACCCGATTTGCAGGCGCAGGACCGGCCCGCCGGTCGGCACGGGCGTCACCTTGCGCTCGTCAAGATTGACATGAAGCGCGAGCGTAGCAAATCCGCCCCAGGAATATCCCAAGCCGAATATCGACAAGGCCTCCAAAAAGCCTTGTGCTTTCATTTTGAACCGATCCTCATGCTCGGCGCGAAGTACAAAGGAAAAGACGCCGCTGGCGCCCTTGAAATCACGTTTCCACAGGGCATGGCCGGGAAAACTCGGAAGGGCGGGATGAAGTACGCGTGCAACGTCGTCGCGACCTTCGAGCCAATTGGCAATCTCAAGGGCGCTCGCCTGATGTCGCTCAAGCCGAATTCCGAGCGTCCGCAGCCCGCGCAAAACCTGATAGGCATCGTCGGGCGCAGCACAAAGACCAAGCAACCCGTTTACCTCCTTCAAGCGCGGCCAGTGTTCGACATTCGCCGACACCGTTCCGAACAGGATGTCGGCATGGCCGGCCGGATATTTGGTGGATGCCTGGATGGAAACATCGACCCCGAAGTCGAGCGGCCTGAAATAGATGGGCGTCGCCCAGGTGTTGTCCATCGTGACGATCGCCCCACGACGGTGAGCCACAGCAACGATAGCGGGAATATCCTGGATCTCGAAGGTGTTGGAGCCTGGCGCTTCCGTGTGAACAAGGCGGGTATTGGACTTGAAAAGCAGCTCGATGTCTGCACCCAGCGAAGGGTCATAATAGTCCACTTCGATGTTGAGGCGCGCCAGCATGTGGTCGCAGAACTGGCGGACATTGCCATAGACGGAATCGACGATCAGCGCATGATCTCCTGGAGAGAGATAGGCGAGCAGCGGCACGGTGACCGCGGCAAGTCCGGAAGGAACAAGGATCGTGCCGGCCGCCCCCTCCAGTTCGTTGACCGCGTCGCACAGTGCGTCGGTCGTAGGCGTGCCGCGCGTGCCGTAGGTGTACTTCTGCCCGTGCGTTTCCATCGTATGCGCATCGGGAAAAAGCACCGTCGACCCGTGGACGACCGGTGGATTTATAAAGCCGCGCTGACTGGCCGGGTCATATCCCGCCTTGATCAACTGTGTCTGCGGACCTGGCTTGGCGCTGGCATTTGTTTTGTCATTCATGTCGCATGCTCTTTGGAAGACTGAGAACGATCGAGAAGCTATGGCCGGTCACCACCCAGATGGCGCTCCAGGAAGAACAGGTTGTCCTGTCCCCAATAGAGCTCCCCATCATAGCGGTAGGTCGGAAAGCCGAACACGCCGCTCGCGACGGCGTGATTGCGATCGTCTGCCCATTTTGCCTTGACGTCCTCATCCGCTTCGCGCCGGACGAGGGCCGCGCCGTCAAGACCCGCGGTCCGCGCGATCGCTTCACGCACATCCGGACTGCCAATGTCCCTGGCCTCGGCCCAGAAAGCATGTTGCAGCGCACTTGTGAGACCGATCCAGTCCTCCCCGTCGAGAAAGGCGGCAATCACAATCAGCGACGCAGACGTCGGGTCGCCGAGCGCCGGCCGGTTTTCCAAAAGCAGTGATTTACCGCGTACATTGGCCCATCGCTTGAGGTCACGTGCCCCATAGGCACGGCGTGCATCCGGCCGCTTTCGCGAGAAGATGCCCCCGTTTTCTTCGACAATGGTGGTCAAATAGGGCCTGATCTTAGCCCCATGACGTGTCGCAAGGTCGACGAGGCTGCCAAAACCGATATGGGACCAGGGCGAGCCGATGGAGAAGAAGTAGTCGATCGTCGTTGTCATTGCTGCGTTCCTGTCTGCCATTCCATCCGCATCGGCTGCATCTCCCGCCTTGCTAGGCTGCCCTTTGATCGGCCGGGGACCACCCGAGTTCCGGAGCGATGCGGGTAACGAAGTCATGGACGATCTGGCGGTAGTCGTCGTCTTCGAATTCGTAGGGAAGCTCGAGCCTCAGTTCGTGCACATGCGGCAGGATCGGGTCCGTGAATAACCGTTCGAGAATCTCCTCCGAGGTGCCGACGAGGTCGCGGGCATAAAGCGTTCGTCGTTCACCCTGGGGCGTCAGCGTTCGTTGCGTGCGCCCTGCAGCATAATCCAGATAGCGCCTGCGCGTGTTCGCGTCAGCACCATCGAGCGGGACGATCACCCGGCCCAACGCCACTCTTTTGTCCTCGCCGCCCGCCGCGCGATAGGTCTCGAGCTGGCGCCGCTGCGCTACGAAGAAATCGTCGGTCCCCTCCCCGGTCGTCACGTTGCCGATCAGGAGATTGAGGCCGCTGCGACCGGCCCAGCCCGCGGATTTCAGAGAGCCGCCGCCGTACCAGATACGTTCGGTCAAACCCTTCGCATGTGGTTGAAGCCGGGGGCGCTGCGGGCCGAAGGGAGTCTTGATGAAGGTGTCGTCATCGCCGATCGGCTGGCCGCGCAGATTCTCGACAAAGCGCAGCACACGCGCGTGGGTAAAGTCGAAGCTCTCCCAGCCATCGTCGAAGACGAGGCGCCCGATCAGGTCGGCATGCAGAGGACGTCCGGCGCTGAGGCCGATGTTCAGACGGCCCCGCGAAAGCACATCGACCGTGGAGAGATCCTCGGCAAGCCGGTAGGGGCTTTCGTAGCCGATCGGAATAACCGCGGTGCCGAGCTCGATGCGGCTGGTTCTCTGGGTTGCAGCTGCAAGAAAGGCCGCGGCCGAGGATATGCCGGGCTCCAAGTGTCTCTGGCGCACCCAGGCGCTGGCAAAGCCCAATGCCTCGCCATATTGCAGGAGCGCCAGCGTCTTTTCTAGTCCGTCGAGCGGATCGTCGGCGGGGTAGTTGCCGGGGCTCAGGAAGCCGATACGGCCGATCGATATCTTTTTTTGCGTCACGCGAGCGTTCCCTAGAATTTCGGCAGACCGGGCGGGTTGGTTTCGGATTTCGGCAAGGCTTCTTCCTGGAGGTGCCAACGTTCCAGAACCTTGCCGTAGGTGCCATCCTCGATCAGGCCATTGGTGGCGATCGTCAGAGCGTTGGCGAGCCCGCTGCCCTTGCGTGTGGTGATCGCCACGTCCGAACGCTCCGGCCAGCCAGCGCTCAAGGTGCCGACACGTTTGATGTTGTTGTCGCGGGCGGCGATGAACACGAGTTGCGCATGCGGCTGGACGATGACGTCGGCCCGCCCGGAGGCGAGTGCCACGAGGCTCGTGGCCTCGTCGTCGTAATATTGCAGCTCCAGCGGCTTGCGGCCCGCAGCGACATTCTCGTCGCTCCATTTCAGGAGAATGCGTTCCTGGTTGGTGCCGGCGCCGACAATGATCCTGAGACCCGCCGCATCCTTCGGCTCCTTGATCAACGTGATGCCGCTATCGGATTTTACGAAGAAGCCATGCAGGCCCTGTCGATAAGTGGAAAAATCGAACTTTTCCTTGCGCTGTTCGGTGACGCCGACATTCGAGATCACCGCATCGTATTTGCCGGAAGTCAGCCCCAGCGGCCAATCGATCCAGGCGACGGGGACGA